>CAZTOE010000233.1:0-7204 GCA_964615045.1 uncultured Spirochaetales bacterium
AAAGCGAGGGACGACGATCCCGGTACCTCCTGCCACCCCGCTGAGCGTCCACCCTCGCGGCGGTGATGCTGGTCGGCCTCCCGATGTGTCGACGAGACGCGCGCCGTCCGGCTACGGCCCACTTCGCTGCGAGCGGTTCAAACGGTCCCCATCGGACCCTAAGGCTTCCTGCGTTGGGGCGATCGCCGTCGCGATCGTTGTGTCTTGTCTCGCCGTCGTCGCGCGCGCGGGCGGGCTCTATGTGAACGAGTTCAATACCCCGAGTCAGGCCGCGGCCGGGGCCGGCGCCGCGGCGGCGGCCGAGGACGCCTCGACCGTCATCCACAACCCGGCGGGAATGACGCGGCTCGACGGGCACGAGCTCCAGGGCGGCCTGGGCCTCGGCTTCGGCTACGTCCGCTTCAACCCCGATGTCGACAGCTTCCCGGGCGGCCGCGGTGGCAACCAAGCCAAACCCTTCCCGCTGCTCACCGGATCCTACGTCCACAAGCTTTCGGATCGCTGGCGGCTCGGCGTGGGACTGTACTCGTTTTCCGGCGCGGCACTCGACCCCGACAATACCTGGACGGGACGCGTCGAGGTTCAAAAGATCAACTATCTCACGTTGAATATCGGGCCCGCCGTGGCCGTGCGCGCCACGGACTGGCTCTCGCTCTCGATCGGGCCCACCGTGACCTACGGAAAGATGGATTACAACTTGGCGATCCCCTTCACCGCCAACGGGCGGGTGAAGGTCAGCGACGCCGACGACATCAAGGCCTCGTTCCGCGTCGGCGCGCTGGTCGAGCCGCTGCCCACGACGCGCATCGGCATCACCTATCAGTACAAGACCGATCTCAAGTTCGATGGCGATGTCGACGTGCAGCCGATCGGCGCCCAGGTGAATCTCGACCTCAAGCTGAACTTGGTGCAGTATTTGCGCGTCGGGCTCTACCATGAGCTGAACGAGCGCTTGACGCTGCTGGCGACCGGGGGATGGGAGGACTGGAGCGACCTCGGTGACATTCCGGTCAGCACCGCCAACGGGTCGGCAGCCATTCCCGTCAATTGGCACGACACCTGGCACGCCAGTCTCGGCGTCGCCTACCGACTCCACCCGGACTGGAAGCTCCGCACCGGAGTCACCTGGGACAGTTCTCCAGGCAAGGCGGGGGACAGGCTGGCCGCGCTACCGGTCGACCGACAGCTGCGCGTCGCCGTCGGCGCCGAATACCAGTGGAGCGAGAACGTGGCGGTGGGCGGATCCTTCGAGTGGGCCAACCTCGGGGACGGCAGGATCCGCAATGCCAACCTCGTGAGTCCGAAGGGAGACTACCGGGACAACGAGCTGTTTTTTTTCGCCATCCACATCAACTGGAAGCGACTCCCCTGGGATGGGTGGGGAGAGTTCGGGGCGTCGACTCGCGCCGAGCGCGGCTAACGCCCCGGCACGCTGCCACCGACCCGGATCCGATTACGAGCCAGTCGTAGTCGCGGGGGGCCATCGGCATCAAACGCGGTGGCGGATCAGGCGGGTCAGCCAACGCGAGTAGGGTGGGTACAGGATCCGGGGGTCGAGCCGCGTCGACTTTTTGACCACGGGCTTGCGATGGCTGAAGGTTTCGAAGCTCGCGCGGCCGTGATAAGCCCCCATGCCGCTCGCACCCACGCCGCCGAAGGGAAGCTCGGGATTGGCGACCTGCCACACCGTGGCGTTCACGCACACTCCGCCGGAGCTGGTGCCCTCGACCACTTTGCGCTCCGCCTCCTCGCTCGCGGTGAAGACATAGAGGGCGAGCGGCTTCTCGCGCTCGCGCACGAACGCGATTGCTTCATCGAGGTCGCGCACGCGAAGGACCGGAAGAATCGGGCCGAAGATTTCGTCGCGCAGGAGCGGTGAGTCGGGCTTGACGTCGCGCACGACGGTGGGCGCGAAGTAGCGCTGCGCAGTGTCGCCGCCGCCGCCCGCCGCCACCTCCGCGCCCTCGAGGAGCTCCGCGAGCCGGGTGTGATGGCGCGGGTTGATGATCCGGGCGAAATGCGGACTCTCCCGCGGGTCCTCGCCGTAGAAGCGGTGGATGGTTTCGCCCAGCTTTTCGATGAGCGCACCTTCGATGGCCTCGTGCGCGAGCACGTAGTCCGGCGCCACGCAGGTCTGGCCGGCGTTCAGGAACTTTCCCCAGGCGATACGCCGGGCGGCGACGTCGAGATCCGCGCTCGCGTCCACAATACAAGGGCTCTTGCCCCCCAGCTCGAGGGTGACGGGCGTCAGGTGCCGCGCGGCCGCCTCCATCACCACTCGGCCCACGCGGCCGTTGCCGGTGTAGAAAATATGATCGAAGCGCTGCTCGAGCAGCGCCGTCGTCTCCTCGATGCCTCCTTCGATGACCGCGACACATTCCGGGTCTAGGTAGCGCGTGACAAGTTTCGCGAGCGCTGCGGAGGTGTGCGGCGCCAGCTCGGAGGGTTTGAGGGCAGCGCAGTTTCCGGCTGCGATGGCGCCCACCAGCGGCGCGAGCAGGAGCTGTACGGGGTAGTTCCACGGCGCGACGATGAGCACCGTACCGAGCGGCTCGCGCACGACGCGTGCCTGGGCCGGCCGCTGGTCAAACGGCGTCCGCACCCGCTCGGGTCTGGTCCACGCCGCGAGGCGCTTGCGCGCGAGCTTGGCCTCGGAGGCGACGAAGACCAGTTCGGCGAGCCACGCCTCGAGCTGCGGCTTGGCCAGATCCGCGTCCAACGCAGCGACCAACTCGGCGCCGCCCTCGCGCAGCAACGTCTGGAGCCGGCCGAGCTGATCGCGGCGCCAGTCAAGCGACCGCGTCCTGCCGCTCGCGAAGCTGGCGCGAAGCTGCTCGATCCGGTGCGGAATCGCGTCGAGGGTGGTGGAAGGGGGGAAGGCAGACGCGTTCATGGCGAACTCCCGCTTCGGCGAAGAAGCCCCCGGCCGGCTGCGGGGCTAGCCGGACGCCGCGCGCACGGGGAGCGTCGCGTAGCCGGATACGTGGAGGTTTGGGATTCGCCGTGGCGCCCCGGCAATCTCCAGGCGCGGCAGCACCGGAAGCAGCGCCTTCAACACCGCGCGGAGCTCAGCGCGCGCCAGGTTGGAGCCAAGGCAGAAGTGCGCCCCGTGCCCGAAGGCGAGGTGGGGGTTGGGCGAGCGCCGGATATCGAAGCGGTAGGGAGCGTCGAAGGCGCGCTCGTCCCGGTTGGCCGAAGGATAGAAGACGCCGACGGTCTCGCCGGCGCGGATCTTCTGGCCGCCGAGCTCGAAATTCTGCGTCGCCGTGCGCAAAAACTGGATCACCGGGGACGTCCAGCGCAGGATCTCCTCGATCGCGGTAGTGAGCAGGTCCGGATTGGCGCACAGAAGATCGCGTTGCTCGGGATGCTCGAGGAGGGCGATCACGCCACCGGTCGTCGCGTTGCGGGTCGTCTCGTTGCCCGCCCCGATCAAGAGCAACAGATACCCAATCAGCTGCTGGTCGTTGAGCGGCTGGCCTTCGACTTCCCCTGCCACGATCCGATCGATGAGTCCCTCTCCCCCGCAACCCGCCGCGCGGCGCTCGTGGATCAGTTTCTCCAGGTAGGCGCGGAACTCGTTCATGCCGCGCTCCGCGGCCTCGATCACGGTTTCACCCGGGCGCATGTCTTCCGGCGCCACCTCTCCGACGATGGCGTTGGTCCAGACGAAGATCTTCTTCCAGTCGTCGGGCGGGAGTCCCATCATCTCGCCGATGGCGGCCAGCGGGAGCTTTACGGCCAGCTCGCGCACGAAGTCACAGGACCCCTGCGCGCGCGTTTTCGCCTCGAGGGTGTCCACGAACTCCGCGGCGAAACGCTGCGCCAGCTCATCGAAGTGCGTCGCCATCGCGCGCATCCGAGCCGGAGTGAAGTCCCGGCTCGCGAGCGACCGGAAGTTCCGGTGGCGCGGGTCGTCCATGAAGACAAAGTCGGGCGGCTCCTGGGGGTCCCAACCGCGCTCCTTGCCGAAGGCGTCGATGCCGCCTCGCAGGAGCTCGGTTTCGCCCTTTAGGGTGAGGCGCAGGCGCGGCCCGCCGTTGATGAAGATGTCGGAGCGCTTCGAGACGGTGAGAACGTCGGGGTGACGGGTGATCGCCCAGAAGGGCTCGACCTCGTCCCGTTCGTACCAGTAGACGGGGGCCTCGCGGCGCAGGAGGTCCCACTCTTCCCAGGGGTACCCGCGCTCGACGTAGAGCTCGGGCGTGTGGATATCGATTTGGTCGAGCGCGAGACCCATGGGTGCTCCCCCGATAGGAAAATGCCAGCACGGAAGCGCCGACGTGAAAACGCCAGCATGAACGCCGGAGCTGCTTCTCACCGCCCCCGCGATCAGCTCAGCTTGGGCCCGTTACATGACGAACGCGACCAGCTTGTTGCCGTCGAGGTCGCGGAAGTAGCCGCCGTAGAAGGTGCCCGTGCGCGGGCCGGGCGCCCCTTCGTCCGTACCGCCCAGCTCCAGAGCCTTGGCGTGCAGCTTGTCCACGTTCTCCTTGGAGCCCGCCGCAAGCGCGACCATGGTTCCGTTACCGGCGGTGGCCCGCTTGCCGTCGTAAGGCTTGCAGACCGCCAGCATGGGCGTCCCGGGTTGGGTGGCCCACAGAATGATGCGGTCCATTTCCATCGCGCGCTTGGCGCCCAACTCCCCCAGCAGCGCGTCGTAGAACGCCGCCGCCCGCTCGAAGTCGTTGGTGCCGAGTGTCACATAGCCAATCATGTCGCTGCTCCTCTGCGTGTGAATGCGACGGGTGCGAGTCGACGCACCGCGCGGCGCTCAATCTACCACGGTCCGGTCGCGCGGAACTCCCGTTTGTCGTCGAGGCCCGCTTTTTCGCAGGCGGGCCGAGGCGTTAGCCTGGCGCAATGGCATCGGAGCGGGCGCGGAAAGCGCAAACGCGGCCAGCGAGGACGCGGAACGAGCGGCGCTCGCCTATCTCGTGCGCGGATGGTCGGTGGTTCCCATCGAGGTCGGGGGGAAGCGGCCGCTCGGGCCCTGGGAGGCGTTCCAAGGTCGTTTGCCCCGTCGGGAAGAGCTTCGCGCCTGGTTGAGCGGCCGCTCGCGGCGCTCCCCGCTTGGCTGCTCGAGGTGCCCTCTGCGCCGGGTCCCCCGCCGCTCGTTGGCGGATTGGCGAAGCCCCCTTCGCCGGGGCGTCCGGCGCGGCGAGCGAAACGACAGCATCGCGTCAAGAGGGGCGGGCGGTAGCGGACCCGGGACCGAGGGGTCGAGAGCGACTAGCGCGCGCCCGCGCCTCGTGGCGGGGCATGACGGACGCCGGCCTCGACGAGCAGCGGCATCACCTGGTCGCGGAGCTGCGCGATGCCCTCGCGGTAGTTCACCCAGCTGAGTGTGACCCCGTCGAGACCCACCTTGCGGTGACAGTCGACGAGTCCCTGGGCGACCTGCTCGGGAGTCCCCACCAACGGAAAGCCCGCGTAGCCGGCCACGAGGTTGCGGAGATGCGCTTCCTTCGCGTCGGGATCGCCGCTCTCGGATTCCCGCATCCACACGTTGTAGAGATTGTTGGCGGCCTCCCAGTCGCCGCGCTGGTTGACGTAGTAATCGAAATACTCGCGCGCCTCTTTCTCGGTGTCGCGGACCACGACGCACACCATTGCCCAAACCGACACTTCGCGCCCGTGGGTCCGGGCGAGGCGACGGACGTCTGCGGCGATCTCGCGGGCGCTTTCGAAATCGGGCGCCAGCAGGAAGTTCAGATCTGCGTGCTCGGCAGCGAAGGCGCGGCCTGCAGGACTCACCCCCGCGCTCATCACGAGCGGATGGGGTTGCTGCACCGGTTTGGGTTCGGCGTATGCACCGGGGCACGAGAAGAAGCGGCCGTTGAAGTCGAAACTGCCGTCTTCGGTCCAGAGTCGCTTCATCAGCTCGATCCACTCCGCGGCGACGGCGTAGCGCTCGTCGTGTTCGCGCTGGGGACGTCCGAACATCGCGACCTCGGCCGCGTTCCAACCTGCGACGATATTGAGGACGAAACGTCCACCGGAGATGTGGTCGATGGTCGCCGCCTGTTTGGCTGCGAGCACGGGGTGGATCGTGGGCACGTGCGAGGTGGAGAACACCACGAGCTTTTCGGTCGCGGCCGCGAGCCCCGCGGCCCAGGTGTAGGTCTCAAAGCAGCGGTGGTTGAAGTTGGTGGCGCCGCCGAAGCCGCGCCAGCGTGCGACCGGCACCATCCCCTCGATGCCCGCCGCCTCGGTCGCCCTCGCCAGCTCGAGGGTCTCCGACCAGTCGACCTCGATGTGTCCGGGGGCCGTGGTGATCGCGCAACCGTGGCTGACGTTGACGCCAAAGACGGCGAACTTGAGCGGGTTGTCGCCAAGGATCCGAAAGCGATCGATCCGATCAACAGCCATGAGAGCGCCTCCCGGGGGTGGAGAGCCATTGTCGCCCAGACCGCAGTGCGATGGGAGTCGCCTTCGCGGCGGCCGTCGGCTCGTGCGGGGCCGCGGCACTTCTCGCAACGCTGCGACCGGCGGACCGGTTGGAGGATCGGATGACCGCGTGCATACTTCCTGCGGAAGGAGTCCTCAGTGGAACACTATCGCATGTACATCGGCGGAGAGTGGTGCGACGCGCAGGGCGGGGAGTGGTTCGAGACCCAAAACCCCTACACGGGCGAGACGTGGGCCATGGTGGCGCGCGGCGGCGCCGAAGACGCCGCTCGTGCCGTCGGGGCGGCGCATCGGGCGTTCCGCCATGGCGAGTGGCCCACCCTCTCCGCCACCCAACGAGGGGCGTTGCTTCGCCGCCTGGGGGACCTCATCGCGAGCAACGCCGAGCGCTTGGCGGATGCCGAGGTGCGGGACAACGGCAAGCTCAAGCTCGAGATGTTTGGGCAACTCCAGTACGTGCCGCAGTGGTACTACTACTACGGCGGCCTGGCCGACAAGATCGAGGGCAAGGTCGTCCCGATCGACAAGCCCAACACCTTCGCGTACACGCGCTACGAGCCGCTCGGCGTAGTCGCCATGATCACGCCCTGGAACTCGCCGATCCTGTTGCTCTCGTTCAAGCTCACCGCCGCTCTAGCCGCTGGCAATACCGTTGTGGTCAAGCCCTCGGAGTTTACTTCGACCTCGACCCTGGAACTCGCGAAGCTCGTCGCGGAGGCGGGCTTCCCGCCCGGTGTCTTCAACGTCGTGACGGGCTACGGCCCCGAGGTGGGCGAGCCACTGGTCGCCGACG
>CAZTOE010000234.1:0-513 GCA_964615045.1 uncultured Spirochaetales bacterium
GGCCGCATTCCCTCGACCAACCCTTGACTGAGTGGAAGGCCGAGGGAGTCCAGAGCGTGTTGCCGGGCATCCGCGCCGCCGTGGGCGAACGAGAGCCCACCGTCCGCGACCTCGGCATCCTGCTTGGCCGGTCGAGCCGCGTGACCGGAACGCCGCCGCAGATCGCTGATGAACTGGAGCGGTGGCAGGCGGCCGGGGTCGACGGCATCAACGTGATCAACGCGACCATTCCCGGCAGCTACACGGAGTTTGCCGAGCACGTGATGCCCGTGCTTCGCGAGCGGGGCCTCGCCAAGAAGGCGTACACGCCCGGCACTTTGCGTCGGAAGATCTTCGGGCGCGACCGGCTCCCGGCTACCCACCCCGCCGCGGTCTACCGCAACGCGTTCCGCTGATTTCTGGCGGTGGTCGTTCCCGGCCCTGCGCGTCGAAACCATTGTGGTCGAATGGATCGGATCTCGGAGTAGCCGCCTTCGGCCGGGCCCAGCAAGAATGTCGATGGCCTGTGGCCAG
>CAZTOE010000234.1:523-7176 GCA_964615045.1 uncultured Spirochaetales bacterium
CCGAGGAGTTGGACGGCGGCAGACGAAGATCAGCCATTGCGCTTCCTCAGGTGTCGTTCGAGGAAGATGCGAGAGACCCAACGCGTGGAGGGAATCACGAGTCGGTAGAGCGGTCGTACAATCCAATTCGGTAGACCGACCGCTCTCTCTTCGTGATCGACGCGCGCTCGCGGATGGTCGAGAAAGCTGGGCGCCGGATAGCGATAGTGGCGCGCGTCGCGCCAGAATTCGATCGCCCGCAGGTGCTTGATGTTTTTGTAGCCGTAGTGGCCGGGGGCCACGAGTCGCACGGGCGCTCCGTGGGCGATGGAGAGCGGTTGGCCGTCGAGGGTGTCGGCAAGCAGGACGTCGCCGGCCAGCAGGTCTTCGAGCGGAAGGCTCGCGCAATTTCCGTCCTGTCCCCGAAAAACGACGAGGCGGGCATCCGCTTCCGGCCGCACATCCGGAACGACCAGTTGCTCGTAGAAATCCCGGAACCGAACCCCGGACCATTCGAGGCCGCACTTCGACCACGTGGTGACGCAATGGAGGTCACTCACCTGCTTCGTGCGCCGTAGTTGAAGGAAGCGCTCCTCGACCAGGATCGGCTTCTCGACGTCGCCGCCGACCTCGAATGCGACGCGTTCGATCTGGTCCGGGAAGCGGTACTGGAACTGTTGGAGTCCGAAGCGGGGAAAGTCCTCGATCGACCGCTGTCCCTTCGGAAGCGTGCCCATGGCGACAAGCTACTAAACTGAGGTAGTGGAAGCCGCGCCACGCCGAGCAGAGATGTGAGGGCAGAGTTTCCCCTCCCTCTCCCCAACCCGAACCCTAGCCACGCGCAGCCGCGCACTCTCGATGCGGCCAGGCCAACCCCGCTGCGAGCAGCCCAGGCGGCACAATTTGCCCCCCATATCTACTTACCCATCAGGCGGCACTGTGCGTCAAGGAGAGTTGGTCGTCTCGTTACAGATCGGGCTTCGACAGCAGGGCCCCCTCCCTCTCCAGCGTATGCACGGCCGCCTCGCTGGCTCCCGCATATTTCGTGAATACCTCCACGTTGTGCTCGCCCAGGTAGGCCGCACGGAGATCGGGATGGCGGGTTCCCTCCGAGAAACGCAGTGGCATGCCAGGGATTTGGAAGCTGCCGAACACCGAGTCGTTCACCGTCCGAATCGTCTCGCGCTCGACCAGGTGCGGGTGCTTGACCGCCTGCTCCACGGAAAGGATCGGTGCAATCGGAATGTGGTGCTTGAAGCCCCAATCCTCGGCGGCCTCGATCGCTGTCGCGAACTTCGCGAGCGCTTCCTCGATGAGCACGTTGAGTGCGTCGCGATTCTCGACGCGAGCCGGATTGTCGACGAAGCGCGGATCTTCGACGAGCTCCGGCTTGCCCAGGGCCTTGCAGAAATTCGGCCATTGGTTCGGCAGCACGGCGATGATGACGTAGCCTTCGCGGCACTGGAAGATACCGAGTGGCGACGCCGCATAGTGATGCGCGCCAGAGCGATGCGGCTTGATCACGCCACCCGACGCCGTGTGCATCTGCACGTTGACCTCGTGGCAGTGGAAGTATGAGTCGAGCAGCGAAGCCTCCACGTACTGGCCCTTGCCGGTCTTCTCGCGGTAGTAAAGAGCGCCGTTGATGGCGGCGAGGAGATGGGTACCGGTCATGACGTCCCCGATGCCGAGCATGTAGAAATACGGCGGACCGTCGGGCTCACCAATCATGCTTAGCACTCCGGCATAGGCAGCGCCGATGTAGTCGTAACCAGGCAACGTCGACAACGGACCGGACTGTCCAAACGCGGAGATCGATCCCATGATCAGGCGCGGGTTGATCTCGTGGACGACGTCCCATCCAAATCCCAGTCGAGCGATCGCGCCCGGGGCGAAATTCTCGACCAGCACGTCGCAGCTCTCGAGCACCTTGAGCACCAGCTCGATTGCGCGCGGGTCCTTGCGATCGATGCCGATGCTCTTCTTGCCGCGGTTCTGTTGGATGTAATAGCCGGAGCGTCCGTCGCGCAGGAAGGGCAGCGCCCTCGACGCGTCCCCGTTCGGAGCCAGTTCGACCTTGATCACCTCGGCGCCCATCTCGGCCATCAGCCGGGTCGTTGTCGGGCCCGCGAGCGCCTGCGAGAAATCGAGCACCCGAATACCGTCCAGAATATTTAGAAACTCGGCCATGGCTCAGTTGTCCCATTGGTTCTTGAGCGGCTCACACCGAACACCGCGCAGTCGTGCAAACGTTCGTCTACCCGCCAAAGTAGGAACGAGGATTATCGACCGTCATAGTTCGAATCGTTCCTTCACTGACCCCCGCTTCATTGAGCGTTGGAATAATGTGTTTCAATACGTGGGAATAACTCCAGTTCGGGCATGCCTTCACAAAATCATTGAATACTTCGCTGACCCGCCCCAGCCAACAGCCGACGTGGTCTTGCGAGAGCATAATGCGGTCATAGCCCACTCCGAGCAGTCCGATTAGCGAAGCCAGCCGCATCTTGTCAGAGGCGATGGCTTCGATTCCAAAACGGTCAAAGCCAATCCACGCTCCGCGATCCAGGATGTCGAAGTAGTAGCGCATGTCGCCGACGCCACAGGCATGCCCAATCAAAACACGATTAAAGTTCACCCCTTCATCGGCAAAGATGTCGAGAGTCTCCCGGCCAAAGGGACCGAGTTCATCGTTGTGACACAAAATTGGCGCGCCTGTAGCTTTGTGTGCGCGAGCCGCAGCGCGGAGGCAGTTGGCTTCATTGGCACTGATCTGCTTCGCGGTTTCAGTCATCCCCGGGATTCCGCCAGTTGCAGTCTTGATGATGCCGGCCTTGATGCGAGTTTTGCCCATCCCTTCAGTGAGCTCACGTACATACACTTCCGCAATTGCATCCGGGGGCATGCCGCGAAAATGAGGCGGGATTCCAAGGGCTTCATTGTATAGACCGGTTGCCATGATGACGCGCATACCGGCTTTATCAGCTACTTCAGCCGCAAATTCGACGTCGCGTCCCAACTCCATCGGGCATGGGTCCACGAAAGAATTCACGCCGAGCGATTTGATCTCCTTTAGTCGATCGACCGCCAGGCCGACTTCCTTCTTGCGATCGAATCCGGCATTGTCGAACTCCCAGCCAGGAAACCCAGCCGAAAGATGTTCGTGAATGAGCGTGAAGCCGAGATCTTTCGGTTCACACGATCCCGTCACTGTATTGATGGTGGCCATAAATCTCCCTTCATTTCATCGTGAGCTTACACATATTTCTGGCGATTGTTCGGTCCGCACCGAGTTCGATGGGCGAGTGCGCAAGCAGAAAACCACGCTGCCCAACAAAGCGCCGCAGCTGGCGTCCCACAGCTTGTTTTGGCGGGATTCTGGTAGCATACTGACAAAACCTCGAGTGCCCAAGCGGCCCGTGGAGGCACTGTTGGCTGCGGCTGACGTCGATCGGGCCCAGACGATCCTTCTGGTGCACCCGGGCGAGGAAGATCCCCTTCAAGACGGGGTCAAGGTGATGGAGCGCGTGTAGCTCGCGCTATGGCGTGGTCTGGCCCGGGCGCAAATCCCATTGAGGTGGGGCGCCCGCTACGACGATCTCAGCGTCGAGCAGGAGTCCCGAAGCGGGGCAATAGTATTCGCGGAACTCGACGCTGCTGTCGACGTAAAGGCTCGGGTCGCGCACCACGGGGTTGGACTCGGTAATCGGCCGCAGCCGCTGGTGAGCGACATCCTTCCAGTTTTGATCGGCCGCGCACAGTCGCGTGCCTGACGGGCGGCAGTAGATCCAGCCGTCGCGGATCTCGAGGCTTTCGTGGATCGGTTGGCCCAGCGCCGGCGCCCCGGGGTCAATCGCCGCGCTCGGTTCGCGTCCCAGCCGCTCCCGTAGGATCTCGGCGCGGCGGGCGGCGGTGGCTCGCGCGTCTCCCACCACCACGCCGTAGGTGTCGCGCGCCCACGCTTCGCTCGTCCGGCCCGCGGCCACGTCCGACTCGACCGACTCGGGTTCGCGCAGCAGTGGGTCCCCGTAACCCCCGCCGCCGCCCCAGGAACAGATCCACACCTCGCCCGGCCCGATCTTGTTGTTGTGGGTCTTGCCGGCGACCCAGTGATGTTGGCCCCCGACTTCGCTGGGCTCGGTGGGGGTAGGCGCTCCCTCCCGCAGCCGAGCCGTGACGTCCACCCCGGTCACGTGAACGAACTTGGCGGTCGAGGTCGGCAGGCCGCCAAAGAGACCGGGGCCTGGCACCGCCAGCTGGCTTCCGACCGTCGACATGGTCAAGCGTTCGGTCTTGTGGGGCGTGATGGCAAACTCGCCGGCGTTGCCCCCGCGGTAGCGACCTGCGCCCCCCGAATCGGGCAGCTCGCGGCGCCACAGATAGAGCACCGGGTAGAAGAGCTCACTCTCCTCGACGTTGGGCATGGTCGACTGCAGGTCCCAGGAAAAGCCGCCGGTGTCTTGGCCGTCGCGCCACGAGTAGGCTGGGATCGCCGCGCCGATCGGATCGAGGAGAAACGACGAGTACGGATTGCCGCGCTGATCGATACCCTGAAAGGCGTTGATCGGAAACGCCAGGCTGCCCATGCAGCTCTGCACCTCGGAGCGCAGGTCGGGGTCGCTCGAGCAAGCGAGCATCTTGGACAAAACCAGTCCCGAGAGCCCGATCGTGGTGAGCAGCGTTCCCGCCGGCGCCGCCGAGACCGAGGCTGGCCGGATCGCGCAGTTGATGAGGCCGGGCTCGACCTCGAAGTCGATATGGCGCAGTGCACCCTCGATCACAAACATCTGGTCGAAGAGCATCTGACTCATCAGATTCGCCAGCGCTGCCCCGCGCCAGGCGACAAAGGTCGCGTTGAGGGCACCGATCTGCTCGTTCGATCCCTTGTTGGTGAAGGTCAACCGGTCGCCGGATTTGGTGAGGGTGATGCGATTTTTGTAGGCGCCGCGCTCTTCGAGCCCCGCCGATTCCATCCAGCCCTCGGCGGTCCAGGTGCCGTCGGGGATCGTGTCGAGCCGTGCCACGAAGGCGCGCTCGGAATCGTCCTGAAGTTTTTTCATCGAGGCCTTGACTACGCCCGGGCCGTAGCGCTCACAAAGCTGCTGGAGGCGCTCGACGGCAACGCGGCAGCCGACCAAGGTGGCGCGCAGGTCCAAGGCAACAAGCTCGGGCACCCGCGAAAAGCGGGTGTAGAGCTCCTCGACGTCGCGCTTGATCTCGCCGGCCTCGACCATTTTGACGGGAGGAATGCAGGGCGGCTCCCAAAACACATCGGGGGCCATGGGGTTGAAGCCGCCCGGGGCGGTACCCCCGAGATCCCACTGGTGGAGCGAGTTCGCCACCCACGCAAAGAGCTTGTCTTCAAAAAACACCGGGGCCAACACGCACACATCGGGCTGATGCGTCGCCGCCATCCACGGGTCATTGGCGAGAAAGATGTCGCCGGGCCCGATCCCCGGGTTCTCCGAGCGGTTCTCGAGGGTCCACTTGACGGCGGAGCTCGCTGCCGACGAGAGGTACTGAAGATACGGCCCGAACATGACGAAATCGCCGTAGCCGTCGAGAATCACCGGGTTGAAGTCGTGGCTGTACGCGGCGATCGGAGAGCCCGAGATTTTGACGATGGTATTGCCATGCTCGACGTTCACGTTCCAGAGCGCGAAACGCAGTACCTCGTGGTCGATCGGATCGATCGTCTCGGCGACCGCTTCGTGAAAAACGAGACGCGGGTCGATCGAGAGCTCCGGGCTCGGGCGGTAGGGATACACCCAGCCGTCCCACTGGATCTCTGCGCCATTGGCGTTGCCGCTCACCGGGCACCCTCCAGATCCACATCGATCCGCACGTTGCCGTGGTCGTCGATCGCGCCGTGATCTCCCGGCCGCAATGCCACGAGGGTCGATGGAAACTCGACGATGGCGGGCCCGGAAAGGGTGTCGCCGGCCCCGAGCGAAAGCCCGTCGTACACGGCGGAGGCGCGAGTTTCTCCGAGCTCGGCCCAGTAGATGTCTCGGCTCGCGATCGGCAGGGCGCCGCGGCCGCGCCCCACGCCGGAGGGCGCCGGCACTGAGGAGCGCCCTCGCGCCCGCACCCGCAGCACGCCGATCTCGCAACCGGCTCCCGGAAACGCGGAACCTTTGCCGTAGATCTCCTCGTATCGCTCGACGAAGGCACGG
The DNA here is from genome assembly GCA_964615045.1 of uncultured Spirochaetales bacterium. Taxonomy (GTDB): domain Bacteria; phylum Myxococcota_A; class UBA9160; order UBA9160; family PR03; genus JANQRO01. The sequence continues at coordinate 6,679 of CAZTOE010000234.1, forward strand.
ACCTGGCGCTCCGCTGCGCTGGCATCGAGAATCCCGCGCGGGACCGGCGTTTCGACCTCGTGGATCTGGAGCGAGAATTTCATCCCAGCGCTGCGCTCGAGCACGATGGCCTCCGGGGAAATGCCTTCTTCGGCGAGCTGCTTGCGCCCCCGCTCTTCGAGAGCCTCGAGGATCTGATTCATGCGGGCGGCGTCAAAGGGTGCGCGCAGCAGCTCCGAGTGCTCGTAGATGTGGAGCACGTCCGAATCGACCACACCCAGCGCCGAAAAGCCCGACGCGAGGTTGCCGCGCGGGACCACGAAGCGCGCAGCGCCCAGGGCCCGGGTGTAGCCGCTGGCGTGCAGACCCGCGGCCCCGCCAAAGGCGTAGACGGTGAAATCGCGCGGATCGAGACCTCGCTCGAGGGTGAGCTGGCGCATCAGGCCGGCCATCTGGTGGTCGATAATGCGCGTCGCCCCGGCCGCCGCCTCGAGTGGCGACATCCCGAGCGGCGTCGCC
>CAZTOE010000235.1:0-7085 GCA_964615045.1 uncultured Spirochaetales bacterium
AATGGTGGCCCAGGAGCTGGCGAAGTGAGCGAAGAGCTTCGCCGGATCGTCGTCCACGACATGTCGCTTCGGGATGGTATGCATCCACAGCGCCACCAGATCACGCTGGACCAGATGGTGACGATTGCCGGGGGTTTGGACAGGGCCCGCGTTCCCCTGATCGAGGTGACGCACGGCGACGGCCTGGGTGGTTCATCGATCAACTACGGGTTCTCGCGCCACTCCAATGAGGAGTACCTGCGCGCAGTCGTCCCGGTACTGAGCTTTTCAAAGGTGTCCGCCTTGCTGCTTCCCGGTATCGGAACCGTGGAGGATCTACGCCGCGCCGCAGACTGCGGGATTCACACCGTTCGGGTCGCGACCCACTGCACGGAGGCGGACGTCGCCGAGCAGCATATCGGGGTCGCTCGCGAGCTCGGCCTCGACACCGTCGGCTTCCTGATGATGGCGCACATGAGCGAGCCCGAAAGCATCGCGGCTCAGGGACGGCTCCTCGAATCCGCCGGTGCTCAGTGCGTGTACGTCACGGACTCGGCCGGCTATATGCTACCCGACGATGTGCGTGCGCGAGTCGGGGCGCTTCGGGAGGCGCTTTCGCCGGAGACCGAGATCGGGTTTCACGGCCATCACAACCTCGGAATGGGAATCGCGAACTCACTTGTTGCGATCGAGGCGGGTGCAGCTCGCATCGACGGATCTGCCGCCGGGCTCGGTGCGGGCGCCGGGAATACGCCCCTCGAGGTGTTTGTCGCGGTCTGCGACCGCCTCGGCATCGAGACCGGGGTAGACGTGTTCGCGCTCTCGGATGTCGCCGAAGATCTCGTATTCCCCATGATGGACCGTCCAGTACGAATCGATCGCGACTCGTTGACCCTTGGATATGCCGGCGTCTATTCGTCGTTTCTGCTCTTCGCGAAGCGCGCAGAGGCACGCTACGGCGTGCCGGCCCGCGACATCCTCGTCGAGATGGGCAGGCGGCGAACGGTAGGCGGCCAGGAAGACATGATCGAGGATGTGGCCCTCGAGCTCGCGAAAGAGGTGCCGCCGGGGGCCCGCCGTGGAGCCTGATTTCCCGCTCAGATCCTGGTCTGCTTCGAGGAGATGGAGCGCCGCCGGCGTTCGGGGCCAACGCACCGAGCATCGTCGGCGCCTCTGGTGAATGCCACGACGGACCCCTGTCCTCGCTAGATCGAGATCGCTCCCGACCGAAGCAGGTCCGCAAACGCTTGCCGTTGATCCGGATCGAAGATGTCGCACAGCTCGCGAATGGCTCGGGCGACCTCGATCTGCAATCGTTCCGCGTTCGTGATCCGGGCCGCGATGGCAGCTTTCACCTGCTCGAGTTCCGGGACTCCAGCATCCACAAGATCCGCCACGGCTGCGACGGAGCGTTTGTCGTCGACGTTGGCCTGCTCGCGTTCGAGCTTCAGGCGATTGAGTACCTGCGCGACGCGCCGGCGCTGCCCCTCGTCGAGGTCCAAGTGGTAGCTGAGATGCCGGAGCGGACGGCGAACACCAAATTGTCTGCCCGCGCCCCAGTGATAGCCACGGGTTTCGTAGATTCGATGGCCGGAACAGCCGACGTGGGCGTAGGCGGGTCGCCAGAACGAATAGCGGGAATACATCGGACACCTCCAATGGCTGGGGTTCTTCGCCGGGGATTGATCCTCCGGCGCCGTTGTGTTTCGCGGGCGTAGCCTCGCGATCCATCGAGCCTAGCGCAGGGGCCACCGGGTGAAGACCGGGGAAGTCATGCCCCGAAGGGAAAATCGAAATTCATACTGCGCGAGAACGCAGGCTTTCGTCGAAGGTCAGGTCCTGTGGGTGGGTATCGGGGGATCGGTCCCAGGACGTCACTGTCAGATAGCCTCGGCGGCCTGCACGATCTCGTCACGGCTCAACGGGGAACCAACGGGAACGAGGTGAAGCGCGTTTCCGTGTAGAACTCGCGGCTCCGGCCTCCCCCTTCCCGGCCCACGCCGCTCGTCTTGAGCCCGCCGAAGGGCTGGCGCAGGTCGCGGTCGAAGCCCGCGTTGATCCAGATCATCGCGGTCTCGAGACGGTGGCTCACGTAGTGCGCCGTCGATTGGGAATCGGTCCAAATGTAGCCGGCCAGCCCATAAGTCGAATCGTTCGCGATCGCCAGGGCGTCGTCGGCATCGTCGAAGGGCAGCACAACTGCGACGGGGCCGAAGATCTCCTCCTGGCAAATGCGGGCGCTCCGGTTCGTGTCGATGATGCAAGTGGGGGCGACGAAGTACCCCTTGTCGAGGCCCTCGGGCCGCCCGCCGCCGAAGAGGATGCGGCCCTCTTCCCGAGCGATGTCGAGGTAGCTCATCACACGGTCGTACTGGCGTTTCGCCACGAGCGGGCCGAGCCGGGTGCTCCGGTCGAAGGGACTGCCCGGCTTCCAAGCGTCGGCGGCCTTCTCAAATCCGGCGAGGAACTCGTCCAGAATCGGCCGTTGGACGAGGATGCGCGAGCCTGCGACGCAGGCCTGGCCCGAGTTCATGAAAATCGACATCGCCGCGGCCGGCAGGGCGCGCTTTAGATCAGCGTCCGCGAAGATGATGTTGGCCGACTTGCCCCCGAGCTCGAAGGAGGTGCGCTTCAGCCCGGGCGCGACACGTGCCGCGATGTCGCGAGCCGTCGCGGGCGAGCCCGTGAAGGAGACCCCGACGACGTCGTCGTGCTCGACCAGGGGAACACCCGCCTCGGGCCCGTAGCCGAGCACCATGTTGTACACGCCCGCGGGCAGGCCGACCTCTTGGAAGATCTCGCACAGTACCTGCATCGAGAGCGGCGACAGCTCCGAGGGCTTGTGCACGGCGGAGTTCCCGTAGGCGAGACACGGCGCCATCTTCCAGGTCGAGAGCATAAAAGGACCGTTCCAGGGTGTGATCAAGCCGAACACACCGGCCGGGTCGCTCATGGTGTAGGTGAGTAGGGAGTCGTCGCGGTTGAACGACTCGTTCCTCGCGAGCTCTTGCTCTTCGGCGAAAAAGCGAAAGTTCCACGCCGAGCGGGCGACCACCGGGTGCGGCCCTTTCGTTTCGGGGCCGATCGGCGCCCCCATCTCGAGCGATTGAAGCCGGATAATCTCGTCGGAGCGCGCCTCGATGAGATCGGCCACCTTGGACAGCATCTCCCGTCGGAAGGAGGGCTTCGCGCGGGACCATTCGCCCGCCTCGAAGGCCGCCCGCGCGGCGTCGACGGCGGCGGTGACGTCTTCGGTGCGACCCCTGGCCGCGCTCGTCGTCACCTCCTCGGTGGCGGGGTTGACGGCGTCGAACGTCTCGCCGGCTCGAGATCCGATGAACTCCCCCCCGATGAAATGAAGCCGAGGCGACACTTCGGGGAGATCGACTGTGCTCATGGGTGGTTCCTATGTCGAACGAAGGTTTCCGGCGGCGCCGACGCCTGGGGAGCCCGGGCTGCGTGGCGTCTCATCCTTCGGGTTTCGTGCTCAGGTCGGGCTCGAGGAACTCGGGCTGGAATTCGTGGCCGTAGGTATCCCGCTGGTAGTACTCCGACTGGTGCGTCGCCGGCCGACCGCCCCAGCCGATCTCGCACATCCATCCCGACGGATTGACCACGTAGAAGGAATACATGTGGTCGTTGGCGTGCTTGCCGGGCAGGATCGGGACCGGGACCTTGCGCTGGCGGACGATCTCGTAAGTGAGCCCGACGTCGTCCAGGTTCTCGACCTCGAACATCACGTGATGGATCCGCTTCTCTCCCGGGGGACCGAAGGCCACGGTGTGGTCGCGCTCGTTACAGTGCATGAAGAGCACGTCCATCGTCCCACCGCCCGGCGCGGGGATGCGGTACTCGATCCCCCCGCGCATACCGAGCAGCCGATAAAAGCGGTAAACGGCGTCGAGGCCGGTGTGGCGCAGAATGCAGTGCCCGAGGCCGCCCGATCCGGTGACGAAGCGACCGTGCATGCGGCGCCCGGGTTGGAAGGGCTTTTCGGGCTGAACCAGCGGACCGTGGAACAACTCAATGGGATTGCCCGCCGGATCTCGGAGCCGCAACAGCTCGAGCACCCGCCGATCGTCGGCCTCCTGCCGACTCGCGGGCTGGTAGTCGACGCCGGCGTCGGAGAGGCGTTTCTGTATCTCCTCGAACTCCTCGGCCCCCGCCAAACGCAGGCCGAAGGCGTTGAGGTCGTCGCTTCCGTCCTCTTCGACGATGATGCGATGGTGCCAGTAGTCCGTGCGCAGGTAGCAGCGCGAGGGCTCGCCCTCTTCCATCACCTCGAGCGCGAGGACCTCCGCGGCGAAATCCTTCCACGCCGCGAGGCTTTTGACGCCGATCGCCAGATAGCCGAGTTCGGTCACCGCCATCCTGGGTTCCCTTCCCTTTCTTAATGCGTTCTCGGGAAGATCTCGGAGTGGATATGATATCCATGAGGTCCCTCCTTGGGGAGGGAGCCTAGGGGACCGGTTCAAGAGGTGCGGAAACAACACGGGCGGACCTCGGGCCGATGATGGGAATCCCCTGGGCGGGCCGGCCCCCCTAGTGCTCCTCATCGCCACGACGACCGCCACTGGAGTCGAAACTCACCCTATGATGAAACCTCCGAGGATTTCGGGCATCCAAGGCAAGGAGAGGAGGCTCCGATGAAGCTGACGAGCGACCATCGCGGACATCCTCCGGCGGCCTGGAAGGATGTGTTCAAGATTGACGTCGTAAAAGCGATGCGTGACGCAAGGCCCTCCTGCTGAACCTGGGCTCCAGGTTGACGTTTCTGCTCGGGGGTCTGGTCGCCTACGCAGCCTCGGCTCGGATCGACGTCGCGTTCCTCGTCCCCTTCGCGGCGGGCGACTTCATCTACATCGGAGCCTCGGACCTCGTACCCGAGGTCAACAAGCACCGCGACATTCGCGCGAACGTCCTCCACTTCGCGTCATTCATCGCCGGGATCGCGCTTCTTTGGGCAATCCGCCTGGCTCTCGAGCCGTAGAATCCCGGGCCCCATGCCGGCCGATCCGCGCGAGCCAATCCATCGATGGCTTCGCGGGGCCCCTTCGGACTGTCGACAAAGCGCCGCGCGAGCTCACGCCGCAGGACGTTCAGGCCGAGCGGACGTAATACGTCCTCGATCTCATCCGGTGTCCAGAGCACGCCCGGATCTGGGTCCGCCGAACCCTCGGGAGATTGCATCGGACATGACCGCCCTGACCTCGGAAGGGGGTATGATCGTCAAAGGCATCGGCGGCTGCACGCGATCGGAATCATGGGTAGCGGTTTCTCACTCAAGGAATTCGGGCCGTTGTGAGCGAGGATCTGTCGTCGCGGCGATACGCGGCAAGGAAAAGGAAACATTGAGCGTAAGCGCACAGATCAGCGTCTACCCCCTTCGGCAACAGCATCTGGGACCGACGATTGAAGCGGTGAGGCTCGCTTTGGAGAGCGGAGGGCTCGAGCCCGAGGTCGGTTCCATGAGTACCCTCGTAAGGGGCGACGCGGACACGATCTTCGCGGCCCTGCGCGAGGCATTCGAACGCGCCACCGCTGCGGGGGATGTGACCATGGTGCTCACTCTTTCCAACGCTTGCCCTGGGGATGTTCGAGGCGCCGGTGTCGTGGGAGATCTTTGAGAAGAGCGCCGCCCGCTATGAGGGCTGGTACGGGACCCCGCACGGACGGCGCGTCGACCGCTCCGAGCGCGCACTCATCGCATGGCTGCTCGGCTGGTTTCCAGGCGCCCGGCGGGTGCTCGAGATCGGGTGCGGAACCGGACACTTCACACGCTGGCTTGCTGCGCGCGGGTACGTGGCCATTGGGCTGGACCGATCTCCCGCCATGTTGCGCGAGGCGCAGGCGCACGCGAAAGGTGGACCTGTGCTGCTCGCAGACGCGCACCGGCTTCCGCTACGCGATCACGCCGTAGACGTTTCGGCCTTGATCACCACGCTCGAGTTCCTCGACTCCCCACATCTCGCCTTGAAGGAGAGCATCCGCGTGGCCAGCCGAGGGCTCGTCCTCGTCGTCCTGAATCGATGCAGCCTGGGCGCACTTTCGCGCCGCTGGGGTCCGCAATCGCGCGGATCTCTTCTGTCAGACGCGCGTGACCTGTCGCGCCCGCGCCTTCAGGAGGAGGTCGAGGGGGCTGCAGGCCAACGCCTGCTCGATCTGCATTGGCGTTCGACCCTCCTCCCCCGGCCATTCGATCCGCTCGTCACGCGCCTGCCCGTCGGCGACGCCCTCGGAATGGCCGTCGAGCTCACGAGCCTTGACCCCGGACCCCTCCAGGCCTCCGGTCCGACCTAGCCTCTAGCCTTGCGCGCGGCGTCCCGCTTGAGGCAGCGATCGAGCCAGCCCGCGACGTGGGGGACCCCCGACAGATCGAGCCGCACGATCTTGGCCCAGGACAGGACGGAGGCAACGTTCAAGTCGGCGACGCTGAAGTCGCCGCCCAGCAGATGTTCGCGATCGGCGAGCGAGGCGTCGAGCACGGCGAGCGGCTTCAGCAGCCGCTCCGCGGCCAGCGCTGCCTGTTTGGAATCCCGCTCGTCCTCGGGCAACAGCGCGCGATGAAGGAGCAGCTCGAGCAGCGGGGGCTCGATCGCGGTCATCGCCCATAGACTCCACTGCACCGTGCGCCCTTCGTCCTCGAGGGTCTCAGGCCAGAGACCCTTGCCGTATTTGTGTGCGAGATAGAGGTTGATCGCCAGTGACTCCCAGAGGCGCAGATCGCCATCCACCAGAACCGGCACCTGGGCGTTGGGGTTGAGCTCCAAAAACGCCTGGGTCTGGGTACCGCCGTCTTGATAGTGGGTGGGAACGTGTTCGTACTCGATCCCCAGCTCGTTTAGCATCCACAGGCAACGATAGGTTCGCGTTTGCGCGTGGCCGTAGATCGTGATCAATGGGATCTCCTTTGGTCTTTATCCCTCTTCTCCTCAGGCGACCAGCCGCACTACCTGTTGGACCTTCGGCGTGGAGCGCAACTCTTCAGCAAGGATCTCGCTCCTTGGATGGGGCGTGAGGTAGCGACCGCTGAAACTCATCTCGACACCCTTTTTGGCGAACGGAAATGGCGAGAAGGAGTAGCTGGAGTCTCCCACTGGTCGGAC
>CAZTOE010000236.1:0-7074 GCA_964615045.1 uncultured Spirochaetales bacterium
TTCGAGCGCACCCAGGGTGTGCTGCGACTTCATGGCCAGGATCACGATGTCATCCGCGGTCAGGTGGAGCTGACCCGGCAGCTCGGCCGCTTCGACCTCGACGATATCCCTTCCGCCACGGTGACGGAACTCGAGACCACCGCTCTGGATCGCCTTCAGGTGGTCGCCGCGGGCCAGGACCGCGACCGGGTGGCCGCCGAGAGCCAAACCGGCGGCGATCACCCCTCCCACCCCACCCGGCCCGTAGATCACGAATCTTCCTGCCATAGCGCCCAGTCTGGGCCCCGGCCGTCCTTCGGGCCACCGCTTCGCTCGACCGCCCATGAGGAGCGGGTATGCCCCGCGGCGAGAAGGCGAGGCGGCCGAGCGCCACCTTCAACGAGATCGTCGCGAACGTCTAGCCGGGAGCGTCGGTCCCCGACTCAGCCGCCCGCGGCCGCGCGGTAGCGCGGAATATCCGCCGGCGTAGCCGGGCGGTGATCAGTCCGATCGCCTTTCTCCGAGGAGAAGGATCGCTGCCACGCGGCGAACTCGAGCAGGATGCCGTCCGGGTCCTGGAAGTAGATCGAGCTGACCCACACCCGGTCCGTCACCTCGGGCGCAGCTTGGCTGGTCGAAGTGTCGTGGTGCATGACGGGGCTCACGTCTACACCCCGCTCGATCAGACGCTTGCGGTACTCCTCGATCTTGTCGGGCGCTACGTCGAACGCGATGTGGTTCATCGAGCCGTGGGACGACGCGAGGGCGGTGGGATCGTCGAAGATCCTTGCGGGGTCGATGTTCTCGCGCGGATTGGAGATCCCGGGGACGCGCTCTTGGGCCTCGGTGAACCAGAAGAACGCGAGACACTGGCGACCACCTCCCATTGCGAAAAAGAAGTGCTGGCCGAGACCGCCGGGCAGGTCGATGGTCTTCACCAGCTCCATGTCGAGGACGTTGGTGTAGAAGTCAACCGTGCGCTGCATATCACGGCACACGAGTGCCACGTGATTCAGGCCACGGAGTTCGAAGGCCGGGGATTCCTGGGGCATGATGGAGCCTCCTCGCGGTCAGTCTACGCCTCAGCAGTCGCGGCCATCAACCCGCCGGCCCCCGGACCGGCCTGGGCGCTCTCCGCCCTAGCTAGACGCGGCTCGTTCTGCGGGGGGGACGGAATGATGGCAGAAGCGCGGGTCGGTCTCGGCGGATCCTCCGTTCCTGCGCGTCGCATCGTGCCGCGGGCGGCGCCGCCAAGCTTCCGGGGGCCCGAGTTGGTCCGGGCGATACCCAGCCGGATAGCTCTTTACGGCGCCGTCCATGAAGAAGCGGGGCTCGGACCGTGAGGGGACCCACCGGGCCGCTCGCGATCGTGCTTTCAGGAGCAGTCGCACGGCTTTTCGCAGCCGAGGGTTCGGCTCGGGTAGGTCGAAGTAGGCGAGAAAGGGCGGCTCCAGCAACGAGGTAACGACGGGTCGCACCGCCGGCCGCAACGGAAGCGGCAGCCAGCTCTCGATCAAAGCGAAGAGCTCCCGGGTCAACGCCACGCCGGCCCGCGTGCGCCGCAGCGATTGGGCCTCGTAGTCCTCTTTGAAGCGGAGTGCGGCCTGGGCGGTTGGGGGGATGATCGTGAGGTTCATTCGCTCCCCCACGCCGCGCCAGAACCAGTAGTTCGCCTCCCGCTCGGTCGAGGTCATCCGGCGCCAACCAAAGCGCTGGTTCCAATCGACGGGCTCGAACATCAATCCGACCAGGACGTAGAGGTAGTCTTCCTGGCGGATGCGGAAGGGAGCGTGAAGACGGTTCAGCCGCTCGATCATGGCGGCGCCGCGGGGCGAGCTGAAGCCGTGCTTGACGAACTCCATCATGAAGATCGCCGTGTCGTCGTAGCGTTTTTGCGGGAAGCGCTGAATGTAGCCGTTGGCGTGGATCAGCCCTGCAATGCGCGGAGCGGCGAGATCCTTGAGGAAGACGAGATCGATCAATGAGCGTCGGTAGTCGAAGGGGAAATCGCGCCCGACGAGCCGGCGCATGATCGCTTCGCAGTCTTTCCGGGGGTCGAGCCAGTCGGTTTGTGTTCGAGCCGTGGAGCAGGGCAATCCGGGCTCCTTCGCCGAGGAGCGACGAGCGCTCTACGGGCGAGTATATGCACGCGCGCCTCGAAACGCTCCTTCGCCTGGGTGAGCAGGTAAGGGGTCGACCGCGTCGCTCGGAACGGGAGGGAGAGGCGCGGATGTCTGCAGAAAATGAGTGCGACGTGCGGGACTTCCTCGACCACTTCTTGGCGCCGAAGGTTTCAGCGGCCGATGGTGCGCGGCGTGACGCCCGGTCCGAGCGCCCCAGAACGATCCTTGAGGGCTACCCCCGAGATGCGCATTTCGAGCGCCGTTTTCACCAGGAAGGCGATGCGCCGCGCCGCCGCGGCGGGAGGGAGACCGGCAGCGCGAATATTCGACACGCAGTTGCGCTCGTGATTTTGGCGCCCGGGCCGCGGCGCAAAGGTGAGGTATGCCCCCAAGCTATCGGGGCTCGAAAGACCGGGGCGTTCGCCGATCAGCATGACCACCAACTGCACCCCGAGGGCGGCGCCGATCTCGTCGCCCAAAGCGACGCGCGCCTGCCGTGCGAGCACGATGGGAGCGATGCGCAGCGGCGCCAACTCCGCCAGGAGAGCCAAGACCGTCGCGGGGGCGTGGGCATGAACTGCCGGAGCAGAGAGTCCATCCGCCACCACGATCGCCACGTCCCAGGCCCCTGCCGTCGGCAGGGTTTGTCGCGATGCCGGGGTGAGGGCGCGCCCGAGATCGGGCCGTTGCAAGTAGGTGCGACGGTCGGGCGCTTGCGTCGCGACCGCCAGCACGGTGGCGTCCGTACCCAGGTGGGCGCGAATCGCGGCACCCAGGGCCGGTACGTCGAGCTCGGCCCACACGGCGTCGCGCGCGCGCGCGTGGGCCAGCTGAAAATCGAGCAACGCCGCCGTGGGTAGTCCGTCTCCACAGCGACCGATCGCCACCCGCGCCGGAGTGAAGGCGCGCAGCCGGGCCCAAGCGTCGCTCACGACCGCCGCCCGGCGCCGAGGAGCAGCTGCTGCGCCCGACCGGCCGCATCGATGCGCGGCCGTGCCCGACCCGCCGCGTCGAGGACGCCTGCATCCTGGAGCCAGGCCTCGAATTCAGGTGCGGGTCGGAGGCCGAGCGCAGAACGGACGTAGAGCGCATCGTGATAACTCGTGCTCTGGTAGTGCAGCATCACGTCGTCGGCGCCCGGTACGCCCATCACGAAGTTACATCCCGCTACGGCAAGCATGGTGAGCAGTACATCCATGTCATCTTGATCGGCTTCCGCGTGGTTCGTGTAACAGACGTCGCATCCCATCGGAACCCCGAGCAGCTTGCCGCAGAAGTGATCCTCTAGTCCGGCACGCAGAATCTCCTTGCCGTCGTAGAGATACTCCGGCCCGATAAACCCCACCACGGTGTTGACGAGAAGCGGGTCGAAGTGCCGCGCCACCGCGTATGCGCGCGCCTCGAGCGTTTGCTGATCGCAGCCGTGATGCGCGTCGGCAGAGAGTGCGCTCCCCTGCCCGGTCTCGAAGTACATCAGGTTGGTGCCCACGGTGCCACGCTCGAGGGAGCGAGCTGCGTCGCGCGCCTCTTCGAGCAGCGCGAGTGAGCAGCCGAAACTTCGATTGGCGGCCTCGGTCCCGGCTACTGATTGGAACACCAGATCGACCGGTGCCCCGCGCTCGATCACCTCGAGGGTCGTCGTCACATGGGCGAGCACGCAGGCCTGCGTGGGGATCTCGTGGGTTTGGATCAAATCGTCGAGCACGCGGAGCAGGGTCGTGGTCCGGTCAGGGCTGTCGCTCGCCGGATTCACCCCGATGACCGCGTCGCCGCACCCGAAGAGCAGCCCGTCCACGATCGAGGCGAGAATGCCGGCAGGATCGTCGGTGGGGTGATTGGGTTGGATGCGTACCGACAGCCGTCCGGGGAGCCCCAACGTGTCGCGAAACGCCGTGACCACGCGCGCCTTGCGGGCTATGGCCACGAGGTCCTGATTGCGCATGAGTTTCGACACGGCCGCGACGATCTCCGGCGTCAGACCGGGCGCCAGGGCTTTAAGCTGTTCGGAGCTGGCGTCATCCGACAGCAGCCACTCGCGAAAGCCGCCGACGGTAAGCGAGCGGATTGGCGAGAATGCCGCGTCGTCGTGGGTGTCGACGATCAGGCGGGTGACCTCATCCACCTCGTAGGGAACAACGGGTTCGGCAAGGAGATCGGTGAGGGGGACGTCAGCCAACGCGTGTCGCGCCGCTACGCGCTCTTCCTCGGAGGTGGCAGCGAGGCCCGCCAAGCGATCACCAGCGCGCGCCGGGCTCGCCGCCGCGAGCAGCGCTCGCAGATCATCGAAGTGATACGACTTGCCCTGAACCGCGACCCGGTAGTGCACGAATCCCTCGCTGCTCCAGGGTAGCGATTCACCCTGCTGCCGAAGCCCCTCGCGCTGGAGCGCGTCTCTTCGATCAAGGTCGGGTTGGCTCTCTCCCTGGATTGCGCTTGGTTGCCAGCCTGACTCCCGATCGCACCCGGACTGCCAGCGGCCGTCGGTCCATCCAAGGAACGCTAGGATCCCGACTACCGACCCCGGTTACAACGAATGGAGTCCCCATGTCCGATCGACTCGCACCCACGACCGTCTACGAGCTGATCCCGAAGCTCGGCCAACTCCGCGACGAGGTTCTTTTCGGCGATGTGTGGGAGGAGGCGTCGCTCTCCAAGCGTGACCGCAGCCTCATCACCGTGGCCGTGCTCACCGCGCTCTACCGCACCGATGAACTCAGGCTCCACATGCAGCGGGCGCTCGCCAACGGCGTCACCGAAGATGAGATCAAGGGTCTGATCACTCACCTGGCGTTCTACAGCGGCTGGCCGACCGCGGTCAACGCCGGCCGCGTTGCGCTCGAAGTACTCCCCTCCGCCAAAGGCGGCTCGTGAGCCCCCAGACCTTCGAGGTCTACGCGATCAAGTACGCGGAGCGCACCGCGACCCGGGGACAGGTCTTCGTCGATGGTGACCCCCACGATGCGCCCATCGACATGGATTACTTCCTCTGGGTCGCGAGGACGGGCGACGAGTCGATCGTAATCGACTGCGGATTCTGCCGAGAAGAGGGTGAACGCCGCGGCCGCACCTTCCTGCGCACACCGGAGCAAGCGCTGGCCCTCGTCGGCCTCGATCCCGCCGACGTCCACGACGTCGTGATCTCCCACATGCACTACGACCACGCCGGGAATCTGGACGCCTTCCCCAACGCCCGTTTCCACGTAAACGACGCCGAGATCGCCTACGTGACCGGCCGATCGATGACCCACAAGGCGCTGCGCCACTCCTTCCGGCTGGACGACGTGCTGGAGATCGTTCGCCTGACCTACCGCGACCGAGTCGTGTTTCATGCCGGCGACGTCGATCTCCGGCCCGGGTTCTCCCTGCACCACATCGGCGGCCACACTCCGGGTCAGCTGTCGGCTCGCGTGTGGACCGAGCGAGGATGGGTCGTGGTGGCGTCAGATGCGGCCCACTACTACGAGAGCTTTCTCAAGAACCGGCCGTTCACCACTCACGAGTCGATGACCGAGATGCTCGAGGGTTACCGGACCCTTCGCCGCCTCGGCGACAGCGAGGAGCACGTCGTGCCCGGGCACGACCCGCTCGTGCTCGCCCGCTACTTGGCACCGGCGCCCGGCCTGGAAGGCGCCGTGGCTTCGCTCCACTCGAAACCGACCCGGGAGGTTCCCACGTGAAGATCGGATTTATCGGCCTCGGAACCATGGGGTCGAGCATGGCAATGAACCTCATCGAGGCCGGGCGACACCTGGTCGTGTACGACCTGCGCCGAGGCGCTGGCGACCCACACGTCGAGAAGGGGGCCGAGTGGGCCGCCGGCCCGGCGGAAGTCGCCGCTGCCAGCGACATCGTGTTCACGTCGCTTCCCGGACCCAGGGAGGTGGAGCGGGTCGCGCTCGGTGACCGCGGGATTCGGGACGGTGCCCACGACGGGCTCGTGTATTTCGATCTGTCCACGAACTCTCCCAGCGTCGTGCGCACCATTGCCGCGGAGCTCGCGCCGCTCGGGGTGACGGTGTTCGATGCACCGGTGAGCGGCGGGCCGGAAGGCGCGAAGTCCGGCAAATTGGCGATCTGGGTCGGCGGCGAGCCCGAAGCATTCGAGCGGTGGTTGCCGGTCTTGCGGTCGTTCAGCGACGCACCCCGTCGGGTGGGCTCGATCGGCGCCGGATCGGTGGCGAAGCTCGTGCACAACTGCAGCGGCTATATCATCAACACCGCGCTTGCCGAGACCTTCACCCTGGGTGTCAAGGCCGGTGTTGAAGCCGGCGCGCTCTGGGAAGCCGTGCGCATGGGCGCCCTCGGCCGCCGACGCACATTCGACGCGATCAGCCGCAACTTTTTGGCCGGGAACTTCGACCCACCGGCCTTTGCGCTGGAGCTGGCCCGCAAGGACGTGAACCTGGCCTGCGAGCTCGGCCGCGAGTTCGACGTGCCGATGCGCCTCGCGAACTTGACACTACAGGAGATGACCGAAGCGATGAACCGCGGGTGGGGGGATCGCGACTCGCGGTCGGCGATGATCCTTCAGGAGGAGCGTGCCGGGGTTGAGGTCCGGATCTCGGAGGAACGCATCAAGGAGATCATCGAACGCGGGTCGAACGGCCGCCACTGAAGTCGGACAGTCGGAGGCCCGCGCCGACCGTGGTCAGGCATGGGGCCGACCTCGCGGTGCCGACCGAGCCGCATCACAAGGCCGAGGTGGCTTGAGCCGAGATCGGCCGGGTCCCCTGGGTTTTCAGACGACTTCCCGCGTGCTTTCCCTCGAGAACCGGAATTTCGGCCCGGAGACGGGTTCGCGCCAGACCGGCTGCTCCGCCCTCGCTCCAGGCTGGGACGATTCGCTAGAGTTCCCTTCCTCGCGCCCGTAGCTCAGTTGGATAGAGCGTCAGGTTGCGGACCTGAAGGTCACACGTTCGAGTCGTGTCGGGCGCGCCAGTTTCTCGCCAAGCGGTTTCAATCACGGGGGGGT
>CAZTOE010000237.1:0-7040 GCA_964615045.1 uncultured Spirochaetales bacterium
AGCTCCAGGGGTTCGGTCCCCAGCAGATCCTGTCCGTGCACGCGACGCCGCTCATATGCGCTGAAGGTCGTGGTAACGCGGACGCGTCCGCGCACCAGGCGGAAGTTGCCCACCGGTCGCGTCCCATCGCGCGAAAGGATCTCGGTTTCCTTGGACGAGAGCGCCCGGGTGAACCAGGGCACCCGAACCGCGCGAACCCGAACCCGCTGGGTCTCGATGTCGAGCTCGCGCACCAGGTACTGTCGCCCGAGGTGCAGGTAGATGGCGCCTTCGTGACATTCGGAGAAGGCGCGCGCCGCACCGATCGTTCCGATCACCGGCGGCCGATCGTCGTCGCTCTCGAGTTCGATCGTGTAGCTTCCGCCGGCGCTCCGCAGGTTGACGTCGCGATGGGGGAGACGGCGCGCCGCGAACCACTCGGTCCCACTCTCGCTGCGCAACAGACGACCCTGGTCTTCGAGTTCGGCCACGTTGCGCCGCACCGCCGGATCGCCCAGCCAGGCCTCGTCTGCGCGCAGCGGCAGCTCGTCGGCGGCACAGGGCAGGTGGGCCGCCGCGATGTCGAGGTTGTGCGGATCGATCACGGCGTGTTCGTAGCCGCGATCGAAGAGCGCCCGGGGATGGGAGATCAGGTACTGATCGAGCGCGTCCGGTTGGGCGACCAACACCACGGCGCCCTCGCGCGCACGCCCGACGCGGCCTCCGCGCTGCCACGTCGCGATCTGGCTGCCCGGGTACCCGACCAGGATGCAGACGTCGAGACCGCCGACATCGATGCCCATCTCGAGCGCCGAGGTCGAGATCACCCCGAGCAGCTCTCCCGCAAAGAGCTTGCGTTCAATCGCGCGGCGCTCCTCGGGCAGGAAACCGGCGCGGTAGGAGCTCACCCGCGGCGCGAGCTCGGGCTCGGCTTCCACCACCCAGGCGTGGATCAGTTCAGTGATGCGCCGCGCCTTGGTAAAGACGATCGTGCGCAACCCCAGACCAACGGCGAGTCGGAACAGGCGGGCGGCCATCGTGTAGGGCGATCCGGGTGGATTCATCAAGACGACGTGCCGACGCGGCCGGGGCGAACCGTCTTCCTCGACCACTTCAAAGGGCTCGCCGGTGAGCTTGCCCGCGAGCTCGCCGGGGTTGGCGATGGTGGCCGACGCGGCCACGAGCTGCGGCCGGGAGCCGTAGTGGTCCGCGATCCGCAGGAGCCGCCGCAACACCTGGGCGACGTGCGTCCCAAAGACACCCCGGTAGGCGTGGAGCTCGTCGATGACGACGAGCTCCAGGTGTTCGAAGAAGGCCTTCCACCCGGCGTGACGGGCCAGGATGCCGGCGTGCAGCATGTCGGGCGTGGAGATCAGGACGCGCGGCGGATGTTCTCGGATGCGGCGCCGACGCGCGGTCGGGGTGTCGCCATCGTAGATTTCGACGACGCCGTCCAGGGAAAACCCGGCGGCGAGTGCGTCGGTCTCCAGCCGGTCGCGCTGATCGCGCTCCAGGGCACGCAGCGGGAAGAGATAGAGCGCGTGGCTGCGTCGCCCTTCCCGCAGCGCTCGCAGCACGGGGAGGCTGTAGACGAGGGTCTTGCCGCTCGCCGTCGGGGTCGCGAGCACGACGTGGCGGCCGGCCGCGAGATGCTCGAGCGATCGCGCCTGATGAGAGTAGGGCGCTTCGATGCCCCGCTGGCGCAATGCCGTCGCCAGGGGGCGGTAGGGCTCCGCGAGTGTCCCGTAGACCGCGGGGCGCGCGGCTAGCAGCTCGTGATGCCGCCAGGCATCGCGCGCCGCTTCGTCCTGCTTGATCGCTTCGAGAAAGGCTTGAAGAGCCGACACCCCACCTCCAACCGTAACGGCGCAACGGCGCAACGGTGCAGCCCTGAAATTCGGGCCCGCCGCGACAATCGAACGGGGATGTGGTGGAGGGGACCGCATCGTATCCCAGCAGGGGGGACTTCGCCTACCGGTCGACCTAGTCTTCCGGCATGCGCTTCTCCCTCCAGGTGCGATACGCGATCTGTGGTCTCTTCGATCTCGCGTACAACGGGGGCGGCAAGGCCGTGCAGGTCCGCGTGATTGGCGAGCGCCAGGGCATTCCGGCCCGGTACCTCGAGCAGATTTTTCAACGGCTGCGCCGGTCGGGTCTGGTGACCGGGAAGCGGGGACCCGGCGGGGGCTACACCCTGGCTCGACCCCCCGCAGAGATTCGGCTGCGCGATATTGTCGAAAGCCTCGAGGGTCCGGCCGCCACTTGGTTCACCGAGAGCGACGAGAGCGAGCCCGTGCGCTACCGGCCCGATTTCGTGTGGCCCGAGCTCGCCGACCGCGTCGCCGAAACCCTGAGCGACCTCGACCTCGAGGAGCTTTGCCGGCGCGCCTCGCGAAGCGGTGTGCCGCACCCCCAAGACGCCGAGGCGATGTACTTCATATGAACCCCGCCTGTCTCGACGTCAGGCGGAGCTCACACGGATCCGTTGCGGCGGGCGATCTCGCCGCAAGCTGCTCCGACCTCGAGACAGGCCCAGCAGGGCGAGGAGGGCACCCAGCTGAAGCGAGGCCGTTGTGGCCTCGGGGAGGGTGAGCGTGACCGGGCCAGCAACGAACTGATTTCCGAACGAGAACGGCGAGAAGGTGAAGGTCGGCGCTAGACCGTCGCTCTCCTCCACGTACGAGAGAAAGCCGTAAGGGAACAGGAGATACAGGACGTCGCTCGTCTCGCCCGATTGCAGCTGGTTGCCCGTGTCGAAGTCGTCGAAGGTGACGCCCTGGCTGCCCGCCGTGAAAATCGTGCCCATCGGCGCACGGGTCGCGGGGTCGTTATCCACCAGATGACCGGGTGCGACCATATGCCCCGGAACGAAGGTCGTGCTCACCTCCGTCACGATCCCGTAGTAGAGGTCGGCTGAACCCGGGTCGAGTTCGATCTGGAAGTAGATTCCGTCGGACGGAAAGAAGCAGAAGTCGAAGATGCAATCCGCGGCAGCGGAAACCGAGGCCGGGTCGGGTGCGACAGGCCGGATGTGCCCGGAGATCGTCCCCCCATCTCCGGGGCCCGAGAACGCGAGCGGGACGGTCGGCGTGGCGATGCGAGGGGCGGGGCAGGGCGTCCCGAGCCCGAGGTTTGCCTGCATCGAGTCGTTGCGTACCGGAATCGGGGCCTGGGAACAGAAGGTGTCGAACATTGCGTCGTCATCGATCCCCATGGTGAGGAGGCTGTGTCCGTCGGCGTCCAGTCGGGTCGGGATCCCCGTCTTCGTGTTCATCGGACCGCGATAGCTCCCATAGGCGAGGCAGTCGACGTAGTTCTCCGGGTCGGTGTGGTCCCAGCTCCCTGGGGGCGGGGCGTCGACCCCGGGAGCGCCCCAGCAGATCATCCCACCTTGCGTGGGGAGCGCGGCGGGAATCACGAAATCCGGGGCGAATCCCGTCAAGGCCTCGAAGCCGGCGGTTGCCATGAGCCAGGGAGCGAAAGCATTGGGGACATCGTTCGGCACAACGAGGACGTCCTGAAGGTAATCCCCGTTTTGGTCGAACGCCGCGAGCACGGTGTCTTGAACCAGGTTTTGGCCGCCCGAAAGCATCGCGATCTCGACAAACTGGACGTCCGCGTCTCCGTCGAAGCTTGTGAGCAGCTCCCGAATCTCGGCGAGATGGAAGCTCGCCTGGCTCGGACCCCCGATCAGGCACGCGCAAAGCGACGCCGCGGCCGAGACATAGTTTGACGCCACGGGGACTTCCTTTGGGGTTCGCGGATTTTCCGGGTCATTGTACCCGGGGTCGACACGACCTGGACTTACTTCCTCTCGCTCTCTTCCAGGGTGATCTCGACCGGGTTGCAGTCGAGCCCATCGGCGACCAGCCGGAGCGTGGCAAAGGGGACCGCCTCGTTTCGCTCCTCGATGCTACGCAGCAGGCTTGGGGAGATGGTCTCGCGGAGCCCTGTGGCGCGGTGACGAGCTCGCGCGATCGCCTCCAAGAGGTCGCGAGGTGACCAACCCCGGGCGTGCCGGCGTCCCCGGATCGCCAGTCCGTCGGGGCGGACTGCGCGCTGATCGTCGATGTCACTGCGAGTCATGGCGCCTGAGTCTATCTCGCACCGCTGAGGTGGGTTTCGCGCCCCCGGGGAGTTTCCTCTAGACTGCGCGGCCCTCCCCATCCACTTGGGAGTAGCCCCGTCTGCGCACGCGAATCGAAGCCGATTCCTCGTTGGAGCCCGTGACCATCCCCGTCCTCATCCTGAACGAGGTCTACGCCCACGCCCGGGAGAGTCTGCCCGAGGAGTGTTGCGGTCTCCTGATTGGCTGTGCCGAGGCGCCCTTTCAGCGTGCGGTGCGTTGCCGCAACGACATGACCCTCCACCACCGGAGGGATCCGAAGCGTTTCCCCCGCGACGGTCGCGAGGGATTTTTCATGAACGAACAGGATTACTTACATGCGCTCCGCGAGGCCGAGGCGGAGGGTGCGACCGTGACGGCGGTCTATCATTCCCACGTTGATTGCGGCGCCTATTTCAGCGAGATGGACCAGGATTTCGCCACCCAACCGCTGTATCCGTTCCCCCGCGCTGACCACCTGGTGGTGGCGATGAGCGGCGGCAAGATCATCGATCAGAACCTGTTTCGCCGCGAAGGGCCGAGTGGGCGCTTTGTGGGCCGAGCGGTCGCCTCGAGGCCCGCCCACGCGGATGAAACCGAGACCCGCCAGAGAGCACGATGAGCCAAGCAATCCAACCCCACGATCTGGTGCCCGTCCACGGTGGGCTCGACGCGCCCGTGCATCGCACGGTGCCGCTCAGCGAGCGCGCCGCCTTGCTCCGCGAAGCGGCGGGGCTCCCGGTCCTGCGCGTTACTCGGGCCGACCTTTCGACGTTGATGCGGATCGCGGATGGCACCCTGTCGCCGCTCGAAGGCCCGATGGGAGAAGCGGAGTGGCATCGCGTCCTCGACGAAGGCGCCATTTTGCGCAGCGGCAAGCGCTACGCCTGGGGCATCCCGCTTTCGCTTCCGGCCACCGCCGAGGAAGCCGAAACTGCGTCCAAAGCGACCTCGATTGCGCTCCAAACCGAAGAGGGTCGTGTCGTGGGCGTGCTCGATCAGCCAGAGTGCTTTGCCTGGGACAAGCCCCGGTACGTGCAGGGCGTCTACGGCACCGAGCGCTTCGACCATCCCGGCGGCCACATGGTCCAGGAGGATGCGCGCGGGTGGCTCGTGGGAGGGCGTCTGCGCGCGCTCCCGGAGACCGGCCCGTCCGCCTGGGGCGGGTGGGCCTTCTCGCCGCGTATGACCCGGGCGCTGATCCGCGAGCGCCGGTGGCAGCGAGCGCTCGCGTTTCAGACCCGGAACCCGCTGCATCGGGCTCACGAGTATGCGCTGGTCGCGGGCGCAGAGCGCCTCACCCGTGAGGGCCTGTTCACCGGGGTCGTGCTCAACCCGCTGGTCGGCGAACTCAAGGGGGACGACGTGCCCGCCTCGGTGCGGATGCGGTGCTACCAGGCCCTTTACGAGGGCCGGCTGCTCGGGGACGGCGACAAGGACGAGGCGCTCTGGGAGTCGGTCGGTTATGACCTCACCGAAGTGTTCGAAGTCATTCCCCTCGACATCAAGATGTTCTACGGCGGTCCCCGCGAAGCGGTCATGCACGCCGTCTACCGCCAGAATCACGGCTTCTCGGATCTCGTGATCGGACGCAAGCACGCCGATGCGCCGTACGACGACGGAACGCCGATCTGGGGGGATTTTGACGCTCAGGAAATCTTCGATCAGCTCGGCGGCGAGCTCCACCTGCAACCGTGTCGAATCGGCTTCGCGGCGTTCTACGAGTCGCTCGGACGAGTGGATCTCACGGATAATCATCCCGACGAGAAGCCGTTCTCGATCAGCGGGACCAAGGTGCGCGAACAGCTGCGCAGCGGCGAGCCGCCCGATCCGCGCATTCTGCGGCCCGAAGTCGCCGCAATCCTGATCGAGGCGTACGCGGCGAGTCCCTAGCCCGACGGAGATGCGCGATGCGAATCGGAGTGCCCCGGGAAACGAAGGATCACGAATATCGCGTCGGAGTGATTCCCGATGGGGTTCGGCAGCTGGCCCGCGAAGGCCACGAGATCCTGGTCGAGCGAGGAGCCGGAGAGGGCAGCGGCTTTTCCGATGTCGAGTATCGGGACGTGGGGGCCCGTATCGTCGACACCGAGGAGGCCTGGTCGGCGCCGGAGCTCGTGGTGAAGGTGAAGGAGCCGAGTCTCGCCGAGGCGCGGTCGCTGCGTCGTGGCCAGACGCTGTTCGCGTATCTCCATCTGGCCCCCTCGAAAGACCTCACCCTGGCACTTCTCGAGCAGGACGTCTTGGGGATCGCCTTCGAGACGATTCGCTTCCCGGATGGGAGCTTTCCGGTGCTCGCGCCCATGAGCGAAGTGGCGGGGCGCCTCGCGGTCCAGATCGGGGTCACCCTGCTCCAGCGCGATCGAGGTGGGAAGGGCGTTTTGGTGGGCGGCGTGCCCGGCGTGAAGCGCGGTCGCGTCACGGTCCTCGGGGCGGGCATCGTGGGCATCAACGCGGTGCGTGTGGCGCACGCCCTGGGTGCGGAAGTCGACGTCCTCGACGTCAACCTCCAGCGGCTGAGCTACGTCTACGATCTGTTCCACGGCGAGCTCAATACGCTCTACTCCAATAGCGTCAATATCGAGCGATCCGTCGCCGAGACCGACTTGCTCGTGGGTGCCGTCTACGTGAGTGGGCGCCGCGCCCCGGTCCTGGTGGGCGAGGATGCGGTTCGCAGCATGGAAGCGGGTTCGGTGGTCGCCGACGTCGCCGTGGACCAGGGCGGCTGTATCGAAACGATCCGCCCCACCACCACCCACAGCGAACCCAGTATTGCTGTGGCAACGCCTGCGTTCGCCGGATCTGAAGACTGCGGCGACGTGATGAAGTCCCAGGATACCCAGTTTTTCCACTGCAAATGCGCATCGGGAATTGCAGCGACTTCCGCCTCGACACTCGCTTTATCGAAGATCGACCGGAAGAGCGTGTAGGTGGCCACATACTCCGGCTCGATGAC
>CAZTOE010000238.1:0-6984 GCA_964615045.1 uncultured Spirochaetales bacterium
TCCTGTACCCGAATTACCCCCCGCCGTTGTCAGCGGGTTCATCGAGCAGAATATCCTCGCTTATAACGAGGTTAAGGTCAATCCTGACATTACCACGGGCGGAGAGCTGCTTCACCCCGTCCTCATCATAGCTTATTTCGAGGGAATCCATCATAAGGACCCCCTCGTTGCTGATCAGTGTAACTTCACCCTCAAGTTTGATATCCCGCATATCAGGAAAGAATGTCATCATAAGGGCCGATATCTCGATATCAGGTCCAGTAATGCTGCAATTATAAGCGCTTATCTCGTTCCATCCATCAAAATAGAGCGCGCTGCCGGTGAAATTATAACCGTTATCGGCTTCGGCGTTCCCGCCGACGGTCTTGAGGGAAAAGGCTTACTCGCCGGAGGGAAAGAGCGTGAGCTGCCGATCGGAGCGGGGCTTCGACGTAAGCCGAGTAGCCGCTAGACCAAGCAGTCGAAGTGGCCGAGAGCCCGCCTCAGTATGATCGAGTAATTCATGAGCAATCCCGAATAACTCTCTACTACTGCATAGGTTTCTATCCGTGGATCGACTTCGCGTGGTGCGCTCGCCATCCGCATAGCGGAGCTTCAAGACGATTCGCGTGGTGCGGAGCTCTTCGAGCTCGAGGTGCCTCGCCAGGCCTTCCGCCAAGGCCTCCAGAACTTCCGCGAGGACACCCCGATCGCGCTCCGGTTGAGGAAGCGTGGTTTCCTGGGAAACGCTGCGCGGGTGCCTTGCGGCACGAATCCGATCGCTCCCCTGTCCGTTCGCGGCCGCCCAAATCGCAAATCCATGGCTCCCAAGCGAACCCTCGAGGGCATCCCGGCCCAGCCGCAAAAGGTCCGTGACGCGATGGGCACCGAGCTCTCCGAGGCGGCGGGCGGTGTTCGGTCCGACGCCGGGGAGGCGGTCCACCGAGAGGGTTGCCAGAAAGGTGCCGACCTCCTCACGTGTCACGATCCGAGGTTTGCCTGGCGTGGCTTCCTCGGCTGCCAACTTGGCCACAAAACGGTTTGGCGCGCCTCCCACCTGAATCGAAATCCCTAGTTTTTTTTTGATGTTGCGAGTCAGCTCTCGAGCAATTTCGACTAACGCTTGAGGGTCTCCGGAGACCTCGAGATAGGCGGCTCCGAGACCCTCGGGTTCGATTCGCTCCGACACCGGCGACAGGCAGCTGCGCAGGCGCTTCGCCGCCTCCCGGTAACTCGGCATGTCGGTTCGCAACGCGCGGGCCCGCGGGCAGCGTTCAAGGGCCTCGAGTACCGGCATCCCCTCCCGAATTCCGGCGGCCCGCGCGTCTTCCGTCGCCGCCTGGACCAGGCCCCGTTTGCGCGGATCGCCTCCGACGATCACGGGGCGCGGGGCGAGATCGGGGCGCCGCGCGCGCTCGAGCTCGGCATAGAAGCCAGGCGCCCAGACGTAGAGAAGCTGGCGGCTCACCTAGCCTCCTCACGGTGAAGGTTCCAGGACCAGCTCCTGAGTGGCGAGCTCGTCGATCAACGTGGAGTGGGTCGCGAACACCTGGGGACGTCCTTCCAGCCATCGTTGCAGGCCGCTCGTCCGCAAGGGATCACCAAGCTGCTCCGAGACCCCTGGGGCCAACGCAGTCAGGGCCAGGTCCGGGTGGGCGGCGTCGAAGGCGATGCGGTAAGCGGAGACGAGCCGCGCCTCGAAGGGAGCGTCTTCGGCGTACTCCGCCGCGGCGATGGTGCCGCCGTCACCCCCGTACGCGAAGGGTCCGAGTTCGGCGCCTCGCCCCCAGGCCTCGACCGACCAGCCGAACGGCCGAAACCGCAGCTGGTGGAGTCGCCCCCAGCTCCAACTCGCCGGATCGGGGCCAAGGCGCAGGCGCAGCGCGAGCCCGGCGCGCCGCAGCGCGCTGCGCGCCGCCTCACGAAGCGTCGCAGGACCGACCAGGCTTTCCGACTCGCCCCGGGAGTCGGCGACGCCGGCCTGGGCAGCCTCGAGGAGGCCCTCCAAAAGCGCGTCGGGACTGGTCCCTCGGAGGGTCAGGTAGCGCGTCAAGAGCTCCTCTCCGAGGGCCGCGCGAAGGGTCCCCAACAGATCCACCCGGACCACGTGCCACGCGGCGGCACCCGTTTCGCCGGCCGCTACCGATCCCTCCCAGCGGGTGAGGAGTTCGTGAACGCGCCGCGCCTCCGCCGGAAGCGTATGGGGGTCGCCCACCAACTCGATCACGCGGCGCACCGCGCCTCGCGCCCCTTCGTCGGCGACATCGGCCTGGATCGCCACCATTTCGGTCAGGTCGAGGCGACCGCGTTCAGCGGCAGAGCGCAACAATTGATCGATCCGTTGCGCCCGCCGACCGAGCCGCCACCACCACTCGAGGGGCCGGACTGGCTCGAAGTCGGCCAGCGGATTGTCGGCCGCGACCAGCCAACGGGTGTCGTCGCCGAGCGCTGCCGCGGGCAGTTCGTCGAAGGGGATGCGGCCGCGCCATTCGTAGGCGCGTGCCTCGACGGGGACCAACTCGGTCGGCAGATTGCGCAGGGGAACGAACCCGGCGAGCTGTCGCCCACCCTCTCCTTCTCGATCGGCATAGAGAAATACCAGGACGGGTTCGTGGTGATCGGAGAGCGCCGCGCGGAAATCGGCTGCGGTGTCGGAACGGGCGGCGCGCAGCAACGCCGAGATCCCTTCTCCGCTCTGGTTGCCGGGCCAGGCGACCGAGAGAGGAGGCCTTTGGCCCGGCAACAACCGATGGATCAACGGGCCGCGCTGGGTCGTGAGAACCATCAAATGTTCCGGCTGGCCGCCGCGGACCTCGATGCTTTCTTCCCGCCGTTCGAGGGCTCGCCACCCCGAGCGCGTCCGATAGCGCGTGGGTTGCGCCGGATCGTCGAGGGTTTCGCGGAAGAGATCCACGACGGCCGCGCGGGCCTCGGTTGGAGTCCAAACCACTTGGCCGTTGTGTCCGGCCCAGAAGACCGGTGCCCCGGGCAGCGTAAGGCCGGCGATCTCGGCTCCGTCCGCTTTCCAGTGCGCTGCGTAGAAAAGGCCCGGCGCGGTCGCCTCGAGATGAAGATCGCCAGCAAGAAACGGCTTGCCGCTTTCGGTGAGCGCGCCGTTCACCAACCACGCGCTACTTCCCACCGAACGCCCCCGCAGACCGACGGCGGCCTGAAGGGGATCGCGAAAGCTCCGGTCGAACCCGGCGCGGGAGCGCCCGGATCCGCCGAGGGGATCGATGCGGCCAGCCGCTCCAGGGGGGAAGAACGTCCGCGCGGCGCGCGGCCCGAGGCGCTCGATCAAATCGGAGAGCACCAACGACGCTTCGACGCTTCCGTTGAGACCCCACGCCCACAGGCGCACCACCGCGATGCAGTCCTGGGGACGCCAGGGCTCGGGCACTTCGCCCACGGCCCGCAGCGGCCGCGGCAACGCTGCCTCCCCGCTCTCCACGCGGGCAATGCGGGCGTTGACGCCGCGGCTGTAGGCCTCAAGGGCACGGCGGGTCGGCGCGTCGAGCCGCTCTGCCTCGCGCTCCGCCCGGATCGCGAAGCCCAGCGTACGGGCCCAGCGGTCCGCCTCGACGCCCGCCGCACCTACCCACTCCGCGGTCCTGCCTTGCGCCGATCGCCTCAACCACTCCATTTGCGCGAGGCGGTCCTGGGCGTGTACGAAGCCCACCGCAAACAGGGCGTCGGCAACGTGATCGGCGGTGATATGGGGGATCCCGTAACGACCGCGACGGATGGTGACCGGCGCCTTCAACTCGGCGACCCGCAGCCGCCCTTCCCGCTGCGGGAGCGCTCTTTGTCGCTCATTGCGTCCTGCTAGCTCACGAACCGCCCAGAGGCTCGCAACGAGCCCGCCGAGCAAAATCCACAACCCGACGGTTCGCTTCACCCACCCTCCCCGGAAGCCCGCTCCGTTTCGAGGAGGACGACCGCCACGGCCACTTCGCGTCCCGTCGAGAGCGCCACGTGCCAACGCTCGGCGCCGCGGTCGCGGGCGATTTCAGCGGCGCGTCCGCACAGCCGCAACCGCTCGGGCCGCCCCGGGCCGACCTCGACCTCGATATCGCGAAACCGCACGCCCCGCCGCCACCCGGTTCCCAACGCCTTCATGGTGGCCTCCTTCGCCGCGAAGCGGGCGGCCAGACACGGAACCCGCCGCGGGCAGCCGCGACAGGCAGCAATCTCTTGAGCGGAGAAGGTCCGCTCCTCGAACCGGCGCCCGAAGCGGCGCAGGGTCTTCTGGACGCGCCCCACCTCGACGATATCTATGCCAGAACCCACGACCATCTCCACCCCCCGGGACGATCGGGCCGCAACAATCTTAGCTGTCTGAGAGCGGCTCCGGGTGGGCCGTCTCGATCCCCGCGGAAGCGGGGCGAAGGGAACCATTGGCGGGTACATTGCGGCAGTCTGGGCGGATTCCTCGCAGGCACGGCGGGAATGCCGGAGCCCGAGCAGCAGAGGAGGCCATCGGCGGCCCTCGGCGGGACACCGGAGGGTTGCCGGTCGGCTGGCCGATCGCTTCCGCCCCGGGGCCGGCGGACTACAAGCGAAGCGAAACTATCGGAAGGAGCGAGCAGGATGGCGACGCGGGTCGTAATCAACGGTTTTGGGCGCATCGGGCGCCTGGTGTTTCGTGCTGCGCGGGGTCGGGATCTCGAGTTCGTCGGGATCAACGATCTCACCGACGCAGCCACCCTGGCGCACCTGTTGCGTTGGGACTCGATACACGGCCCGTTCCCGGGCGAGGTCGAAACTGACGGCGATGCGATCGTCGTGGACGGCAAGCGGATCCCGATCTTCGCGGAGCGCGATCCGGGCCAACTCCCGTGGAAGTCGCTCGGCGTCGAGATCGCGATTGAGGCCACCGGCATCTTCACCGACCGCCCCGGGGCGACAAAGCACCTCGACGCCGGCGCCGAGCGTGTGCTGATCACGGCCCCCGCCAAGGATCCGGACGCGACGATCGTGTTGGGGGTCAACTCCGACCTCTACAACCCCGCTCGACACCGCATCGTTTCGAACGCATCGTGCACGACCAACTGCCTGGGACCCGTGGCCTACGTGCTGCACCAGCAATTCGGCATCGAGGCGGGTTGGATGACCACGATCCACGCCTACACCAACGACCAGCGCATTCTGGATTTCCCCCACAAGGATCTCCGCCGGGCGCGTGCCGCCGCGGTGTCGATGATTCCGACCAGCACCGGGGCCGCCCGCGCCATCGGCCTCGTGATGCCGGAGCTCCAGGGCAAGCTCGACGGATACGCCATGCGGGTGCCCACCGCGGACGTCTCGGTAGTGGATCTGTCCGTGGAGCTTCGCGACGAGGCGAGTGGGGAGGCCATCAACGAGGCAATGCGCAAGGCCGCCGCCGGTCCCATGAAGGGCATCCTGCAGGTGTGCGATGAGCCGCTGGTGTCGATCGATTTTCGCGGCAATCCGCACTCCTCCATCCTCGACTCGGACTATACCAAGGTCATGAACGGCCGCTTCGCGAAGCTGCTCTCCTGGTACGACAACGAGTGGGGGTACTCCAACCGCGTAGTCGACCTGGCGTTGCGCATGGCGAGCTGACCGGTGGCGATTCCTTCGCTCGACGACCTGCTAGACGGGATCGCGGGGCGGCGCGTCCTGGTCCGCTCCGACCTCAACGTGCCGCTGCGGGACGGAGCGGTGGCCGACGATACGCGGATCCGGGCATCGCTCTCGACCGTCCGTCGGCTGCTCGATGCGGGGGCGCGGGTGATCGTGTGCTCTCACCTGGGGAGGCCCAAAGGCGCCGTCGATCCGGCGCTCTCGCTGCGGCCCGTCGCCGATCGGCTGCGCGAACTCCTGGGTCGCCCGGTAGCGTTCGCCGCTGACTGCGTCGGACCTTCAGCCCGCGAAGGAGTGGATCGGCTCGGCGAGGGCGAGCTTCTGCTGCTCGAGAATCTGCGCTTTCACGCGGGCGAGACCCAAAACGATCCCAACTTTGCGAAAGCGCTCGCCGAACTTGCCGAGGTCTACATCAACGACGCCTTCGGCACGGCTCACCGCGCCCACGCCTCGACCGCAGGCGTACCGGCGCAGATGAAAGAGGTCGCCGCGGGTGACCTCCTGCGCTCGGAGCTGGCTCACCTCGAGGTCGTACTCCACCCCGAAGCGCCGTTCCTGTGCCTGCTGGGCGGCGCCAAGGTATCCGACAAGCTCGGTGTGCTCGAAGTCATGGTGGAACGCGCGTCTTCGATCGCCGTGGGCGGCGCCATGGCGTACACGTTTCTGCGCGCCCTCGGCAAGCCCATCGGCCGGTCACTGGTCGAAGCCGAGCGGCTTGACGACGCCCGGCGCATCCTCGATGCCGCGGAGCGGCGTGGGCGCGCCCTGCTCCTGCCCATCGACCACGTCGTCGTCCAGGAGATCGAGGCGAGCGCGGAACGCCGTGTCGTCGAGGCGATCCCGGACACGTGGCTCGCAGTGGACATCGGGCCGGCGACCGCCGAGCGGTACGCCCACGAGGCGTCGACCGCTCGCACGATATTTTGGAACGGACCCATGGGCATCTTCGAGATCGAGCCCTTCGCCGCTGGGACCGTGGCCGTGGCCCGCGCGGTAGCGGCTTCGAAGGCGCGCAGCGTGGTGGGGGGTGGGGATTCCCTGGCCGCCGTCAATCGCGCCGGCGTGGCCGATCAGATCGACCACCTTTCGACGGGAGGGGGTGCCTCCCTCGAGTACATCGAAGGTCGCACCCTCCCGGGCGTGGCCGCCCTGGAGCGTTGAATGCGTCGCCCCTTCGTCGCCGCCAACTGGAAGATGCACAAGAACGTGGGCGAGGCGCTGACCTTCGCCGAGGCGTTCCTGCCGAAGTTCGCCGGTCTCGCGGATGCCGAGCAGGTTGAGGTCGCGATCGCCCCGCCCTTTACGGCACTCGCGGAGCTGCGGCGCGCGCTGGGAGGGTCGGGAGTCGTACTCGCCGCCCAGAACGTGCACGATGAGGAGCAGGGGGCCTTCACCGGC
>CAZTOE010000239.1:0-6979 GCA_964615045.1 uncultured Spirochaetales bacterium
AATACAGCTGTTCTAGAAAGTCAGCCATCGCAGGCGCCCTCTAAATCCGAACGAAGATTTCGTCTCCGTCGACGTGCACTTCGAACATCTCGAGTTGGGTTTCCGGGTCCTCTTCGCAGGCTCCTGTTTGGAGGTCGTAGGACCAGCCGTGCCAAGGGCAGGAGAGTGTCGTGCCGTCGATCTCCCCTTCGTGGAGCGGTCCACCCGCGTGGGGACATTTGCCGGCCGTCGCCACGATGGCGTCTCCCACGCTGAAGATGGCCACACGGCGCCCGCTCACCTCAGCGGCGAGGGGCTTCCCGCGGCGCAACTCCGAGACACTGCCGACGCGGCGCAGCTCGCCCACGCCGCTAGCGTGCCCGGAAACGCACGGGCAGGGTGGCGAGCCCCCGCGCGAAATAGGAGTCCATCCACGAGACCTCATCGCCGACGGGGTTGAGCTCCGCGAAGCGATCGAACAGCACCTCGAGCCCGATGCGCGCCTCCATGCGGGCAAGGTGACTTCCCAGACAGAAGTGTGGGCCGGCGCCAAAGGACATGATCCCCTCCGGTTTGCGGTCGATGTCGAACTCGTCGGGGTGGGTGTAGTGCGACTCATCGCGATTCGCGGAGCCGAGGAGCGACAGCACGAGCGAGCCCGCCGGGATGGCGACACCCGGCAGTTCGTCGGTTTTGTCGCCAAAGAGGCCGATCCAGTACCGGGCCCATTCCAAGTTCATCGAACCTCCTGCCCGCGTTTTCTTGGGAAGAATTATTTCTTTTTTGAAAATAAAAAAATATTGAAATAGTTTTGTCAACAAAAAAATAGGGTGGAATCGCTCCATAGAGGGAGAGCGTCGCCTGGCGCCGTCCGGTCTAGGCGCTCCCCCGGGAGGCGATGCGCAGCGGGGTCCGTCCGCGCAGCTCGATCGCGAGCGTCGCTTGCCCTCCACCGTCGGCGCGGAAAGGGGTCTTTCCCCCCGGACCTTCCAATCGGTACTCGCCGCCGGGGACAAGGCGTTCCAGGCGGATCTCCTCACGACCGCGACCGTGAAGGACGAGCTCGAGGTCGTTGCCGTCGATGCTGCGCGCCTTGGCGACCAGGACGTCCGGATAGCGAGCCTCGGCCAGTACCGGACCGGTGGCCGTCGCGGCGGGCGGACCCTCGACGAACGAGGCGCGGAAGTCGCCGGTGCGCTGGATGCGACCCTGGATCGCGAGCGCATTGGCCAGATTCGACCCGTGGGCGTATCGACGCACGCCGCCGTCGGTGGCCAACCCGCAATCGCGCTCGAGGCTGCGCAGCGCCGCCGAGGCAATCTCGTCCTCGCCAAACTCGCGCGCGGCCGTCAAGATCGTCGCATACGCGTGGGTGTTCCCGCGGCGGTAGCTGCCGGCGTCGATACCTTGCCCCGGCAGCGCGATGTGCGTCCGGCCTTCGTCGTCCTTGCGGAGCAACCCATCGAGCTCGCGCCGCGCCACCGCCCACAGCCGCTGCGCGCGCTCCGGGACGAAACAGTTGGCAAAGCAGGCGTATCCCGCCTCTCCCGTCGGGAAGGGGAATTCGATCCCGGTGAGCTCCGATCGCAGTCCGATGATGGTGCCACTCTCGTCGGTGAACTCGGTGTCGAGCTTCTCGAGCCATTCGACCAGGTGGTCGCCCACATAGGAGGTTCCGAAGAGCCGATCGTGAGCGGCGAGCGCGGCCATCCCGTAGTGATTGCAGATTGGGTAGACCCAGTTGGGTTCGCAGGGGTAGAGGCAGAACGGAGCGCGTTCGAGGTTCTTCACCACCGATTCGATGATGGTGTGATAGTCGTGGACGTAGGTGGTTTTGTCGTTTAGCCGAAACGACAGCGCCCCGGGTTCCGCGTAGCGGCGGTCGCCCGAGGCGAGCATGTATTGGCCCACATGCATGCCGTACCAACCGGTCAGCATAATGTTGTCGCGGTCTGCCGGGTCCCAATGCGTGAAGTTCAGGTGTCCCCAACACGACTCCCAGACCCAGTACCCCCAGACCTTGCGCTCGAGATAGCGCTCAACCAGGTTGCGCTGCGCGCTGGCGAGGTAGCCGGTGAAGTTCGGCAGATAGTGGGTCTGCGCCAGGCCGAGCGCGAAGCCCATATGGTTGAGCTGGTATCGCAAGGCCGCGGGCTGGAATTGATCGATTACGGTAAAACCATCCCAGCGATCGCGCGGTTGCAACGCGCGGTCGAAGAGGTAGCGGAGCGAGGCCAGGTCTTCGCCGTCGAGCTCGCGCTGCGGCGATGCCGGGCGCTCCTCGACCTGCGCCCGCACCTCGGCCAGAGAGGCCGGGAGGAAGCCTGCGCGTGCCGCGGCCTGTTTGCCGCCCGTCAGACCCGCGTGCCGGTTGTGTTGGTAGAAGGCGAAGGCGGTCGCCGCGACCGCCAGGGCAGCCGCGAAGGGGGCGCCGTCCCAGGTCGAGGTGCCGGCGAGGCCGCCTGCAACCACTGCCGAACCGAGCCAGACGGTGAGTGGGGCCACTACCGCCCCGGCCCAGAACCAGGCGACCAAGGAGACCGCGAAGAGCGCCGCCGTGAGGGGAAACAGCAGGGTGGCAAGGCCGCCGACGGCCAAAAACCCTGCGCCCGGAGCCCACAGGCCGAGCCCCGCGGCTTGCCAGCCGGCCGGCGCGCCGATGAGCAGCGGCACCACTCCGAGCAGACACACTGCCGCGTAGATCAAGAGAGTGCGGCGTTGGCGCGCCAGCGTCACGGGGCCTTTGCCGGTGTGCTGGGTTGCCGACGGGGCGTACAGGATTCCGGTTTCCGCGGTGGCCATGCTGAAAGCCTCCCGGTGGTTGCGCGCTTCGCGCGGTTAGCGGTCCATGGTCGCCGTCACGACGGTCCCGCTGCACCACACCGACGTCCACGCAGGGTCGGCGACGGCCGGTCGGTGTTCGCCGCGTATCCAGACCAAGGCAGCGCCACCAAGGGCAAGCTCCACCGCGAGGCCCGCCGCCAGCAGCCAGCGGCGGGGCGACCCGCGGCGGCGCCGCATCGAGGGCAGCGAGGCGACTCCCTCCTGGGTCGGGTAGAGCTTCCACGCGGTCGCCGCGTGGACGTGCGGCAAGGACTGGTCCAGGTGGAAGCGACGGGGTAGAAGGACCCGCAGGCCGCCCAGGAAGACCGCGATCTGGCTTACGATCAGAACGGCGAAGGCACAGCAGGCCACAAAGGAACCCTCCGTCTCGACAAGGGGAGAGCGCCTCGGCGGAAGTAAAGAGCACTTTGTTCACGGGAGCCGTCATCACGGCTCGCCGAACAGTATACCCGGGAAGTCCCCTGGCCAGAACGGAAAGCGGGAGCCCGCGTTCCCCAGCTCCATCGCCAATTCCTGCCGCAGTCGCAGGATTCCGAAGCTTCGTCCGTGGCGACCGGGCGTGAAAAATTATTTGAACATTGAAAATAAAAAATCTTGAAATATTGTTGATACTGGAAGAATAGGAGAGTTCTGATGAGCCAGACGCCAGCCCCCAGAGCGGGGACCATGGGCTCAAAAACCGCCCAAAAACGCAGTCGCGAGCGCACGGCGCAATCCCGAGAGGCCGCCGTGGCCGCGCTCCTCGAGTTCTTCTACCCGGTTCACTATGAGATCGGGACCGCCCTCGAAGATGTCTTTCGCGAGGACGCCCTCACCCGGAAGCAGTTTGCGATTCTCTGGCTGATCCACTCCGAAGGGGAGGACGGCCGACGTATGCGCCGCAAGCAGATCGAGGCGCAGCTGCGCCGCTGGTTCGAAGTCTCGAGCCCCGCGATTTCTCAGGCGCTCAGCGGGCTGGCGCGGCCGCCGCTCCACCTGGTCGAACTCTCGATCGATCCGGAATCGGGCCGCGAGCGGGTGGTTACCCTCACGCGCGAAGGCGAGCGCTTCCTCAAGGCGACGAGCGCACGGGCCAAACGTTTCGTGGCGGAGCTCGTCGACGACGCGCCAGTCGAACTGCTCGAGCAGGCGGCCGCGTACTTCCAGATCCTCTCCCACGGCTTCCAGCGCGTCTCCGTGCGCGGGAGGCTTCGCGAGATCCGCGACGGCGAGGGCTAGCCGGGAGGCCGGCGTCGGTCTTCAGAAAGTCTTCCATGCCGCTTCCCTTCGATGAAATCAAGCGTCTGCTCGCGTACTACGTCGACGAACTCGCATCCCGCGGTGGGCCGAAGCTCGCTTTCGACGTGACCTTCCGGCGCTACCGCCAACAGCTCTTCGCGGCGCTGGCGTGGTGGTCGGGTACCCTCGGCCAGCCGCCGGACGCGCCCGCGATGCAGCCCCGAGAGACTTCGCTTGAGTTCATCCGACGCACCACCGTGGCGATCGACGATCTCGACGCCCTCGACAGCTTCGCTTGAGCCGCGTCGGTGGCTCGCGGCGGTGGGCCCACGGACGCGTTCGCTGCCTCCGCCGGCCCGCCGAGCTCTCCGACGTCTTTCCCGGTCGCCCGCTAGAGGATTTCGCATGCACCCCAAAATGAGGGATCAATCGACCATCCCGGCGCAAAAGCGGGTAGCGTGGACCCGCGCGGCATTCGCGGCCGGCCTGATCGCCTGCGGCGTATCCGGATTCGGGCCTTGGGGTGGTCTCGCCCGGGCCGAGGAGCCGCTCGGCATTCTCCTGATCAACGACGACGGTATTGAGGCGGAAGGTCTTCGCGCGATGAAGCGCGCGCTGATCGAGGCCGGTCACCGTGTGACCGTCTACGCGCCCCAAACCAACTGGAGCGGAAGCAGCGCAGCTCTTACGCTCCCGAGTGTCGCGGTCGTGGAGCGAAGGCCGGGGGAATTCGCCGTCGCCGGGAGCCCCGCGACGGCCGCCCTCGTGGCGGCGGCGGCCTGGGAGGGCTCACCTCCCGACGTCGCGATCTCGGGAATCAACCACGGCTCCAACGCCGGTGCGGTCACTCTCTTCTCCGGCACCGTAGGAGGCGCCCTCGTCGCCGCGGGGCCATTCGGCTTCGGAGTGCCCGCCATGGCGGTGAGCGCCGATCTTTTCGGAGGCGAACCTACAACGGACGAAAATCGTGCCCATCTCGCTCGCGTCGCCAGGCTCGCTGTGCGCCTGGTCGAGCAGCTCGTCCACTCCGCGGATGGCTCCCTTCCCCCAGGAGCAGTACTCAACGTAAACTACCCCGCTCTCTCCTCACCCCGGGGCATCGCGGTGTGCGCCCAAGGTCGCCGTTCCCTCTATCGCCTCGGCTACGAACGTCTCGAGACCGGCGAATATGCGGTGAAGTTTGGCCGCGTCGATGGAGCCGAGGATCTGCTCGGACAAAACGGCGACGAGCGCTCCGATACTATCGCCCTGGCACGGGGGTTTGTGACCATTGCGCCACTTCGCTCCGACTACACGGCACGAGATCTTCTCCGCGATGATTGGCGCACCCGCTTGGAGGCGATCGGCGCCACGGCGGGACGCGAGGAGTAGATGGGCTGCAGGAGCGCCGATTCGCATCCCCGAGGAAGGGCAACATGACCGTCGAGATTGACTACGTGGAACCGGCGGCTGCACGCGACATGGGTGGGTTGCGCCTCGCGCTTACACGGGACCTGCCGGCGCCCTATTCGATGTCGGCCAAAGCGATTTTCGATCTCCGTGGTGTGCCGTACGTCCCCGTGGCGCAGGTCGGCGCCGGAGCGAACGAGGAACTACTGGCCTGGACGCGTCACCGCAATGCACCTGTGGCGGTTTACAACGATGAAGCACCTCGGGTCGGCTGGTTGGAAATTCTCAATCTGGCTGAACGCCTGGGATCAGGCCCGTCGCTGGTGCCTGCCGACATGAGCGAACGGATGGCGATGGTGGGCCTCGTGAATGAGTTGATCGGGGAGAATGGCCTCGTCTGGAACCTGCGACTCCTCATGCTCGGCCTGGCCGGTCCCGAACGCGCGGCGCAAGCAGCTGCACAGAACCCCATGTTCGCGCAGTACGGATACAGCGAGCCGGCGCGAGACGCGGCGCACGACAAAGCCACCGCGATTCTCGAGATGTTCACGGCCCACGTCCGTCGGCAACGCGACGGTGCCAGCCGTTATCTGATCGGGTCATCGCTTAG
This sequence comes from uncultured Spirochaetales bacterium, assembly GCA_964615045.1. Lineage (GTDB taxonomy): Bacteria > Myxococcota_A > UBA9160 > UBA9160 > PR03 > JANQRO01. Next base: position 6,041 of record CAZTOE010000239.1, read on the forward strand.
CGCTGCGGACGTCTATTGGGCCTACTTCAGCCAGATTCTGCGCACGCTGCCGGACGAGCAGTGCCCGATGCCTGCCCGGCTGCGCAAACCCTATGACCGCGTGAGTGCCGAATTGGGCGGCTGTGACGCGATTCTGATCGAGCAGCGCGACTGGATTTTCCACAACCATCTGCAACTGCCGATGGTGTTCTGACGCCCCCGGAAGTCTGTCTGGTCATCGGCGCCGGGGCCGGAGTCAGTGGCAACGTCGGGAAGCGGTTTGATCGAGGGTCTACCGTGCTCCCTAGAGTTGCTGCGCCATTTTCTCGACGTCGCTCCATGCGACGATCGGGGTGAGCCGCCGTTTTTCGACGAGGCCTTTCGACACGTAGGTGGCGAAGACCTGAAACGTCGCGGAGTGATCGGGGATATCGACCACGAAGATGACTTTGGGTTCTTCATTGGAGGCCCACGGACCTGCGACGAAGCGAACCTCCTCGGGTGCGCCCACGGAGGCGGGGCTCTTCGCCGCTGCGCCGATCATGCCGACGAACTCCTTCACCCGGTCGGGGCTGGGGTCCTTGAGCCAAACTTCGTCGAGATAGAGGGGCATGTGTTTTCTCCTGGGGATCGTGCCCGATGGGGATTCACTGGCGTTGGGCTGCGGTGTGGTCGAGGCCCGGTGGCCCTGGGTTCAGCCCGCGGCGAGGCTGCGTAGTCTAGACGAGCGCTCGCGAGACTGACCACCTGGGTCGTTTCTCGATCGCGGGCTTTGACTTCTCGAACGCTGTGGCCGACGACGGCACCGGGGATTTCTCGATCTTCGGCCTCGCGCCACCCACACAAGCGTGGCAGCTCCTGCCCGAGCCGGGAGGAGTTCTCGCTTCACCAACGGACCTCGAGACGCTCGCCGTCCTCGGCTGGGGGTGTCGCCGGCGAGCGCTCATCGGATCCGGAAAC
>CAZTOE010000240.1:0-6979 GCA_964615045.1 uncultured Spirochaetales bacterium
CTCGTCGGAGTTCACGAGATACCAGCTGGTCACCCCGAACCGTCCCGAAGCCACTTGCTTGATCGCACTGCGCCGCGAATCGCCGTTGGGCTCCGGTTGAAACCGTCGCGGGTCTTCCCCGCCCTCACCGGTGTTGCTCTTGCCGCCGATGCGGTTCATAGCGACCGCCAACGTCTGATGGGCCTCGAGTGAGATCGAGCCGTAGGACATCGCCCCGGTGCAGAAGCGCTTCATGATCGCCTCGACCGGCTCGACTTCGTCGAGTGCCACGGGGGGTTCGGTTTCGCGGAAATGGAGAAGACCGCGCAGGGTACAGTGACGTTCGGCCTCGCCGTCGGCCGCGCTCGCGAACTCCTTGTAGGTATCGAAGCTGTCCTGACGGACCGCGTGCTGGAGCTTCGCGACAGAATCGGGGTTGAAGGTGTGCCGCTCTCCGCGCCGCCGCCACTGATAGAGCCCACCCGGATCGAGCTCGGGGTACACAAACCTTTCGCCCGGAAACGCCCGCCCGTGGCGGAGCGCCACCTCGCGGGCGACGACGTCGTAACCGATCCCGGAGACCCGGGTGGCGGTTCCGGTGAAGCACTCTTCCACGAGCTCGCGGTCGAGCCCCACCGCCTCGAAGATCTGCGCCCCCCGGTAGCTCTGCAGCGTCGAGATCCCCATCTTCGCCATCGTCTTGAGCAGGCCCTTGTCGCTGGCTTTGAGGTAGTTTTCGACGCCTTGCCCTACCGACAGCCCGTCGGGCGCGTAGGCAGCCTCCTCGGTGAGCTCGGCGATCGTTTGAAAGCCCAGGTAGGGATTGATGGCTCCGGCGCCGTACCCGAGAAGCAAGGCAAAGTGCGCGACGTCACGGGCCTCGCCCGTCTCGCAGATCAGGCCGCACTGCGTTCGCAAGCCCTGTCGCACTAGATGATGGTGGACCGCGCCCGTAGCGAGAAGCATCGGAATCGGCGCGAGGTCGGGGCTCACACCGCGATCGGACAGGATCAGCAGATTGACCTTCTCTCGCACCGCGGCTTCGGCCTCCCGGCACAGCGCGCGGATCGCGAAGTGCAGCCCCTCACCCGCGTCGCCCACTTTAAAGAGGGCGCTCAGCGTGCGGCTCTGGAAGCCCACCAGTTCGATGGCGCGAATCCGCTCAAGTTCGTCGTCCGTCAGGATGGGGCGATCACAACGCAGGATGCGCGCGTGCTCGGGAGTCTCCTCGAGGAGATTCCCTTCCGCGCCCAGGGTCGAATAGAGCGCCATCACGGTGCCCTCGTTGATCGAATCCATGGCGGGATTGGTCACCTGGGCAAAATGCTGCTTGAAGTAGTGGTAGAGCATGCGCGGTCGGTCCGAGAGACAAGCCAAGGCGTCATCAGCGCCCATCGAGCCGATCGCCCACTTCCCGTCGGCCACCATGGGAGCGATCAAGAATCGGAGATCTTCCTGCGTGTAGCCGAACACCTGCTGGAGTTGGAAGCGGTGTTCGATATTGCGGAGCTCACTGCGGACCTCGACCGCAGGAAGGTCGGAGAGCAGCACCCGGTTCTCGTCGACCCACTCCCGATAGGGCTTTCGCCGCAGGTAGTCGGCCTTGATCTCATCGTCTTCGACGATGCGCCCTTCCTCGAGGTCGACGAAGAAAATCCTCCCGGGCCGGAGGCGACCTTTGCGCACCACGCGTTCGGGAGGCACGTCCAGGACGCCTACTTCCGAGGCCATCACCACGAGATCATCGTCGGTCACGATCCAACGCGAGGGCCGGAGACCGTTCCGATCGAGCACCGCGCCGATCTTGCGACCGTCGGTAAAGGCGATCGAGGCCGGACCGTCCCAGGGCTCGAGCAAGAAGGAGTGGTACTCGTAGTACGCCCGCAGCTCCGGGGGCATTTGCTCGTGGTTCTCCCATGCCTCTGGGATCATCATCAAGATGGCCTCGGGGAGCTCTCGTCCGGTGAGGCACAAGAATTCGAGCATGTTGTCGAACTGGGCGGAATCGCTGGCCCCTTCGCGCATGATCGGATAGAGCTTGGCGAGATCCCGCCCGAGGAGCTCCGAGCGAAGCGTTCCCTCCCGGGCACGCGTGTAGTTGCGGTTCCCGCGAAGGGTGTTGATCTCACCGTTGTGCGCGAGGTAGCGGAAAGGTTGTGACAGGTCCCAACTCGGGAAAGTGTTCGTGCTGTAGCGCGAGTGGACCAGCACGATCGCCGAGTCAAGGCTCGAGTCGTTGAGATCGGAGTAGAAACGCTCGAGCTGGGTCGACATCAACATGCCGGTAAAGACGAAAGTGCGGCTCGAAAGGCTCGGGATGTAGACAAAGCCCTCGCGGAGAGTGGCGGTGTTCTCGAAGACGCGACGGATCACGTAGAGTTTGCGTTCGAAGGCATCCTGGTCGAGACCGGGGGCGGCTCCCACAAAGACCTGCCGAATCACCGGCATCGCCTCGCGCGCCACACGCCCGATCGCAGAGGGCTCGTGGGGCACGTCCCGCCACCCGATCAGTTCCTGGCCCTCGGCCCGAATTGTCTCTTCAAGCGCCGCGACTTGCCATTCGCGCACTGTGTCGTCGGGATCCAGGAACACCATCCCGGAGGCATAGGCGCCCGCGGCCGGCAGCGACAAACCCAATCGCTCAGCCTCGGCCCGCAGGAAGCGGTGCGGGAGCTGAATCAGGATGCCCGCGCCGTCGCCGGTATCGGGATCACAGCCACAGGCGCCGCGGTGCTCCAGACGAACCAGGACCTGCACCCCCTGGTGGACGAGTTCATGGGATCGCTCGCCCCGGATGTGGGCCACAAAGCCAACCCCACAAGCGTCGTGTTCGTTCGCGGGGTCATACAATCCCTGTCGCCGCCCCGAGCCCACTCGCCTCATCGTACCCCTCCTTCACGGCTCTCCCGCACTCGCGTCCGACGGCCGCGTTTCGCGAGAGGGGCATCGCCGACTTCGAAGGCGAGCTCCGTGCGTTCTGCGCAGGTCGAGAGGACCACCTGCGTCTCGGTACGGGTCACCCCGTTCACCGAACGGATTTGATCGATCAGTCGTTCGAGCGATTCCGTATTGCGCGTTTTCACCTTGAGCATCAGCGTGTGCTGACCCGTGACGTGGTGACACTCCAATACGTCGGGCACCGAATCGATGTCTTTCTCGAAGCTCTCGACGGCCCGGGGGTGCTCGATCGACACGCCGATGAAGGCGGTGATGTCCTTGCCGATCGCACGGCCGTCGATCTCGGCGCGGTAGGCCCGGATCACACCGGCGTCTTCCAGCTTGTGAACGCGCTCCATCACCGCAGGTGCGGAGAGCTCGACGTGTTTCCCGATCTCAGCCAGCGGCTGTTTACAGTTGCGCTGCAGCAGGACCAGAATCCCGACATCGGTCGCGTCGAGGATGAAGGGTCCTCCAGCTTGCGCCGTGGATTCAGGGGTGGTGTTGCGGTCGGCCTTCGTCATTCGAATATCGTTAGGATTTGTGGCGGTTATGCCAAATAGATATTTGATTTGCCCCCCCTTAGTCAAGCATTGTGAAGATAAAATCCTGTTTGATTGGCAACTTCCGGTCTAAGTTACTGATCAAAAAGAGAATCGATGAAGAATCGCAGATGATCTGGGGTATTGGTGAAGATCCCGTCGACGCCCATCGCGAGGAGACGCGACCACTCCTTGCGGTCGTCGACGGTAAAGGGATAGAGAGCGAGGCCGCGGGCGTGGGCTTCGTCGATCCAGTCGGGTTGCACCAGGGCCACGGCCGGGTGAAGGGCTTCCGCGTTCAGGCGTTTCGCTGACGCAAGCCCTCGTTCGAGCGCCCCGCGTCTGGGTCGCCGTGCTACGAGGACGCCCAGCCGCGCGGCTGCAGATGCGGCACGCAGGGTTTCGAGAACGGCCGGCGCGAAACTCGAGAACAACACCCGATCGAGCACCCCGCGCTCCTGCACGGCACGCAACGCCGCCTTTTCAAGATCGGGATAGGGCCCCACGGGCCCCACCTTGAGCTCGAGGTTTAGTTCGCAGCGGGCGGGGTACCGATCGAGCACCTCCTCAAGCGTGGGCACGCACTCTCCTGCGCCGGCGTCGAGGCCTTGAATCTGGTCCAATGTGGCGTCGCCAATCCGGCCGCGGCCGCCGAGTCGCCCGAGTTCGGCGTCGTGGGCGACGACGACCACCCCGTCGCGGGTCAGGTGCAGATCGAGCTCGAGCATGTCCGCTCCGAGCTCCAGGGCGAACTCAAACGCGGCGTGGGTATTCTCCGGGCGATACGCCGAAGCCCCGCGGTGGGCGATGACCTGGGGTTTCGTGCTGCGATCGTTGCCGACGGGAGGCACGGGGGCCGGCGTTACTCGGTCGCCCAGTTCCGCGAGCGCTCCACGGCGCGCTTCCAGCCGCTGTAGAGCAGCTCGCGTTGGCCAGGCGCCATGCGCGGTGCGAACTCAGTCATTCCAGGCTCGATGAGCCGCTCGATCGCCTCGCGCTCGCGATAGACTCCCACGCCGAGGCCCGCCAACGCCGCCGCTCCGAACGCAGTGACTTCCGCCATCGCCGGACGCCGTACGGGAACTCCGAGCAGATCGGCCTGGAATTGCATCAGGAAGTCGTTGCGGCACGCGCCCCCATCGACTTCGAGCGCCTCGAGGTTGCGTCCCGCCTCGGACGCGGCGCACTCCAACACGTCGCGCGTCTGGTAAGCGATCGATTCGAGGGTCGCGCGGATCAGGTGTTCGCGGGTGGTGCCGCGCGTCAGGCCGACGATAGTGCCACGCGCACGCTCATCCCAGTAAGGCGCGCCGAGCCCGACAAAGGCAGGCACCACGTAGACGCCACCACTGTCGGGTACGGCTCGGGCGGCGGCCTCGGTCTCCGTCGCGTCACGCACCAGGCCAAGCCCATCCCGCAGCCACTGCACGGCCGCGCCGGCGACGAAGATGCTCCCTTCGAGGGCGTACTCCACAACGCCTCCGAGCCGCCACGCGACCGTCGTCACCAATCCCCGCTCTGAAGTCGGAGCCTGGGTGCCTGTGTTCATCAGGAAGAAGCAGCCGGTGCCATAGGTGTTCTTGGCGCGGCCGGGCCCGAAGCAACCGTGTCCGAAGAGCGCAGCCTGCTGGTCTCCCGCGACCCCGGCGATCGGAATTTCGGCGCCCAGCCAATCGGCGTCTGCCGTGCCAAAGCTCCCACTGGAATCCAGGACTTCGGGGAGCAGCGCAGCGGGCAGGTCAAGAGTGGCGAGGAGCTCTGGATCCCAATCTTGCTGGTGTATGTTGAAGAGCATGGTGCGCGAGGCATTCGAAGCCTCCGTCGCGTGAACCCGACCCTTCGTCAGGCGGTGAATCAGCCAGCTGTCGACGGTGCCAAAGGCAAGTTCGCCGCGTTGGGCCCGGCCGGAAGCGCCCGGAACAGCGTCGAGAATGAATCTCACCTTGGTGGCCGAAAAATAGGCATCGATCACAAGGCCCGTCCGCCGGCGCACTTCAGTCTCGAAGCCGCGCTTGCGGAGATCTTCGCAAAGCGGCGCCGTCTGTCGTGATTGCCATACGATGGCGGGATAGATGGGCTCCCCGGTCTCACGGTCCCAAACGAGAGCCGTTTCGCGCTGGTTGGTAATCCCGATGCCCGCAATTTGATCGCCGGAAAGCTCGGCGGAGGCGAGCGCTCCGCGCGCGGCGCGCAGCTGGCTCTCCCAGATCTCCTGGGGATCGTGCTCGACCCACCCGGGTTTGGGGAAGTGCTGCGGGAACTCGTGCTGTTCAACCGCCACGATACGGGCGCCCGCGTCGAAGACGATCGCGCGAGAAGAGGTCGTCCCCTGATCGAGCGCCAGCAGGTAGGGCCCGCCCTCATTCCTCAAAGAGCGCCTCGACGAATTCCTTGGCCGAGAAATCGCGCAGATCCTCGATCCCCTCCCCGACGCCGACGAATCGCACGGGGATGGCGAACTCATCCGCCAACCCCACCAATACGCCTCCTTTGGCGGTTCCGTCGAGCTTGGTGAGTACCAAGCCGCTCACGCCGGCCGCTTCGGTGAAGACGCGTGCCTGCGAGATCGCGTTCTGACCGGTATTGGCGTCAAGGACCAGGAGCGTCTCGTGTGGAGCGCCCTCACAGCCGCGACCGATCACGCGAACGATCTTGCGAAGCTCTTCGACAAGAGGCTCCGTGGTCTGGAGGCGGCCCGCGGTATCGACGATGGCCACGTCGGCGCCCCGCGCCAGTGCGGCCTTCACCGTGTCGAATGCAACGGCGGCCGGATCACCCCCCGGTTGCCCTTTGACGATTTCGCACCCGACACGCTCGGCCCAGACCTCGAGTTGCTCGATTGCCGCGGCGCGGAAGGTATCACCGGCCCCCAAAACCACCCGCTTCCCCGCGCGGCAGTAACGCGCGGCCAGCTTGCCAATCGTCGTGGTCTTGCCCGAACCGTTCACGCCGAGAACGAGGATCACATGCGGCTTCGCTTTCGTGACCAAGCCGGGCTCTTGAGATTCGACCCGGCCCAGGCGCGACAGCATCTCGTCGTGAAGCACGGCTCGAACCGCCGCAGCATCGCCTCCGGTGGCACGCCCGCGCACGGCCTCGAGGAGGCTGTCGGCGGTGCGCACGCCCAGGTCAGCACCGAACAACAAGGTCTCGAGTTCCTCCAAGACCTCGCCTTCAACTTTGCGGCCGCCTACGAGTCGCCCGAGACGTCCCACCAGAGCCTCGCTGGTGCGTGCGAGCCGTTCCGCGAGACGAACCGGCGGCGGAGGCACTTCGATTGGTCGGATCGGAGGCGTGGGCAGCGCGAGTGTTTCGGTGACTTCGGGCTCAGCCTCTCGGGCGGGCGCCTCGGGGGCCGACTCGGGTGCGACCGCTTGGGCCGGAGGAGCGACCGGCTGAGCCGCCCCGCGCGATCGAGCGGCGCCGATGGCGACTACGGCCGGCAGGCCGGCGAACAAGGCGACCGCCCAGTTCGGGTGCGCATAGACGAACGCCACAAAGTGGGTCAGGAAATCGTTCAG
>CAZTOE010000241.1:0-6978 GCA_964615045.1 uncultured Spirochaetales bacterium
CTGCGCTCCCTGTCGGCGCGACGAGTCTCTTCTCGGTCGAGCGGCTTCGGGTCGCGGGCGAAAGCTACGAAAGCGAGGCGCTCGAAGTGGAGGTGCCGGCGCTCGGAAGTGTCGAAGCCCTCGGCGTCGTCCCGGCGACGGTACTGATTCGCAGCGTCCAGCCCGACACCCCTGCCGCGCGGGCGGGGCTTGCTCCCGGCGATCTGATCGTCGCCGTGGACGGCCGGCCGGTGGGGAGCTTTGCGTCGTTCGCGGAGGCCGTGCGCAGCAGCGAAGGGCGAACGCTCACGATCTCGTTCGCGAGAGCGGGAGAACAGCGGAGCGCGGCGATCCAGCCTGCCCTGGTGGACGCCGACCTCGGGATGGGCTTCTCCGACCGCCGCTACCAGATCGGCATCCAGGCGGAGCCGGCGATCGTGCGCGGCGCGACATTGTTGCAGCGCGAGACGAACCCGCTTCGTGCGGTGCCGATCGCGGCGTCCATGACTTGGGACCTCACCAAGACCTTTCTGGTCGGCCTGGAACGACTGATCACCGGCCGCGTCTCCCATAAACAGCTGGCGGGACCCATCGGCATTGCCGAGCTTGCCCACCAGTCGTATCAACAGGGCTGGGATGCGTACCTGACCACGCTCATCTTGATCAGCATCAACCTGGGCATCCTCAACCTGCTGCCGATTCCCGTGCTCGACGGCGGCCAGGCCGTGCTCGTGATGATCGAGGGGATCAAGCGCTCCCCGGTCTCACAGCGCACGCGTGAGATTGCGATCCAGATTGGGGTCACGATGATCGTGGTGCTGATGGGGTTCGCCTTCTGGAACGACATCACCCGCAATTGGTCGCGGCTGATGGATTGGCTCCGCCAAGGCGCAGGGCTCTAAGCGGCTTGGAGAGAGCGGCTTCTCTCCCGACCGATCCGCTCTTGTTGGCCATTGAGAGCGCTACCGACTGGCTCGGGGTCGCAGTCCTACGCGGGGCCGAGCCCCTCGCTCGCTGGCGCTCGAACACCGAGCGCCCGGGGTCCGAGGTCCTCCTCGCGCACATCGCTCGTTTGCTCGGGGAGTTGGAACTCGAGCCGGCCGCGCTGGACGCCTTCGCCGTTTCGACTGGCCCCGGTTCCTTCACCGGTCTGCGGGTGGGCGTCGCGACGGTCAAAGGCCTTGCCTTTGGGCGCCGCGATGGCACGGTGGCAGTCCCGACCCTCGAAGCGCTGGCGCGCGTGGTGCCTGCCGACCACCGGGCGGGCCGGACGGTTGTTGCGGTGCTCGATGCGCGCCGTGACGAGTTCTACGCCGCCGGGTACCGATCTGATGGGACCGCGGTCGTCGAGCCCCGCGTCTGCAGCGCGCGAGGTCTCGCCGGCGCACTGCCCCCTGGTCCTCTCGTCCTGGTTGGGGATGGTGCACGCCGGGCTGCGGACGGACTGGGTGGCCGGAGGATCGGAGACCTCGAAGTCTTGGAACCTCCCGAGGGGGCACCGGAACCCGTCGCTGTCGGCCGGCTGGGACTCGAACGACTCCGCTGCGGTCGCGCCCAGGGAGCCGACGCCCTGGTTCCCTTCTACCTGCGGCGGGCCGAGGCCGAAGTGCGCAGGACCGGCCGGCGATTCGAGCCCCCGACGGAACTTTCGCGCTAAGCTGCCGCAAAAGTTGCCCTTTAGCCCGGCAGGATACTATGGACCTACGCATCTACTACGACTCGGATGCCGACCTGGCACGCCTTGATGGGAAAACCGTTGCGGTAATCGGTTACGGGAGCCAGGGCCATGCGCATACGTTGAACCTGCGGGATTCCGGCATCTCGGTGGTGGTGGGGCTTCGCAAGGATTCCGGCTCCCGTCCCAAAGCCGAGGCGCAAGGAGTGCGGGTGGTGGCGCCGGCGGAGGCCGCGGCGGAAGCCGATATCGTAATGCTGACGGTGCCCGACGAGTCCGCGGCCGCGATCTACCGCGACGAGATCGCCGCCCACCTGCGACCGGGCAATCACCTGGCCGTCGCGCACGGATTCAACATCCATTTCGGCCAGATCGTCGCTCCCGAGGGTGTCGGGGTCTTCATGGTGGCGCCCAAGGGGCCGGGACACACCGTCCGCGGTCACTACGAAGAAGGGAAGGGCGTCCCGTGTCTGGTGGCGGTCGATCGAGATCCCAACGGCGACGCGCTTCAGACCGCCTTGGCCTACGCGAAGGGGATCGGCGGAGGCCGCGCCGGGATCATCGAGACCACCTTCCGCGAAGAGACGGAGACCGATCTGTTCGGCGAGCAGGCGGTGCTCTGTGGCGGCTTGACGGCGCTCATGCAGGCGGGCTACGAGACGCTGGTCGAGGCCGGCTACTCCCCGGAAATGGCGTATTTCGAGACGATCCATGAGGTGAAATTGATCGTGGATCTGGTCTACGAAGGCGGGATCGCAGACATGCGATACTCGGTGTCGAACACCGCCGAGTATGGGGATCTGACGCGCGGACCCCGGATCGTCGACGAAGGCACCCGGGAACGGATGCGCGGGATTTTGCGCGACATCCAGGCCGGCTCCTTCGCGCGCGAGTTCATCCTCGAGAACCAGGCCGGTCGGCCGAGTTTCAATGCCCTGCGCCGCCAGGCGGCCGAGCACCCGATGGAAGAGGTCGGGGCTCGTCTCCGCGGGCTGATGCCTTGGCTCAAAGAGAAGCGCCTGGTCGACCGTTCCAAGAATTGACGGTGTCGGAGTCTCCCGCGGCCGGCATGCGGCCGGCCTTCGAGGAGCGCCCCACCGCGCTGCTCGTCCCCGACGCCTACCGGTTTGCCGCTCCGCCGTTGGTGTGTGCCGCCGTGGTCGGGTTCCTGGTGACCGCGCCCCTCGGCCCCGCACTCGCGCTGGCGTTGGCGGGCCTCGGGGTCTTTGTGGTGTCTTTTTTTCGCAACCCGGAGCGCCAAATCCCGCCCGGTGAAGCGCACGTGGTCGCCCCGGCGGACGGCCGCGTGATCCTGGTCGAGGAGGCCGAGGACGATCAGGGTCGCAAAGGGCTGCGCATCGCAATCTTCCTCTCGGTCTTCAACGTCCACGTGAACCGGGTTCCGGTCGCGGGTCGAGTCACGGCCATTCGGCGCGGTGGCGAACACTATTTCGCTGCCTTTCGTCCCAAGGCTCTCCACCACAACGTGCACCTCACCATGGAACTCAAGACCGCGTCCGGGGCCCCGGTGGCAGTGACGCAGATCACGGGCTGGATCGCCCGGCGGATCGTGTGCCATCCCGCGGTGGGCGACTGGGTGGGGCGGGGGCAGCGCTACGGATTGATCCGCTTCGGCTCCCGGACCGATGTGTGGCTGCCGGAGGGGAGCCGCGCGCGCGTCTCCCCCGGTGACCGGGTTCGCGGCGGCGCGAGTGTCGTCGCCGAGCTCGCGGGGGGCGCCTAGCCATGGCGTTCCGAACACGCGAGGGCAAGCGGCGGCGTCCTCGTCGCCGGAACCGAGGCGATCGTCGGCGTGGCCTCTATCTCCTGCCGCAGCTCTTTACCACGGCCAATCTCTTCTTCGGCTTCTTCGCCATGATCGAGGCGAACGCCGGACGCTTCGACCGCGCGGCGTTCGGGATCATCCTGGCCGTCGTTCTGGACGGCCTCGACGGGCGCATCGCCCGCCTGGCGCGCTCGACCAGCCGCTTCGGGGAGGAGTACGATTCCCTGGCCGACGTCGTGAGCTTTGGCGTTGCGCCCTCGCTGCTGGCCTACCACGCCGGCGACCTCGCCCTGCTGGGGCGCACCGGCTGGGTCATGGCCTTTCTCTTTACGGTCTGCGCCGCGTTGCGGTTGGCTCGCTTCAACGTCTCCACGTCGCGCTATCCGGGGCGTTTCGAAGGCCTTCCATCACCCGCCGCTGCGGGCACGGTGGCCAGCACCCAGTGGTTCGTGAGCCTGATGCGGGAACAGGGTTTCTCAGTGTATTTGCCCGAGGGGCTGGTGGCGGCCGGATTGATGGTGCTCGGGCTGCTCATGGTAAGCGCCGCCCCCTACCGAAGTTTCAAAGAGATCGACCTGCGCCATTCCTTCCGTACCCTCGTGGTGGTGGTCCTGGTGCTCACCGTGATCGTCCTCGAGCCCACGATCTCGCTCTTCGCCATAGGATTGCTCTACGCTAGTAGCGGGCCGGTGGAATGGTTGTGGCGCCGGGCCGTGCGGCGGCCCCTTAGCGGCCGCGAGGAAGCTTTTGGAGGCGACCCGAAAGCGGGTCGGGAGACGATCGGATGACACAGAGCACACAGGGCAACGGCCAGGACAACACGGTCTGGATCTTCGATACGACCTTGCGGGACGGCGAGCAGTCGCCCGGTTGCAGCATGAATCTCTCCGAGAAGCTCACGCTGGCGCGCCAACTCGAGCGGCTTGGTGTCGACGTGATCGAGGCCGGCTTTCCGATCGCCAGCGACGGCGACTTCGATTCGGTGCGGGCGATTGCCGAGGAGGTGCGCGGCACCATCGTGTGCGGGCTTTCCCGCACGGGGCGCGAAGATCTCGAGCGCGCCGCCGCGGCGTTGGAGAAGGCGGCGAAGCCGCGCATCCACACCTTCATCGCCACCAGCGACATCCACCTCGAGCACAAGCTGCGCATGACCCGCGAAGAGGTACTCCAGGAGGTGGAGCGCGCCGTGCGCTTCGCGCGCCAGTACGTCGACGATGTCGAGTTCTCGGCGGAGGACGCGACCCGCTCGGACTGGGAGTATCTCGCGCTCGTCTTCGACACCGCCATCGCCGCGGGCGCCTCGACGATCAATATTCCCGACACGGTCGGCTACACGATGCCCGAAGAGTACACGCAGCTCATGCACTACCTCCGCGAGCACGTGCCCGGTTCGTCCAAAGTGCGAATGTCGGCTCACTGCCACAACGACCTCGGGCTCGCGGTGGCCAACAGCCTGGCTGCGGTGTTTGCCGGAGCCCGCCAGATCGAGTGCACTCTCAACGGGATCGGCGAACGCGCTGGCAATACCGCGATGGAAGAAGTGGTGATGGCGCTCAAGACGCGGCCCGACGTGGCGCGCGGAATCGATACCCACATCCGCACGGAGGAGATCTATCCCAGCAGCCGACTCCTCTCGTCGATCATCGGCGTCTCGGTGCAGCCCAACAAGGCGATCGTCGGCCAGAACGCCTTCGCGCACGAGGCCGGCATTCACCAACACGGCGTGCTTCAGGCCCCGATCACCTACGAGATCATGACGCCGCAGTCGATCGGGCGGCCGTCCAACGAGCTCGTGCTCGGAAAACACTCCGGGCGGCACGCCTTCCGCAATCGGCTGGCGGAACTCGGGATTGACTCGGAATCGATCGACTTCGAGGCCGCCTTCAAGCGCTTCAAGGACCTCGCGGACAAGAAGAAGACCGTCTATAACGAGGACATCGAGGCGATCGTCGCCGATTCAGTGACCCAGACCGAAGACCGCTTCGAATTCGGCCAGCTCACCGTGCTGACGGGAACCTTTGCCAGGCCCAACGCCACCGTCGAACTCGTGATCGACGGCGAGCCCCACAAGGCCACTGCCTACGGGGTGGGGCCAGTGGACGCCGTCTTCAAGGCCATCGATGACCTCACCGAGACTAAGAGCGAGTTGGTGCGATACCAGGTGAACGCCATCACCGCTGGCCTCGACGCCCAGGGCGAAGTCAGCGTCACGATCGCCGAGGATGGGCGCAAGGTAATCGGGCACGGGGCGCACTACGATGTATTGGTCGCCAGCGCCAAGGCGTACGTGCACGCGTTGAACAGGCTCGAGTGGCACAAGCAGCGCCGGCACGCGACCGAACCGAGGGGAATCTGAGCGTGGAGCGCATTTTGATTCTCCCGGGTGACGGGATCGGCCCGGAGGTCACGCGCGAGGCCCAGCGCGTGCTCGAGGCGGCGGCGTCGCGTCACAGTCTGAAGCTCGGGTTCGAAGCGGCGTTGATCGGCGGCGCATCGATCGACGCGCACGGCACGCCCCTGCACGAGTCGGTGATCGAGGCGGCGCGCGGCTGTCGCGCGGTGTTGCTCGGAGCGGTGGGCGGCCCTAAATGGGACGATTTCCCCGTCGACCGGCGGCCCGAGAAGGGTTTGCTCGGCCTGCGCAAGGCATTGGCGCTTTTCGCGAACCTGCGGCCGGCCAGCGTGTTTCCGGCCCTCGCCGACGCCTCGACGCTCCGCCGCGATGTGGTGGAAGGGATCGACCTCCTGGTGGTGCGTGAGCTGACCGGAGGGCTCTACTTCGGCGAGCCGCGCGGTCAGGAGGTGGTGGGAGGCCTGCGCCGCGCGTTGAACACCATGGTCTACGACGAGACGGAAATTGAACGCATCACGCGCGTCGCGTTTGAAGCGGCGCGCAAGCGGCGTCGACACCTGACCCACGTGCACAAGGCCAACGTGCTGGAGGTCTCGCAGCTCTGGATGCAGGTCGTGGAGGAGGTGGCGAAGGACTACCCCGACGTTGAGCTCGCCCATCAGCTAGTCGATTCATGTGCCATGCTGCTGGTGCGCGAGCCGCGCCGTTTCGATGTGATCGTCACGGGCAACATGTTCGGCGACATCCTCTCCGATGAGGCGGCGATGATCACCGGATCGCTCGGGATGCTGCCCTCGGCGAGCCTCGGCACCGGCGGGGCAGGGCTGTACGAACCGGTGCACGGCTCGGCTCCAGACATCGCGGGCCGCGATCTCGCCAACCCCTTGGCGGCGATCCTCTCGGCGGCCATGCTCCTCGAACACTCGCTCGACGCCGCGGCGGCCGCGGCGGACATTCGCTCCGCGGTGACCGCCGCGCTGGCGTCGGGGGCCCGCACCGGCGATCTCCTGCTCGCGGGTGAGCAGCAACCGACGCTGGGGTGCCGGGCGATGGGCGACCGGGTCCTCGCGGAACTGTCTTCCCTCGCCTGCGCATGACGACCGCCGGACTCCGCGTTGCGCTGGTGGGGGCCACGGGCGTCCTCGGCGGTGAGCTGCTCACCGCCCTCGACGAGCTCGAGTTTCC
>CAZTOE010000242.1:0-6932 GCA_964615045.1 uncultured Spirochaetales bacterium
CACTCGCGAGGCTCAAGTACACGGTGATCGGCGACGGCGTGAACGTGGCCGCGCGGCTTGAGAGCCTGACGAAGCGCTATCGCGTACCGATCATCGCGAGCGATTCGACCGCGGACCGTTGCTCCGGCGTTGTCTTCCGTGAGCTCGATCGGGTACGGGTTCAAGGCCGGAAATCCCCAATCACGATCTACGAGCCACTGGCGACGACCGATGCGCTTGCGGAACGCGCTCAGGAGCAGCTCGCGCGTCACCACGCAGCGCTCGCGCGCTTCCGGGCCCGCGACTGGACGGCGGCCCGCGTGGCTTTCGCCGCCCTGCTGGAGGCCGATCCCGAGACGCGGCTCTATGCTCACTACCTGGACCGCCTGCACGGGCGTTCGAGGACACTCCCTCTACCGGACGAAGATGGCATCACAACCATCGACGAGAAATAGAGACGGGTCGGCCCGAGAGCTCGACCCGCTCTCCCGGACGCCGACAGGCCAAAATCCCGGAGTGGAACCGGCGTCAACTGGAACTTTGACTACGGCCGCTGCATCTCCAGCTTCCGCTTGAGGAGCTTCAACTCCTCTCCCACGAGGTCTGTAGCCGCGACAAACTCGCGCTGGCTCATCTTGGGTGGGCGCGCGAAGGTCATCATGAAGACGGAGACCCGGCCCACTTCCACGACCCGCGCGGGCACGATCCACGACCCCTCGCGCGGGTCGACAACCTCGTGATCCAGGATCCCGAGATCCCTACGCCCCCGCATGTGAACAGTGCCCGGTCCCCTAGGAGTCTGGATCTCCCAGCCCCCCCCGCCTAGGTCGCGAGCGTTCTTGACGTTGTGAACTGCCCAGGAAGGCCAGGTCCCAACGTTCTGGACGGCCTCAAAGACAGTTTCGCGATCAGCGGCGATCTCGACCGACTTCGTGATGGTTGTGGTCACGGTAGACTCCTGATATCCAGGCGCGCAGGCCAACATTCCAGGCAAACACGCGGTTCGAAACCGCGGGGAGTTCATTCGCGATCCCTCGGCTCCTCTGTCCGGAGCACTTCGAGGAGGGAACGGAGACCACGCCGAAGCTCTTGGAGGTCTCGTGCCCGTATCTTCCGGCTGATCCGCATCTGGCCTTCCCTCGCGGCGGCGTTGATCTGAGCGAGGACTTCCTTTCCCGCTGGGGTCAGTTCGATGAGACGAGAGCGTTTGTGGTCTGGGTTGGGTGCGAGACACACCAACCCCTCGCCAATCAAATCGTGGACGAGGCCGAGCTCGCCGGGGCCTTTCGGCGGCCGAGAAAGTTCGGAACGTCGGCGAGCGCCCGCTGTCCCTCCTCGCTCGCCCACCCGGTTTCCATAGCCTCGACGCTCTCGTAGTCCAAGACCGCGAACCCATCGATGCCGAAGTCGTTGTCGGGCTCGTCACCCTCTGGGACGATGTGTCGTTGCACATACCTAATCACGCCGGGCACTTTGGCGGCGATCGGCGCGTGGACATCTCGCCAGTGCCTGTCGAACTCCTGGAACGACATCCCGGGTGCTCGGCCGAGGATCGCAATGGTCCGCACGGTCATGATCTCAACCCCCAATTCTTGTTCTAGAAGCCAGCGAAGTGGTCCAAGATAGATGAGCGCAAACAATTCTGGCTCGCGACCCCTACGGCAGACCCTGCCAAAGGCTTCGCCGAACGCTTCGAGCAGAGGACCGCAACTCCAGAGTCGCCTTCAGAACCCGAGTCCTCAGTCCGGCGCTACCTCGCTGTGTCAATCGACCATGGCTAGGCCCTTGCGTTCAGGGATCCGTCATCTTGGCCTCGAAATACGCTTGGAAACTGGGGTCAAACAAGGCCTTCGAGTGCCTCCACCACTCCTGGAATCCTGGCTGCCGAGCACCCGCATCGAACTGCCGCGAGTAGGCCCCCCAAACATCCTCGTTGAGAAGTCCGCGCTGGAGCTGGAAGAAATAGCCCTGGTGGGAGATCAGCGCGCCGTGCCAGAACGACCGAAAGCGGAGTTTCTCGATCGAGGTCAACGCCGAATAATCGCGGCTCCCACGGAGCAGGAGATCGGCGAGGTCGGCACTCTGGGCGATGGGGAGCTGGCCCATCAGGACTTGCTGTCCGCCCGCGATTTCGGCTGCCGAGACAACGGCACGGGTGTTGTGGTCGAGGTTGCGGGAGTTTTGGCGCACCTGGACCGCCAGGTACGCGAGGGTCACAATCACTCCTACCGCACCCAAAAGCTCGCCCACGGCCCCGATCGCTTCCCAGTTCATGAAGTTGTTCCCCCAGGATTTCCCGCAGCATATCGCTGTACGCCGTGTCGGCGAGTCGCATGTGTTCCTCGCGCGTCACGATGCAGGCGATCGCGTTCCGGTCGAGGAAGCCTCGAAGCGCATCAATCGTGAGATCGCACAAGCCCAGGAGCCTCTCCGCGCCGCCCTTCCGGGGCACGACGTGCTCGTGCAAAAGCTTCGCGGCGCTTCTGGCGCCAGCAGCTCGCCCGCGACCAGGACAAGATCCGCCGCTTCCGGGTGACGCGGGACACCGGCGCGGCGACGGCCGCCCTCGGAGGCGGGCGCCCGTCGCGAGCGTGGGCGGTGCTCGTCCCCATCGCGTATGATGGTTTCAGTGCCACGCCTGGAAATCCCCGGACGTGAAATACGTGGTGTGCCGTGCGGGAAGAAGGACGAAGAGAGACGAGATGATCGGCTCTGCACAGCATGGTGTGGGCAAAGGAGAGGCCGTTGCGTGCGTGAAACGTCTGGCGTTCCGCCTCGCGGTAGTCACTCTGGGTTGCTCTTGCCTCGTCGTCCTGCCAGCCCACGCACAGGGTCCCCCGAGGCAGGTCTTCGTGACCAGCCAGATCTACGACGGGAACCACGGGGGACTCGCTGCCGCGGATGCCCTCTGCAACCAACATGCTTCCGGAGCGGGTCTCACTGGGAGCTTTCAGGCGTGGCTGTCCGATGCCACGGGATCGCCGAGCGCTCGTTTCGTGTCATGCGCAGACTGTCCATACGTCCGCACAGACGGCGTGACGGTGGCGGTGGGCTACGCCGACCTCACGGACGGCACGCTGTCTGCCCCGATCAATGTCGACGAGTTCCAGGCCGCGATCCCTTCCGGAGAGTTCGCGCTGGGAGCTGCCTGGAGTGCCACCAATGCGGCCGGAGATCCGATTCCGGGCGCCGCGACTTGCGTGAACTGGACCAGCGGGACTAACCCGGACCAGGGGTTGAAGGGACTTCCGGATCAAACCGATTCGAGCTGGTCAGCGGGGCCCGGCGGGACCAGCTTCAATTGCGAGACACAGGGCGCTCGCTTGTATTGCATGGAACTCCCGGAGCTCTCTGCGGAGACCGCAGGGCTCACCGCGTTTCTCATCCTCGCCTTTCTGCGGGCCGCGCGCCTCGGGACGCGGTCGCAGAACCCAGCGAGCGGCTAGAGCCGATCGGGAACGCTAGAGAGCTTGGTTCCACGCTATCCCACAAGCTCTACGCTTCGCGCCGCCTGCATCAGCGCGCCACTGATCGCAATCCCTTAACCCATGCGGAACAAACCACAGAGTTTGTTGCCATCCGGGTCGCGCAAATACGCGAGGTAAAGCGGACCAAAACCGCCTTCGCGCACACCCGGAGGATCCTCGATGCTGGTGCCGTAGTTCGCCACGCCCGCCGCGTGCCACGCGTCGACTTGCTCTTGCGAGGTACACGAGAAGCCAATAGTACCGCCATTGGCGTGGCACGCAGGTTTTCCGTCGATCGGAATCGTCACGATAAAAATTCCGCCGTTGTGCATATAAATCAGGCGGCCCTTGTCGTCGACGGTCGCTGGTCCGCCGCCCAGGGCACCAAAAAGCGCATCATAAAAATTCTTCGAGCGCGCAATATCGCTACTGCCCACCATGATGTGCGAAAACAAGGTCTTCTCCTCGAGTTGTCGTTCGTCGCGTAATCATCCTGCATCACATCGCCGCTCATGACCAGTCACGTCGGAATTTTTGTGGAACTTCTACCCGATCTCCTGGCAGGTCCCGAGGTGTCGAAAACCGAGGCTCTCGTGAAGGGCGATGGAAGCCTCGTACGTCTCGAGGCCACGCCGTTGGTGTGTATTCTTCGACGCCTCGTCTTGGGCGATGTTGTTGCCTTGTCTGAAGTCCCGCGCCGCGTGATCAAATCGGGAGCCGAAAGAGCTCCTTCACGTTGTCCCGCAGGATCCGGCGGCGTTCTTCGTCGCTAATGCCCTTTGTGTGCTGGGCGAGGAGCTCTTGCGAATGCGGCCAGGTGGCGTCGCTGTGCGGGAAATCGTTGGCCCAGATGAGCCGCCGGGCGTTCATTTCACGGGTGTTCTTGAAGGCGACCCAATCGTCCTGGAACGTGAAGTAGATGTTCTCCCGGATGTAATCGCTGGGCGGACGCGAGAGTACCCGCAACCCCATGTGATAGCCGTGGCGCTCGTAGGCGTGGTCCATGCGGTACATGTAGTGGGGAAGCCAGCCGGCATCTCCCTCGGCACACACCATCTTCAGGCCGGGGTGTCGCTCAAAGACCCCTCCCAACAAAAAGAGCCCGATGATGACATGTACGCCCCTGATGATGTTCATGAATCCGTTGATCTTGTTGCCGCGCGCCCCCTCGAAGACCGTATTGATGTCGGAACCCTTCGAGGTGAGAATGTGGAAACAGACGGGCATCTCGAGGTCGGCGGCGCACTCCCAAAGCGCGTCGTACATCGGCTGGTCGTAGTCCTCGCTCTGGGGGTTGCCGGGCATCATCATCCCGACAAAGCCCATCTCTTTGGCGCGGCGCACATCCTCGATCGCGCTCTCGACTGAGGCGACGGCGGTCTGGGCGAGGCCAAAGAGCCGGTCCGGAGCGAAAGAGCAGTAGTCGGCGAGCCAGCGGTTGTAGGCCTTGAAGCAGGCGTCTTTGTACTCGAAGTCGGGGTGGTTGCAGAGCACCATGCCGATCGACGCGTAGAGAATTTCGCCCGCCACGCCGTCGCGCTCCTGATCGGCTAAGCGGTATTTGGGGTCGTAGCCGCTCTTGTGGAGGTCTTCGAACTTCGAGCCTTCCCGGCGGTTCGCCAGTTCCTTGGCGGGCACGCCGGCTCCGGCGACCAACCCGAGCGGGATCCTCTCGCTCATTCCGGGGATCATGTAGATGTCGTTCCCCTTGTCGTCGGTCGTGATGTGCGGCGCACGGTCCCTGAACTTGGGATCGATGTGCCCGAGATACGTGTCGTGGGCTTCCATAATGTGAGAATCTGCCGAGATGCAGCCACCAGCAACGATCGATTCCATGGATTTCCTCCGATTGGGCAGGTCGCCTGGGCGGCCCGGGCGAGACAGAGTGAGGCCGACAGGGTAGCTCCCTCAAGCTCAGCCCGACTCCCGGGTGGGGCGTTTCGCCTCAAGCTGGCGATCTTCCCGTCGGGTGATCGCTCATTCGCTATGCCTCGTTCCAAGACCCCGATCGATTGGCTCCACGTGGCCTTTTCAGAAGCCGTACCCTTTGCCGCGGACACTCCAGCCATCACCTTCACGCTCGCTGAAGGCAATCCGAGCTGCGCGTCCGAGTACCAACCGGCCCCCACCAACGCTGTTCCGCTCATATCATGAAACCGTCGAAGAAGGCCGCAAGTTCGGCGTGCGCATCGATCGGAAGAACATGAGCAACGTGCTGGTCCGGCCGAACAAGGATTATGCAGCCTGTGTCGCGATCGATACATCGCATATCGAAGATATCATCGCCGCCTCTACGGTCTGAACAGAACATCTTTTCGTAGTCGCAAAGCCCATGCCTTCCCTTGCGCGGTAGGAGAAGCGCGGGCATGACTTCGAGCGCAAGCGTGCGATGCGCTTGCTGGAAAACCGCCCTGACATCGATGACGGCATCGATATCAGCCCCAGAGGGCGTGAATTTTCGGACAGGTGAGGTCGGATCATCAGCCAGAAATTCACACAAGCGCGCGATGCCTGATGCCGGATCACAAGGCGTTTGCGAATTGGCGAAAGCGAACAGGCGCCAACGGCCGTCTGCCTTGACTGTGTGTCCGAGATGAACCGGCTTGGCATCGGCCAGACGGACAACCGGTGCAGAGTGAAACCGCATACCGATCACAAAGCCTTCCGCCAGATGCTGATAGGTCGGTTCGCCCGAAATGATTGATGGCCCGTATTTGATCGCCGTGCCGGCGGTGAACCGCAAGTGCTTCTCGAAGTACTCCTTGAGTACCGCCGGATCGACGCCTTCGCCTTCACCGCCAACCGGAGTCTTCGGAGGCGCGCTGAACATGGCAGCCCATTCGCGATCGAAGTCGATTAGCTCTTTCGCCACTGCCTGTCGTTCGGCTGAGAACGTGTGCAGCAGCTCCGGCTTGCTCCGACCCATCAGGACAGAGGCCAGTTTCCAGCCCAGATTGAAGCTGTCGCGCATCGACACGTTCATGCCCTGACCAGCCTTCGGACTATGCGTGTGGCAAGCATCGCCCGTTATGAACGCATGCGGTTCGCGGGTCGCGATCTCGTCGGACGGCACATCGTCGAACTTGTCGCAAAGCCGCTGGCCAATCTCGTAGACGGACCACGTCCGCTTTTACGTTGGACAAGCTCGCTGAAAACGAACGCGTCGCGAGTCGGAACATCACGGTCGAGCATCTGATCGCGGCGATGCGGCGGATCCTGCAGCCATATCCATCACACCCCAGGCCTGATTGGCCGAATCCCCCACTAGTACCCGCCCGATGGATGAACGGACGGCACTGCGAGAACCGTCGCATCCCACCACATAGCGGGCACGGACGGTTTCCTGCTGTCCGTCGTGACCGGGATCGACCCGCTCGATCGTCGCGGTAACCGGGTGCGCACTGTCGGCTCCGGTGGCGAAAGTATCGATCTTCAGATCAACCAGAAACCGAGAATAGTCGGGCTCGAGACGCGTCGGCGCATTGC
>CAZTOE010000243.1:0-6923 GCA_964615045.1 uncultured Spirochaetales bacterium
TCGGCGATCTCGTTGACCACGCCGAGATCGTGTGTGATCAGCAGAATCGCGGTTCCGAGTTGATCGCGGAGATCGCGCAGGAGACGCAGGATCTGTGCCTGGATCGTGACGTCGAGCGCGGTGGTCGGCTCGTCGGCAATCAGCAGGCGAGGTCGCGCGACCAGGGCCATCGCGATCATCACGCGCTGCTTCATCCCTCCGGAGAGCTGATGCGGATAGGCGTCGAACCGAGCCGGGGGGTCGGGGATGCGCACCTGCTCGAAGAGCTCGAGCGTACGGTGCCGGGCCTCCCCTGCGCTCACGCCGACGTGCAGCCGAATGGCCTCCACCACCTGGGGCCCGACCCGCTGCACCGGGTTGAGGCTCGTCATGGGTTCCTGAAAGACCATCGAGATCGCGGAACCGCGCACCTTGCGCATCTCGGTGATCGGCAGCGAGAGCAGTTCGCGTCCGTCGAGCACGACGCGCCCCGCATCGATATGACCGGGGCGCGGCACCAAACGCATCAGTGAAAGCGCCGAGACCGATTTGCCACAACCCGACTCGCCGACCAGCGCCAGCACCTCGCCGGCCGCGATCGCGAAGCTGATGTCGTCCACCACGCGGGCGCGCCCCGCTTCGCTCGGGAAGCTCGTCACCAGGCCCTCGACCCGCAACACCGGATCGGTCATGACGTCTCCCGGACAGTGCGGGGATCGAGGACGTCGCGGACCGCGTCGCCCACGACATTCACACACAGCACCAGGGTGAGGAGCGCGGTCGAGGCGGCGGCAAGATTCCACCAGATGACGGGATCGCGCGAGAGCTCATCTCGCGCCTGATCGATCATCTGACCCCAGCTACCGTCGATCCCGATGCCCAGCCAGGAGAGCACGGCTTCGGAGAGCACGAGTCCGGAGAACATCAGCACGAAGGTGATCACGACCAGGTGCATCAGGTTCGGGATGATGTGACGGACGATAATGCGAAACTCCGAGACGCCCAGTGCGCGGGCCGCCTGGACGTAGTCGAGCTCGCGGAGCTTCAAGGTCTCGCCGCGCACTAGTCGGCACAACCCGGTCCAGCCGGTGATCGCCAGGGCGACGCACACCTGGATCGGGCCGCGGCCGAGAGCGAGTACGAGCGCAATCAGAAGCAAGATTCCGGGCATCGACGCCAGGGTGTTGATGATGAACACCACGATGTCGTCGACGCGCCGGCCAAAATAGCCCGCCGGTACGCCGAAGAGCAGCGCGAGGGGGATGGCGATTACGCTCGTGAGCCCGCCGATCAGAAGCGCCACCTTCGCGCCCTTGAGGGTCATGTGGAATACATCGCGACCCAGGATGTCGGTACCGAGCAGATGGCGCCCCGGATAGCGGAGTGGCTGGGCCCCATAGAACTCCGCGCTCGCGAGCGGCGCGGAATAGCTCCGCTCGCGGAAGTCCTCCGGAAAGAGGCGATCGACCAGACTGCGGGGTTCGAGAAAGCCGCTCTCCGGCGCGGAGGCGTTGCCGACCCAGGACACCGTGTCCGCAAGGGCGAGGCCGAAGAAGAGCAGGAGGAAGAGGACCGCGATCCGCCGGCGTCGAAAGACCTCGGCGATCGCCTCGCGCCAATACCGGTCGCGGCGCAACGTCCGTGCCAGACCGGCACACGCCGCGACCACGACGAACACCAAGGCGTTCAGCAGAACGTGGCGTTCTGCCATCAGCGCAGCCGCACGCGCGGATCGGCCCAGGTATAGGTCACATCGACCATGAGCTGACCGAGAATCAGCAGCAGAGCGCCGATGTAGACCATCACGCGCAGAGTCGCAAAATCGCTGTTGTTGATCGCCTCGACGGTGATGGCACCCAGCCCGGGGATCCCGAAAAAGGACTCGAGCAGCAGGCTCCCCATGAAGAGGAAGGGAATGGCGAGCACGACGCGCGTCAGGATCGGAATCAGCGCGTTCCGAAACACGTGATGCGCCATCACGCGGAGGTCGCCCGCGCCCTTGGCGCGGGCGGTCCGCACGTAGTCGCGGCCGGTTTCTTCGACGAACACGGTGCGGTAGAAGCGGATGTCACCCGCCACTCCGTTGATGAGGCCGATCAGCACGGGGAGCGCGAGGAAGCGCGCGATGACGGCGGGGGAGGGATCGAAGCCCGAGATCGGAAACCAGCGCAACAGCTTTCCGACCAAATACTGGCCACCGATGATATAGATCAGAATCGAGACGCTCATCGCGAACACCGCGGCCACTACCCCCGCGCGGTCGATGTAGGTCTCCCGGAAATAGGCGACAAAGAGCGAGAGCGCGAGCGCCACTGGGAGCCCGAGCAGAAAGAGCGGCAACGTGAGGGTCAGACTAGGGAGCGCTCCGGTGCGGATGCGCCGCGCGATGGGAACCCCGTCCGCGTCGCTCTTGCCGAAGTCGAAACGCAGCATGCGGGAAAAATGGTCGTACAGGAGCGTGTCCGTGATCGCCGGGGGCCCGCACTCCCAGAAGCGCCAACTTGCGCAACCCCAATAGCGCGGCTTGTTGTAGCCGTGGTTCTCGAGCCACTGCTCGATCACCTCGGGGCGCGCCTTCTCGCCCACGGCGCGCTCCGCCACATCGCGGGGATCGGCGACCTGAAAGAAAAGCAAGAAGAGAAAGAGCAGCACTCCGAGCACGGTGAGGGCGCCCTGGAAGAGACGACGGATCAGGTAGGCGCCCATCGCTACTGGCGCTCTCGAAAGAAGGTCACCACCCCCGGCACCACCAGGGCGATCCCGACACCGGCCAGCGCGTAGGCGGGCCAGAGGATCGGTTGATTCCAGGCGGCGCGCAGTCGGGCGCGGGCGACGGGATCCACGTCTCGGTACTTGAGGGTCGGAATCGAAATGCCCATCGGCTTCACGTTGTCGACCCAGGAGTGGATCAGTGCGTAACTCTCCCCGTAGAGCAATTCGATCCAGGGGCGTTCATCCTCGAGAATCGTCCGCATCTCCACGATCAGCGCCTTGCGTCCGGGACCGTTGGGGATGTCCTTCATTTGCTCGAACAGCTCGTCGTAGCGCGCGTTCGAGAAATTGGCGGTATTCGGCCCGCCGCTTTCGGTTTGCCCCATCTCGGACTGGAGCAGGAACAGGAAATTCTCGGGGTCGGGGTAGTCGGCGATCCATCCCCACATGAAGATCTGGTAGGCGCCGTTGCGCACCTTCTGGCGGAACTGGTTGTAGCTGGTGGCTTCGATCTGGACGTCGATGCCGAGCTGACGCCAGGCGTTGGTGAAGTAGAGAAACCGAAGCCGGCCCTGCGCGCTCGTATCCCCCGTATCAAAGGTGAGGCGGAGCGGCTTGCCGGTAGCCGGGTCGACGCCACCCGGATACCCCGCCTCGGCGATCAGCGCCTTGGCACGCGCGAGGTCGACCGAGCGAAAGGGATTCCGATAGCTCTCGTCGTGTCCGAAGATGCCGGGCGGGATGGGCATCTGGGCCGGAATCCCGCGCCCGTTCGCGAAAATCCGCCTGTACTCCTCGGCGTCGACGACGATGCTCATCGCCTGGCGGAGTTTGCGACCGCGCTCCCCTGCCGCGGCGCCGACGATCGGGTCAAGCATGTTGAAGCCCAGATAGTGAATGACGGGCTCGACCGATTTCTCGAGTCGCATCCCGAGGGCCTCCATCTCGGGGGACAACCGGTCTTCGGTCACGACCTTGTCGAAACTCTCCTTGATGATCCCGGACGCGTCGTAGTAGCCCTGGAGAAACTTCGTAAAGCCCGGGATGTTCTCCTTTTCGAGGCGCAGCTCGATGCGGTCGAGGAAGGGCAGCGGCATACCCGCATCGTCGAGGTAGCCGCGCGCGCGATCGCCGGGCTCACCCTCGCTCGGATAGGTAGCGCCGGGTGCCTTCCACTCGGGGTGCAGAATTCCGTACCAAGCCGGGTTCCTGACCAGCGCGATGCGGCTGCGTTTGTCGTAGCGGGCCAAGCGAAAAGGACCGGTCCCGACCGCGACCTCGGCGAAGGGTGGATGGACTTTGCCGTCATAGTAGGCAACCGCCTCCCACGGCACCGGCGAGGTAAAGGGCATCGCGAACCAGTAGAGAATCTGCGGGTAGGGCTCGCGCAAAACGATGTCGAGACCCATCGTGCCATCCACGCGGACGCCTTCGATGTCCCCGGCGCGTCGATACTGTTCATCGATGCGAAGCGCGGCGAAGCCCGGGTCTCCCTCGCGGAGTTCCTTCAGCCGCGCGCGAAACGCCAGCAGCCCTTCAATCTTGCCAAACGTGACGATGACCGGGCTGTTGACTTCGGGATCTGCGATCCGCTTCAAGGCGAAGGCGAAATCCGCCGCCACCAACTCCCGGTCGCGGCGCCCCGCCCCCCCCAGCTCGAAGCTCGGGTCGGTGGCGAAGCGGACCCCCTCGCGCACTTCGAAGTGGTAGACAACCCGCCCGTCGCCCAGGGGCCGGGCCCGGGGCACCGCCACGGCCAGGCCCGGGATCAAAACGTAGGGGCGCTTCAGGTAGTGGTACTCGAGAAGCGTTTCGTAGATGTTCGCGATTACCACCTGGTCGCTCGACGCGTACGAGACCTGCGGATCGAGGGTCTTCGGGGGCTCCGCGAAGCGCGTGTAGTAGACCTTCTCCTGATCATCGGCGTCGGGATAGGGATTGTTGGTACACCCGGCGACGAGGGCGAGTGCGAGGAGCACCGCGCAGCGGTATTGCTTCACCCCGCTCCCCCCCGCTCGAGCACAAAGACTTCGGGGGGGAAGATGGGGTTGAGCTCGACACTGGCGAAGGAAACTTTGGCCTCGGTGCCGTTCACGCGATCATAGAGTTCAATGGCGTGCGCGAAGGCGCGCCCCTCGACGAGCCGGTACTCGCCAAAGCGCACTTCGAAAAGGGCCGCCCCGTCGGCATCGCGATAGGACCAGCGGCGCAGGTGGGAGCGGGTGTCGAACTCAAGGCTCAGGCGGCCGAGGCGCACGGGCACATCGAGCTCGACTCGCAGGCCGCCGTCGGCCAGGGCCGCAGCCCGCGCGAGCTCCGCACCCTCGGGCGGTTCTGGCGTCCCGAGCAACACCGAGACCGCCTGAGCGGGCGTCAACGCGATGCCCGCGACCTCCCAGAGCAGACCGGGGCGCAGCGGCCCCCCGCTCCAGGAGCGATCCTCGGCCCGGAAGAGCCGGTAGTCCCGACCGTCGGTCGTCAGCAGCGCCACAGTTTGATTGAGGAAGCCGAGCACCTCGACCCGAAGCCGGTCGGGCCTCTCCAACATGAGGATCTGTTTGGCGCGGCCCGAGCCGGCCGGACCATCGAGGGAGAGCCGCGCCAGGCCCCGCAGACTCGAGCGATCGCGCGCGTCGGCCGCGAGTTCCCGCAACAGCGCTTCGGGGCGCGGGTCGCCCGGCGCGAGGGTGCGGGCGTCGGGCTCGCCCGGCGGGAGGACCGTCTGACATGCCGCCGCCAGCAGGGCCGGCAAAACCCATCCTGCCAACCAAATATTCTGGGTGCGGCGCCGCGAGCTGGCGATCACCACCCCACGCTCACTGGGTTTGAAGTTCCCGGCGCAAACGCTCGAGTTTGTCGAGCAGCGCGGGTTGTTCGGAGCTTCGAGGACCCATCTCTGCGGCCTCCTCGTAAAACTCCAAGGCGCGTTGGGGCTCCTTCAGCAACAGGTAGGCGTCGCCGAGGTGTTCCGAAATCACAGGGTCGCCGCCGGTCAGCGTCGCCGCCTTCTCGAGCTCGGCGATGGCTCGGCCCAGCCATTCGCGGCCGCGGGCCGTCTCGCCGGCCTGGAGCAACGGCCGCGCGCGCATATAGTACACCCAACCCAGACTGTCGATGATGTAGCCGTCATCGGGACGCTGCTCGAGCGCCCGGTTGATCATCTCCTCGGCCTCGTCGAGCTGATACCCGCGCTCGGCCCAGAGGTAGCCCACGTAATTCAGCGCCCCTGGGTGGTTGGGGTTGCGCTCGAGAACCTGCTCCATGTAGACCAGCGCGTCGTCGGTGCGCTGGGCGTCGCCGTATACGACGCCGAGGTTGTAGAGCACCTCCTCGTCGCCGGGGTTCGCGTCGAGCAGGGTGGTCAACATCGCCACCGCCGCGTCGAGATCGCCTGAGCGGGCGATCAGGCTCGCGAGGAAGAAGTCCATCCGGGGCGAGGGCGCGGCCTCGCGAGCCCGCTCGGCCTCCTCCAACGCCCTCGCGTAGTCGCCTTGCGTCTCATAGACGCTCGCGAGCTGGGCACGCGCATCGGGGTAGCGTTCGTGATCGGCGGGCACCGCGGAGAACGCTTCGGCGGCCTCCTGCCAGCGACCACCGCGCCGGTACGTGAGCCCGAGGAAGTAGTGGATTTCGTAGCGGCTCGAATCCTCTGCCAGGACCTTCTCGAATTGTTCCTGTGCCGCTTCGAGATTTCCGGCGTTGAGCTCCAGGTATCCCAGCCGGGCGCGCGCGACGAGATCGCGGGGATGGCGACTTTCGATGGCGCGCAGCGTCTCGCGAGCTTCGTCGTCGCGACCCAACGCCAGATAGGCCTCCACCAGATCGCCCATCAGACGATGATGGTCGGGGTGTGCGGCGAGAGCTTCGTGCAAGACCTCGATCTCCCCCTCGCGATCCCCACGTTCACGCCGACTGCGGGCGAGCAGGCTATAGACCGCGAGATTGTCGGGTTCGATCTCGAAGGCGCGCTGGAGCGCGAGCTCCGCATCCTCGAAACGACCAGCGCGTTGATGGGCGCGGGACAGGGCGAAATGACCGCGGAGGTTGCTCGGATCCTCTTCCACCAGCCATTGCGCCACATCCAGTGCCTCGGCATCGAGATTGCGGTCGGTGTAGAGCCCGAAGAGGAGCAAGCCAGCGTCGAAATCGACCGGGTAGCCCGCGTCGTCGCGGAGCACTGCCTCCGCCGCCGGCGCATCGCGTTGAATCCGGTAGAGGGTGCCGAGGAAGTG
>CAZTOE010000244.1:0-6913 GCA_964615045.1 uncultured Spirochaetales bacterium
GATGCGAGGTATCCAGGAGGATCCCATGTCCCGCACCTATTTTCGCGGAGCCCGCCTACTCGATGGCCGCAACGCGCCCCGGCCCGACGTTACGGTGGTGGTCGAGGGCAACCGGATCAGTGCGGTCGCTGGTCCGGAGGATGCTACCCCGGAGGCACCGCGCCCCGAGGACCAGCTGATCGAGCTCGGCGGCCAGACGCTGATGCCGGGCATGATCTTCTGCCATTTTCACCCGGCCTACGACAACGTGTCCAACCTCCAGGACATCGACCTTAAACATCCGCCGACCTACCTGACGCTCGTGGCGGCCAAGAACGCAGAGCTTCTGCTGCACTGCGGCTTCACGGGCGCTGTGGGCGCGGGCGCGGGCCACTTCATCGACGTCCAGCTCCGCAACGCCATCGAGGCGGGATTGATTCCGGGGCCGCGCATCATGGCGTGCGGGCGCGATGTCGTAACGACCGGCGACTCCGTGGACCTCCATCCGTCGTGGTGGAAGCTCGGCCTGCAGGGGCTGGCGCGCCTCTGCGACGGCCCCGACGAGTTTCGCAAGGCGGTGCGCGAAGAAGTCAAGAACGGCGTCGACATCGTCAAGCTCTACGTGACGGGGGGGCACGGTCTTCCCCTCGACTATGACGTGCTGAGCATGACCGAAGAGGAGATCGGCGTCGCCGTCGAAACCGCCCACGAACGCGGGGTAAAGATCCGCGGCCACATCATCAACAAGCGCGGCATCCTGACTTCGGTGCGGGCCGGGATCGACGTCGTGGACCACGGCGACGGCCTCGACGAGGAGTGCATCGAGCTGCTCGTCGAACGGGGCACCTTCCTCGCGCCCAGTCTCTACTTCTCCTGGAACATCCTCGAGAAGAAGCGCCGCACCGGGAGCTCGCCCTTCGAGTCCTGGGTCCCCGAGTTGGAACGCACCCTCGAGCACCACGCCGCGATTCTGCCGGTTGCCGACCAGGCCGGCGTACCGCTTGTGGTCGGCGACGATTTCGGCGTGGGATGGATGCCCCACGGCGACTACGCCCGCGAGCTGGCGGCCTACGTGGATGTGGGCATCGATCCGCTCGCGGTGATCCACTGGGCCACCGTAAACGGCGCGGCGTTGATGGGCCGCGCCGACGAACTGGGCAGCATCGAGGTCGGCAAGCTCGCCGATCTGCTCGTCGTCGACGGAGATCCGATCCGCGACATCGCCGTGCTGCAGGATCGCAGCAAGCTGCGCGCCGTCATGAAAGATGGCGCGTTCGTCGTGAACGAGCTCAAGGTCGCGGCCAGCGCGTCTGCGCGCGGGCGCGCCGCAGGCCGACGCCGCAAGAAGGCGAGCTGAGCGACGTGCGGATCTGTATCTGCCACCAGGGCTATCGGCGCGTGGTGGCGCTCCTCGAGGAGCTGCTACCCGAGGACATCATCGTCGAGTGCGCACCCGAGGAAATCGTTGCGGCTTCCCAGGACGCGGAGGTCCTGGTGCCGATCGTGGCTGCGATTCCCAACGAGGCCTACGCCTCGCCCCGCTTGCGGCTCGTGCAGCAGTTCGGGGTCGGGCTCGACGGCGTCGATATCCCCGCGGCCACGGCTGGTGGCGTGGCGGTCGCCAATATCCCCAGTATCGGTACCGGCAACGCCGAATCGGTCGCCGAGCTCACGATCGGCTTCCTGGTGATGTTGGCGCGTCGCATCCCCGAGGCCCTGCAGCGCTTTCAGGAAGGCAAGCTCGGTGCAACGCTCGGCACGACGCTCCTCGGAAGCACGGTCACCCTCGTCGGCTACGGCGATATCGGACAGGAAGTGGCGCGACGCCTTGCCGGCTTCGGGGCGCGCATCGTTGCCGTCTCGCGGAGCGGACCCGGTGGCGCCCGCCAGCGCGACCCGGCGGTGCGCGTCGATCTCCACCTCGACGCATCCAAGCTCGGCGATGCAGTCGCCGAAGCTGATTTTGTGGTCGTGGCGGCGCCCGCGACCCCCGAGAACCGCGGCCTGATCGGGCGCGAGATCCTGGCGCGCATGAAGCCCACGGCCTACGTCGTGAACATCGCGCGGGGGCCGGTGATCGACTACGACGCTCTCCTCGAGGCTTTCCGCGAAGAGCGCATCGCGGGCGCCGGCCTCGATGTCTGGTGGAACGAACCCTTCGATCCCGAAGACCCGTTGCTGCAGTTCAACGTGATCCCCACCCCGCACATCGGTGGAAGCACGGTGCGAAGCCTGCGCGGCATCGCCGAGGCCTTCGCCGCGCAGATCGGTCGCGTACGCCGCGGCGAGCCGCTGCGCGCCTGCGTCAACCCGGAAGTCTGGACCCCCTAGCGGAAACGCGGCATCACTTCCTTCGCGAAGAGCTCGAGCGACCGCGTGCCCTTGGCGGGGTCGAGGCCGGGAAACTGCGTCCCCATGATGAAATCGGTGCAGCGGTACTCGTCGCAGAAGCGCTCGAGCTTCTCGGTCACCTGCGTCGGCGTCCCGATCATCATGCCCTTCGCGATCGGTGAGGAACGGATTTCCTCGGGCTTGGCGAAGGGAAGCGGCGCGTCGTCGCCTGCCGCGTCCTTCGCCTCCGACAGGATGTCGTGATAGAAGGTGAGCAGGTGGAATAGCTGCTCCTGAACGTCTTGCCAGGCTCGATCCTCGCTTTCCGCGACGTAGACCATGCGCAGCTGGGCGATGTGGAAGGCATCGGGATCGCGCCCCTCGGCGGCCAGCGTTTCGAGATAGAGCGGTGCGGGGTCCGGTCCGATCGTCGCCATCAGGTGGTAGCCGAGCTTGGCGGCGTTGCGGATCGCCTTCGGACCCCGGGCCCCGATCCAGATCGGTGGATGCGGCTTTTGCACCGGCTTCGGGGAGAGGCGGAGGTCCCGGACGCGGGTGAACTCACCCTCGAAGCTGACGCGCTCCTCGGTGAAGAGCCGACGCACCACTTCGATATTTTCGCGCATGCGTTTGCCGCGCTCTCCGCGATCGAGGCAGAGGGCGTTGAACTCGTGGTAGGAGTACCCCTGGCCGATCCCCAAGTCGAAGCGCCCATTTGAAAAGATGTCGACGCAAGCCACGTCCTCGGCGGTGCGCACCGGGTGCTGGTAGGGAAGCAGCAAGATGAAGGTGCCGATGCGGATGCGGTTGGTGCGCGCCGCGATCGCCGCCGCCGTGGGTAGCAGGGAGGGGTTGTAGCCGTCCTCGGTGAAGTGGTGCTCGGTGAGCCATACGTGGTCGTAACCGAGCTCTTCGGCGCGCTGGATCTGCTGCAGGATCGCTTCGTACAGCTCCGCGAAGGGGCGGCGCCACTTCACCGGATTGCGGAAGTCTTCCATAAAGCCAAAACGCATCGCAGGCATTGGGGACTCCTTTGTCGGGTCGGCTCCCGCGTGAATCAGGCGGGCCGCGCTACGAAACTCCAGTAGGTCGGGACGCTCTTCTCGTCCTCGGACTCCAGCGTGAAGCCGCACTCCTCGAGCATGCCCGCGATCTCGTCGCGGGTATTGACGACGTTCCCCCACGTGACCTCGAACCACTGCTCGAGGACGCTCATCGTGAAGCGGCGGTCGCCGATCTCGCTCTCGTTGCCCGGCACGCAGCGGTCGATGATCAGCAGACGACCCCCCTGGCGGAGCGCACGCCGGCAGCGTCTCAAGATCTCGCGCTTGCTCTCCGGGGGAAGCTCGTGGAATACCTGCACCAGCGTTACCAGGTCGAACTCGGCCTCGAAGTCGATTTGCTCGGCCGGGATCGCCCGCACCGCGATGCGATCCTCCAGCCCCGCGTCGACGATCGCGTGGGCGGCGCGGCTGGCGAAATACGGCAGCGGCTCGATCCCCACTGCTCGCAGCGACGGAAGGCGCTCGGCGAAGGCCAGCAGGACGCCACCTCCACCGGCGCCGACATCCAGCAGCGTCCCGCCCGCCTCGAGGCGTCGCGCGACCTCCGGGATCGCGAGCGCCGCGTCGACCACGATCGGACCGCGGTGGGCGGCGACCCGGGTCTGGTGGAAGAAGAAATCCTCATCGTGGGCCGAGAACGGCTTGCGGTCGCCGGTGCGAAAGGCGCGCGGGTAGCTCGGAAAATCGCGGGCGATGCTGGCCAGCATGTGAAAAGTCGAGAGCTCCGCGCTGTCGGACGCGAGCAGCTCGCCAATGTGGGGGGCGAACCTGAAACCCTCTCCGGGTCGATAGTCGAGGATGCCGATCGCGCACGCCGCCTGACACCAGACTTCGGTTTGCCAGGGATCGAGCTCGGTGGCCTTGGCCAGCGCCTCGGACGGGGCGCGGCCCCCCGCCCGGCGCAGCGCCTCCAAATACCCGAGGCGTCCCCCGATATCGATCAGATGGGTGGCGTGCAGGCCGAGCATCCAGCCGCGCAGCTTGCGCGCCTGTTGCTCCCGGGTCGTTTCGCTCCCCGTTGGAGGATGTTCCGGCTTCTGCGGCGTTCGGGGCTCGGACATGGTGGCAGCCGATTCCACCACAGTCTCGTTGCCGGCGTCAATCGCTGCAGGGGGCGCCGTGCCGCGAAAGCCCGGCGCGCTCCGCTACCATCGCCATTCCCTTCTGGGCGCAGCCGCCCGCTTCGGAGACGTTCCATGGCCCGACCCCTCAATCGCATCAGCCGCCGTATCACCCAGGAGAAGGCGCAGGGCGCGTCGCAGGCGATGCTCTACGCCACCGGCCTCCGCGAGGAGGACATGGGCAAGGCGCAGGTAGGCATTGCCAGCGTCTGGTACGAGGGAAACTCCTGCAACATCCATTTGAACGATCTCGCCACGGCAGTGAAGGAAGGTGTCGAGGCCGCCGATCTCGTGGGCATGCGCTTCAACACCATCGGAGTCTCCGATGGGATCTCGATGGGGACGCGTGGGATGAGCTACTCACTGCAGTCCCGCGATCTGATCGCCGACTCGATCGAGACCGTGATGTGCGCCCAATGGTACGACGCCAACATCTCGATCCCCGGTTGCGACAAGAACATGCCCGGCTGCCTGATCGCGATGGCGCGGGTGGATCGCCCCACGCTCATGATCTACGGGGGCACCATCAAGCCCGGGTATGATCGGAGTGGTCAACCCATCGACATCGTATCGGCCTTCCAGTGCTACGGCGCCTTCATCGCCGGCGAGATCGACGAGGCGGCGCGCTTCGACATCGTGCGCCACGCCTGCCCCGGGGCCGGCGCCTGCGGTGGGATGTACACGGCCAATACCATGGCCTCGGCGATCGAGGCGCTCGGCATGTCGCTCCCCTACAGCTCCTCGACTCCGGCGGTGGACCCCGAGAAGCTCGCGGAATGCCGGCGCGCGGGCGCGGCGATCCGCCACCTGCTCGAGATCGATTTGAAGCCCAGCGACATCATGACCCGTCCGGCCTTCGAGAACGCGATCGCGGTCGTTTCCGCGCTGGGCGGCTCGACGAATGCGGTCCTGCATCTCATCGCGATGGCGCGGGCGGTGGGGGTGCCGCTCGGGCTCGAAGATTTTCAGGCGATCAGCGAGCGCGTTCCCTTCCTCGCCGACCTAAAGCCCAGTGGTCGGTACGTGATGGAGGATGTCCACAAGATCGGCGGCACGCCGGCGGTGATCCGGTACCTGCTCGAAAAGGGTGCCCTGCACGGCGACTGCATCACCGTGACCGGCAAGACCTTGGCCGAAAACGTCGCCGATCTCCCGGGTCTGCAGGAAGGTCAGGACGTGATCCGGCCCTGGGAGGATCCGATCAAGGAGAGCGGCCACATCACGATCTTGCGGGGCAGCCTCGCTCCCGAAGGCGCGGTCGCGAAGATTACCGGGAAGGAGGGCCTCTCGTTCTCGGGAACTGCGCAGGTCTTCGACTGTGAGGAAGACATGCTGGCGGCTGCCGAACAGGGGAAGCTCCGCAAGGGCTCGGTGATCGTGATTCGGTTCGAAGGCCCCAAGGGCGGGCCCGGCATGCCCGAAATGCTGACGCCGACTTCGGTGATCATGGGCGCCGGCCTCGGCCAGGACGTGGCGCTCATCACCGATGGCCGATTCTCGGGGGGTTCCCACGGCTTCATCATCGGTCACGTGACCCCGGAGGCGCAGGAGGGCGGTCCGATTGCACTGGTGCAAGACGGCGATCGCATCACGATCGACGCGAAGAAACGCGCACTCGAGATCGAGGTCTCCGAAGCGGAGCTGGCAAAGCGCCGCGCAGCGTGGACGGCACCACCTCTCAAGGCCACCCGCGGTACGCTCTTCAAGTACATCAAGACCGTGAAGTCAGCCTCGGAAGGTTGCGTCACCGACGAGTGACGGGGCCGAGACGCCATGAAGTCGAGCCGTTTCGCAGGCATGCGACGCATCGCGCCCGCGTGGGGGATCGCCGCGCTGGCACTCGTCGCTTTTCCCGTCGTGTTCGCCGGCGGTGCGGAGCCCCTAGGGCCCGGCTTTCTCCCCGCGGCCTGGGACGAAGAGCTGAAGCTCACCCCGGGCGAAGTCCGCTCCCTCGAGCGCCAGCCGCTCGTCAAGCTGATGGAAGTCTCGCAGCCCGCGCGGGAGCTTCGCATTCTCGGTGCGGCGCGGATCGAGGTGTCGCGGGCGCGCTATCTCGCCCATTTCCGCGACATCCGCGCGTATCTCGACGAGCCAGCGCTTCGCCAAAGCGGCCGTTTCAGCGCGCCCGCTGTGCCCCAGGATCTGGCCCCGTTCGAGCTGCCTGAATCAGACCTCGAGGTCCTGGCCTCGTGCCGGATGGCCGCTTGCAAATTCAAGCTCCCGGAAGCCGAGATCCGTTGGATCGCCAGCTTCGATTGGTCCTCGGCCGGTGCGCGGGAGAGGGTCTCGGAGCGTTTTCGCAGCAGCTTGTTGGATTATGTGGGCGCCTATGGGCGTGAGGGTCGCTCCGCTCTGGTGGTCTACAGTGACAAACCCCAGCCGATGCCTTTGGCGGCGGGCCTCGACGAGATCCTGGAG
>CAZTOE010000245.1:0-6913 GCA_964615045.1 uncultured Spirochaetales bacterium
GCATGCACCCCGCCTGGTTCCGCATCGGCGGCGTCGCCCAGGACCTGCCGCAGGGGTGGAACGAACTGGTGCGCGCCTTCCTTGACTGGGAGCAGCCGCGGCTCGACGAGTACGAGCGTATGGTTCTTGAGAACGGCATCTTCCGCCGCCGCACCCGGGGGGTCGGGGCCTATACGACTGCGGAGGCGATGGAGTGGGGTGTCACGGGCCCGGGTCTGCGCGCCACCGGCCTGGAATGGGATCTGCGCAAGGCGCGGCCTTACTCGGGCTACGATCGCTTCGCGTTCGAGATCCCGACCGGAGACGGGGGCGACTGCTACGACCGCACCGCCGTGCGCCTGGAGGAGATGCGCCAGAGCCTGCGCATCATCCGCCAGTGCCTGGACAACATGCCCGCGGGCGAGCACAAGGCGCGCCATCCCCTCACGACCCCACCGATCAAGGACTACAGCATGCAGGACATCGAGACCCTGATCCACCACTTCGTCAAGATCGGCTGGGGCCCGGTGATCCCGCCCGGCGAGGCCTGCGTCGCCGTGGAGGCGACCAAGGGCCTCAATAGCTACTATCTCACGTCGGACGGCGGCAACATGTCCTATCGCACGCGCATTCGCACCCCGTCCTTTCCGCATCTGCAGATGATCCCCGCGATCAGCCGTGGGCACACCGTGGCCGACCTGGTCTCCATCCTGGGGAGCATCGACTTCGTGATGGCGGACGTGGACCGTTGATCGAGGAAGACGCCACCATGCTCACCGAGCGAGAGCGCCAAACGATCGAAGCAGAGATCGCGCAATACCCCGACCGCCGTGCAGCAAGCAGCGACTGCCTGGTGCGGCTGCAGGAGAGTCGCGGCTGGCTCCCCGACGAAGCGCTCGAGGACCTGGCGCCGGTGCTCGGCATGAGCGTGCACGAACTCGAAGCGCTGGCCACGTTCTACAACCGCCTGCATCGCCGTCCGGTGGGCAGACACCTCGTCACTTTCTGCGACTCGGTGTGCTGCTGGATCCTCGGCTGCGACGACCTGCGTGCGGCGCTGGAGAAGCACCTCGGCGTGGCGTCCGGAGAGACCACGGAAGATGGCCGCTTCACACTCCTTCCTGCGCAGTGCCTGGGCGCCTGTGACCACGCCCCGGTGCTCGCCGTGGACGACGAGCTGCACCTGGACGTGGACCCCGACCGGCTGGCGAGCCTCTTGGACGACTATGACTGAGACCCCCCTCACCGCCCGAATCGACCCGACCCGCGGACCGCTGGATCTCGCTGGCTACCAGCGTGCCGGCGGCTACCGCGCGCTGCGCAAGGCACTGAAGGAGAAGAGCCCGCAGGCGGTGCTCGAGGCGGTGATGGAATCGAATCTGCGCGGGCGTGGCGGCGCGGGTTTCCCAACCGGAAAGAAGTGGAGCTTCGTCCCGCGCAGCAAAGATGCGCCGGTACCCAAGTACCTGGTGGTCAATGCCGATGAGATGGAGCCCGGAACGTTCAAGGACCGCCTGCTGCTCGAGGGCGAACCTCACCAGATGATCGAGGGAGTGCTCTTGAGCGCCTTCGCCATCGGGGCCGAATTCGCCTACATCTTCCTGCGCGGCGCGTACCGCACCAGCGCCCGGCGCCTCGTGCGGGCCATCGCCGAGGCCAAGGCTGCCGGCCTGTTGGGCCGCGACATCCTGGGCTCCGGCTTCGATCTCGAGCTTCACCTCCATCTGAGTGCGGGGCGCTACATCTGTGGCGAGGAGACCGCGCTGCTCAACGCGCTGGAGGGGACACGGGCCGTCCCCCGCACCAAACCGCCCTATCCCCAGGCGGCAGGGCTCTGGGGCAAACCTACGGTCGTCAACAACGTCGAGACCCTGTGCAACGTGCCGCACATCGTGGCGAACGGCGCGCCTTGGTTTCGGGGTCTGAGCCGAAGCGAGGATGGCGGCACCAAGATCTACGGTGCCAGCGGACGGGTGAACCGGCCCGGAGCCTGGGAGCTTCCCATGGGCACCCCGATCCGCAAGATCCTCGAGGAGCACGCCGGCGGCATGCGCAGCGGGCTGCACTTCCGCGGTCTGCTACCAGGGGGCGCCTCCACCGACTTCCTGGTTGAGCAGCATCTGGATCTACCGATGGACTTCGACTCGTTGATGAAGGCAGGCAGCCGGCTCGGGACCGGCACCATGATCGTGCTTGACGACCAGACCTGCCCTGTCGGCCTGTGCCTCAACCTCGAACGGTTCTTCGCACAGGAATCCTGCGGCTGGTGCACGCCCTGCCGCGACGGCCTGCCCTTCGTCGCGCGGACCCTGGAGGCCATCGAGGTGGGCGAGGGTCGCGAAGAGGACCTGACGATGCTCGAACGGCACACCCGTCTGCTCGGCATGGGCCACACCTTCTGTGCCCACGCCCCGGGAGCAATGGAGCCCCTGCAAAGTGCGCTCAAGTATTTCCGCGAGGACTTCGAGCGGCACATTCGAGAGCGACGCTGCCCGTTTCGCACCGCGCGGATCGAGAAGCGCTCATCGAAGGCCGCAGTGGGAGTACCGCCCAATGGCTAAGATCTACATCGACGGCAAAGCCTATCAGGCAGACGCCGGGCAGAACCTGCTTGCGGTGTGTCTCGCGCTCGGCATCGATCTGCCCTACTTTTGCTGGCATCCGGCCATGGGATCGGTCGGCTCCTGCCGCCAATGCGCGGTGAAGCAGTTCAAGAACGAGAACGACCAGAAGGGCAAGATCCTCATGGCCTGCATGGACCCCCGCGGACGACGACACCCGCATCTCGGTCACCGATGCCGAGGCCGTAGAGATGCGTCGCGGCGTGATCGAGTGGCTGATGACCAACCACCCGCACGACTGTCCGGTGTGCGAGGAAGGCGGCGAGTGCCACCTCCAGGACATGACGGTGATGACCGGTCACGTCTACCGCCGTGACCGCTTTCCCAAACGCACCTTCCGCAACCAGAACCTCGGGCCCTTCCTCGGTCACGAGATGAATCGCTGCATCACCTGCTACCGTTGCGTGCGCTTCTATCACGACTATGCCGGGGGTCAAGACCTGCATGCGCAGGCCATCGCCCATCATGTCTATT
Source organism: uncultured Spirochaetales bacterium (assembly GCA_964615045.1). Classification (GTDB taxonomy): domain Bacteria; phylum Myxococcota_A; class UBA9160; order UBA9160; family PR03; genus JANQRO01. The sequence goes on from CAZTOE010000245.1 coordinate 3,075, forward strand.
TCGGCCGCCTGACCGACGGCGCTCTGGAGAGCCCGTTCAGCGGCAATCTGGTCGAGGTCTGTCCCACCGGGGTCTTCACCGACAAGACCTTCAGCCGCCACTATACGCGCAAGTGGGACCTGATGACCACGCCATCTGTCTGCGTGCACTGCGCCGTCGGCTGCAACACCCAGCCAGGCGCGCGCTATGGCACACTGCGCCGGATCATGAACCGCTACAACGACCAGGTGAACAGTTATTTTCTGTGCGATCGGGGGCGCTTCGGCTATGGGTTCGTCAATGGCGAGGCGCGCATCCGCAAGGTGCTTCGGCGCGGGGGTGAGGGCTTCAAACCTGCGGGAGCCGGCGTGGCGCTGCGGGAGCTGGGCGATCGTGTACGCGCGGGCCGCGTCGTGGGCGTCGGCTCCCCACGTGCCTCCCTGGAGGCCAATTTCATGCTCCGCGCGTTGGTCGGGCCCGAGCGCTTCTTCGCCGGTGTCGCCGAAACCGATCGGCGACTGGCCGCCCTGGCCCTTGCGATCCTGCGGGATGGTCCGGTGCCGGCGGCGACACGAACCAGGATGGAGGACGCCGACTGCGTCCTCGTGCTCGGGGAAGACGTCACCAACACCGCTCCCCGAGTGGCCCTGAGCCTGCGCCAAGCAACCCTGAACCGCGCACGCGAGGCCGCCGCCGATGCCATGGTGCAGCCGTGGAAGCGCGTCGCCGTCGAGCAAGCCGCCGGCGGGCAGCGCTCCCCGTTGTTCGTGCTGAGTCCCGATGCCTCCGCGCTGGACGATGTCGCAGCGCGGGTCTGCCGGGGGTCCCCACAGACCGTCGCCCGCGTCGGCTTCGCCATCGCGCACCGCCTCGATGAGCGGGCCCCGGGCGTCGAGGGCCTGTCTCCCGAGGAAACCGAGCTTGCCGAGACGATCGCCGAGGCGCTCACCAGCGCCGCTCGCCCCCTGGTAGTCAGTGGGACGAGCTGCGGATCGCCCGAGGTCCTTGAGGCCGCCGCCAACCTGGCTTGGTCCCTAGGCGGCGCGGAACGGGACATGGCGCTCTGGCTCGCGCAGCCCGAATGCAACTCCATGGGACTTGCGATGTTTGATGCACCGCCCCTCGAGGCCGCGTTGGCCGCCCTCGAGCAGGGCGAGGCCGACACCCTGCTAGTGCTCGAGAACGACCTTTACCGGCGCCTCGAGCAGGCGAAAGTCGATGCCCTCCTCGAGGCGACCGATCGCCTCTTCCTGCTGGATCATCTGCACCATGCGACGGCCGAAAAGGCCCACTGGCTCCTACCCGTTGCGACCTTTGCCGAAACGGATGCCACCCTCGTCAGCGCGGAGGGGCGCGCCCAGCGCGCCTACAAGGTGCTCCCTCCGAGTGGGGAGATTCGCGAGGCTTGGCGCTGGCTAGGGGAGATCGCGGCCGCCACGGAAGGCAGGGGGCCCGAGGATACGACCTTCGACGCCGTCACCGCCCGTCTCGCTGCAGCCGCGCCGGATTTCCGCGCCATGGCCGCGTCCACGGTCGCATCCCATACGGGCAAGAACCCTACGCGCATCCCCCGCGCCACGCCGCGCTACAGTGGGCGTAACGCGATGGATGCCCAGCAAGATGTCAAGGAGTTACCGCCACCGCGCGATCCGGACTCGCCGTTCGTGTACTCCATGGAGGGTGATGCGCAGCAGACTCCCGGCGGGCTCGACCCCTGGTACTGGGCTCCGAGCTGGAACTCGAACGAGGCACTCAACCGGTTCCAACAGGAGATTGCCGGCCCCCTGCGGGGATCGCGACCAGGCCTGCGTTTGGTCGAGCCTGTGCAGTCTGGCCCCCGCTTCTTTACCGAGCCCCCTCCTCGCTTCGAAGCGCAGCCCGAGCGCTGGCTGATCCTGCCCTTGCACCATTGCTTTGGCAGTGAGGAGCTCAGCGTGCGGGCGGAGGCGATTGCCGAGCGGACGCCTGCGCCCTATGTCGCCGTCGGCCGCGCCACAGCTGATCAGCTCGGGCTCGCGGAGGGTCAGTCGATCGCGCTGCGCCTCGGGGAGTTCGAACAGGTGTTGCCGGTGCGAATCCACCAGGCGCTGGCGGACGGGACGGCTGGGCTGCCGGCAGGCTTACCGGGACTCCCCAGGGTCGCATTGCCAATGTGGGGTGAGATCCGTCCGGTCGCGGCGCCGAGGGAGGGCTAATGATGCGAGTTTCTGCTTCTGCTCGCCTGGTGCCCGAGCTCCGGCTCGGGCACCAAGTATCTCGAAGCGCTGTTCCGCGGCGTGGCGCGCAGAGTGCGCAGGGACGACACCCCTGGCCAGCGCCTCGCGAGGCAGAGCTTCGCCCACTCGGGTACCCAGGCAGAGCTTGGGTACCCGGGGTAGGGGGGGGCCGGGAACACCAGCGAGAGCAGAGCTGCGGCTGCCAAGTCGAGCGGGGCTGCAGGCACCAGGGGGAACGGAGCGTGCGCGTCACGACGCACGGACGGTACCACGCGCGGAGGTCGAGATGACTGAGACGGCTGCGACCCTGTTCAACGTGATCGGTGTCCCGACCGCGGTGCTGCTCGCCGCTGCGCTCCTCACCTGGGCCGAGCGGCGATTGCTGGGCCTATGGCAGGACCGCTACGGACCCAACCGCGTGGGTCCGTTCGGGGTGCTGCAACCGGTGGCCGATGTCATCAAGCTCATGATGAAGGAGGACTGGGTGCCGCCGATGGCCGACCGGCCGATCTTCGTCATTGCGCCGGCACTAGTCATGGCCACCGGGCTGGTCGCCTTCGCCGTGGTCCCCCCCGCTCCAGGGATCGGCGTGACGGATCTCAACGTCGGGCTCCTCTTCTTCCTCGCGATGGCGGCACTCACGGTCTACGGGGTCGTACTCGGCGGCTGGGCTTCCAACAGCAAGTACGCCCTTCTCGGTGGTCTGCGGGCCGCGGCCCAGATGATCAGCTACGAAGTCTTCATGGGTCTCGCGCTCATGGGAGTGGTGATCCTGGCGGGAAGCTTCGATCTGCGAGCGATCGTGGAGGCCCAGCGCGGCCTCTGGTATGTGGTGCCCCAGCTCCCGGGTTTCCTCCTCTTCCTGATTGCCGGGGTAGCCGAGATGCATCGCCTGCCCTTCGATCTCCCGGAGGCCGAGAACGAGCTGGTCGCAGGTTACCACACCGAGTATTCCGGCATGAAATTCGGAATGTATTTCGTGGGTGAGTACGTCGGCATGATTCTCACCGCCGCCCTGATCACGACCTTGTTCCTCGGGGGCTGGCTGGGGCCGGTGCTGCCGCCGTTGGTCTGGTTCCTGCTGAAGACGGCCGGCATCCTCATGTTCTTCGTTCTGCTGCGAGCCGCCCTCCCGCGGCCGCGCTACGACCAGCTCATGGCACTCGGCTGGAAGGTCCTGCTGCCTTTGGCATTGCTCAACCTGGTCGCGACGGGCGGCCTCGTGTTGGCGTTGGAATGACGATGTGGAGTGCACTGAGAACCCTCTGGCTCGTCTTCCTGCACGGCTTCCGCAAGAGGGACACCGTGCAGTATCCCGACGAGCAGCCCTATCTGCCGCCGCGCTACCGCGGCCGAATCATCCTGTCGCGCGACCCGGATGGAGAGGAGCGCTGCGTCGCCTGCTACATGTGCGCCGCAGCCTGCCCGGTAGACTGCATCGCGCTACAAAAGACCGAAGACGAGAGTGGCCGCTGGTACCCGGAGTTCTTTCGCATCAACTTCTCGCGCTGCATCTTCTGCGGCATGTGCGAGGAAGCGTGTCCGACCTATGCGATCCAGCTCACCCCGGACTTTGAAATGTGCGAGTACGACCGTCAGAATCTCGTCTACGAGAAGGAGGACCTCTTGATCAGTGGGACCGGC
>CAZTOE010000246.1:0-5717 GCA_964615045.1 uncultured Spirochaetales bacterium
TCGGGCAGCCGCCCTCATGCGGGCACTTCGCCTCCACCATTGGACGAAAAATCTTCTGATTGCGGTCCCCGCGCTGTGCGCCCACAAGATTTTTGACACTGGGTCGTTTCTCGCCCTGCTGGTGGCCTTCGTAGCGTTCGGGATGACGGCGTCGGCGTTCTACGTCCTGAACGACCTCCACGACCTTGCCGCTGACCGCCGCCACGCGGTCAAGCGCTTCCGGCCTTTCGCCGCCGGCGATCTTTCGGTCCCGATGGGGATCGGGCTCTTCGCGACGCTACTCGCGTCGAGCGGGGCGCTGGCTCTCACCTTGTTGCCGACGACCTTCTCCCTCTGGTTGATGGCCTATGCGGTCATGACCTTCGCCTATTCGTGGGTGTTGAAGGATCGACTCCTGGTCGATGTCCTGGCCCTGGCGAGTCTCTACACGATCCGGATTCTCGCCGGCGCCGAGGCTGTGCAGGTGGCGGTTTCGGACTGGCTGCTGGGCTTTTCGCTCTTCTTCTTCCTGAGTCTCGCGTTCGCCAAACGCTTTACCGAGGCCATGGATGCGGTCGATCGGGAGGACGGCGCCCTGCACGGCCGCGGCTACTTCGGTGGAGACGCATCGATGCTGGGCGTCGCCGGGGTAGCAAGCGGTTTCATTGCAGTGCTCGTTCTGGCTCTCTACATCAACAGCCCGGACGTTCGTTCGCTCTATTCGACGCCCAGGCTCCTTTGGCTCCTGACTCCGCTGCTCACCTATTGGATCTGCCGGATCTGGTTCCTCGCACATCGGCGTCAACTCTCTCACGATCCCGTTGTATTCGCTCTCACCGATCGCAACAGCTACGTGGTCGGGGTCGCCGTGGTAGCGATCGTCGCCCTGGCCGCCCTCTGGTAGCTCCCTCTGTTCTGACGATTGCCACTCATCCGTTCAGCCGGACGCCACTTTTCCTGATGAGAGCTCCGCCCAGGCCCAGGAGCGCGGCGAACACTGCAATCGAAGAGGCCGGCTCGGGGACAAATTCCACCGCCAGGTCGTCCCAGCTCTTGGCTCCGGTACCGGAGCTCCAGGCGCCAATCGTCCCTTCAAGGGGGCGATCGGGTCGGGAGTCTCGACACACCGCCTGCCAGCTCAGCGGCTCATTCGTGTCTTCTTCCCAGATCTTCGCGCGGATCACCGTGCCCGAGAACTCATCGGCGACCAGGAAACGAAAGCGATACCAGGTGCTCGCGACCGGAAGCACTCCCGTTGCGAGCGACCCGCAGGGGGGAGCGCTCCCCTCCGGATGAAAGGCAATCTGGAACGGCGCGTTGGGCGGGGCGCGGAGGCTGTAGTAACGGTCGGCATCGACATAGTGGCTGTGAGAGGTGACGCCGACCCCGCCGTTGACATCGGTCTTGCGAAGTCGGCCCCGAATCTCGTAGTTGAACCAGGTCTCCGATCCATCGGCGAAGTAGTGTGAATGCGTGTCGTTGGCCGTGGAGTTGGTGGTCAGCGCTCGGTCCTTTCTGGGGCCCACACCCAACGCGAAGAGCGTGTCGTCTTCGCTAAGACTGCTGTCGGCTCCCGTGTCGATCCATCCTGGGACGACGGTTCCCGTCGCCAGGCTTCCGAAATCCTCACTCCAGTTCGCTTCACCGAGCAGACCATTCTGCTCGACGTTGAAAGTGGCCGAGATGACTTGGGCGCCGCCGGATAAGAGGCGGATGAATGTGCTGATGGTGTGCAAGCCATCCGAGAGTCGGGTGGTATCGAAGGGTCGGGCCGGCCCAGTCGAACGCTCTCCTCCAAGATCGAAGGGTGCGGAATTTTCGATGTGTTCTGCTGGGCCAGCCAGGGCCGGGTCGTCGACATAGAACGCGACGCGGCGGATCCCCGCCTCGGGACTGACGAACACGTAGATGTCTCTCGAGACGCTCATGCCCGACAAGGGTTGGGAGGGAGCGCGGCTTGACGAATTGCTGACCAGCAATCTCGGTCCGAAATTTGCGGGGACGAGTTCCTTCTCGTTCGAATAGCCGCTTTCCACGAAGCCCTGGCCGTACGCGGTCACCGCTGCATAGGCCACCTCGTCGTCGCCGAGCACCAGATCGAACGACGAAACCCGGCCCACGTCGATGATCCGATCGTACCCGCGCGAAGCAGGGCCCACGTGAACGCGGAAGCCGTCCGCATGGTCGACCTGGGAGTGAGACCACTGCAGGGTTTCCACCCGTGCCAGCGCCGAGATCGGCAGCATGCCGGGTGCCAGGAGGACAAGCAGCAAGACGCCGATCGCGCGCAACACGGCGCGGATCGGATCACGCATGCACCGACTCAGGTCTCCGGCCCGCATCAAGCTCATCTCCCACAGGCGAGAATACCTTCCCGCCCGGTGTGGCTCATCGAGCCGGGGCGCCCGACCTGTCGGCCGCAGGACCCGAGTCGCGCCTCGGGCCTCGAGCTCTTCTTTCAGCCTGATCGTCCGTTATTTCCCCCAGGGGCTAAAGGATTCTCGTGTCGTGTGAGGGCCATCACGAGATGAGCCTGTCGTCGTGGCGAAAGGAATGTGGGTCGACCACCACATCGAGACTCAGATGCTCCGATCCGGCCTGCTACGACTTCTGCTCGCCTTCGCGCTCTGCTGCATCGGGACCGGCTTGTCCCCTCGGGCTTCCTGGGCGCGCCTCGAGCCGCTCGCCTGGACCCACCCCACCCCCGCGCTGGTCGAGGGATTCGAAGTCCGCTTCGGAACCTCGAGCGGGGTCTACGAGACGGTAATCGACGTGGGGAACGTTTTTTCGGCCGATATCGAGGTTCCAGACGGCGACACGATCTACCTCGTGGTACGCGCCTACAACAACACGACCGGGCAAGTGAGCCCACCATCGAACGAAATCGTGCGCTTCAGCGACCCGGGAGGCGGCGGGGGAAGCGGAGGCAATCAGACGCTCTGGTCCGAAGATTTCGAGACCTCGAGCATCGGTAGCTTCGTGCCAGAATGGCTGGATACCGACGCCGACAACAGCATGGTAGAGAACGATGCGCTCTTCGAGATCGCAGACGTGGCGGGGAGCAGAGTTCTCCGAACCCAAAGCACGCTCACCAACATCCATTCGCACTACGTGGTAGGCGGCAGCTCTTCGTGGTCGAACTACCAGGTGCGCGGGCGCGTGCGGGTAACCGCCTCCGCCTCACGAACGGGCCTGACATCCCACAGCCAATATCCGTTTGACGACGCCTATTACGGTGTGTCCACGCACTGGACGACCGGTGAGTTCGAGATTCACGGGCATCCCAATCCCTGGCCCGGGCCGGAAATTTCCTGCAGCCCGGCAGGAACCGGAGTGTTCCTTCAACCCAACACCTGGTTCTGGTTGGCTCTACAAGTCCAGATTGGAGCGGCCCAGACGGACTTGCGCGCGAAGGCCTGGCAGGACGGCCAGCCCGAGCCGGCCGCATGGCAGGCGCACTGTTGGCATGACGATGCGTTCTTCCCCGCGCAGGGGACGATCGGCGTCCAGAGTGGAAACTCCGGCACGAAATACTGGGACGACCTGGAGGTCACGGCGGTCCCGGAGGCGGGACCCGCGGCGCTCGCGGCGGGGTTGTTGTCGGGGTTTCTGCTGCTGCTCGGCACGCGCGGTCGCGCATCGGCTCCGGAACTGACTTCCGGGGCCCATCACGTCGGGAGAGATCGTACGACGACGAGGCGTAGCGTTGCCGCGCCATTCGATCTTCGCTTCCGAGAGTCCTCGCGACGGGGTATTGTCGGCCGATCATGACGATCGAGCTCATCTCCGAGCTGCGCGAACGCGCCGAGAACACGATCCGCTTCCTCGCCGTGGATGCGGTCGAGAGGGCGAAAAGCGGGCACCCCGGGGCCCCCATGGGATTGGCACCGATCGCGTTCGAGCTCTGGGATCAGCACCTGCGCTTCGATCCAACCGATCCTGGCTGGCCGCTGCGGGATCGCTTCGTGCTCTCGGCGGGGCACGCGTCGATGCTGCTCTACAGCCTGTTGCACCTTTACGGGTACGATTTGCCGATGGAGGAGCTGCAGCGCTTCCGACAGCTCGGCTCGCACACGCCCGGTCATCCGGAGTACCGGGAGGCACCGGGGGTCGAGGTCACCACCGGGCCGCTGGGCCAGGGCTTTGCCACCGGCGTGGGCATGGCCCTCGCGGGACGGCTCACGCGGGCCCGGTTCGGCAGCGCCGGAGAGGCCGGCACGGGCGCGCCCGGGGATCACTTCATCTACGGGATCGTGAGCGACGGCGACCTGATGGAGGGCATTTCGGCGGAAGCGGGCTCGTTGGCCGGCCACTTGCGCCTGGGCAACTTGATCTACGTCTACGACGACAACGGGATCTCGATCGACGGATCCACCGAGATCACCTTTACCGAGGACGTGGCTGCGCGGTTCGCGGCACAGCGCTGGCACGTTCAGCAGGTAGACGGGCTGGATCACGAGGGTCTGGGCCGGGCGCTCGCGGCGGCGCGCGCCGAGGAGGACCGGCCGTCGATCATCGTGGCCCGTACCACCATTGGCTACGGGAGCCCGAACCTCGCCGGCACGGCCAAGACCCACGGCGCTCCGCTCGGCCCCGACGAAGTGCGCGCCACCAAGGAGGCGCTGGGCTGGCCGCTCGAGCCCGTGTTCTTCGTGCCGGACGAGGTGCGGGCCTACCTGGGCGAGCGGATCGCCGCGAAGCGCGCGGCGCGCATCGCCCGCGACGAGGCATTCGAACGTTGGGTGCGCGATCAGCCTGAGCGGGCGCACCAGTATCGGAGTGCCCGGGAGCACGTCGTGACGCCTGAGGTCGTGGAGACTTTGAGTCGTCACACGCCCGCGAAGAAGGCGACCCGGGTTCATTCGGGGGACGCCCTGAACGAGATTGCCGACGCCGTGCCGTACCTGGTCGGCGGTTCGGCTGATCTCGCCGCCTCGAACAACAGCCGCATCATGTCGGCCGGCGACGTCGGGCCGACCGCAGACGGGGGCCTCGAGGGATTTACCGGTCGCAACATCCACTACGGCGTGCGGGAGCACGCCATGGGTGCGCTCACCAACGGGTTGGCCCTCGACGGCGCGTTCTTGCCCTATGCAGCGACCTTTCTGGTGTTCAGCGACTACATGCGCCCGGCCTTGCGGCTCGCAGCGCTGATGAAGCTGCGCACGATCTACCTCTTCACCCACGACTCGATCTTCCTCGGCGAAGACGGGCCGACCCATCAGCCGATCGAACACCTGGACGCCCTGCGCCTGATCCCGGGGATGCACGTGATACGCCCGGCGGACGGCCTCGAGACGCGGATGGCCTGGGCGTGGGCGCTCGCGCAGGCGCGCGGGCCCGTGGCGCTTTGCCTGAGCCGCCAGGGGCTTCCGCCGCTGGAGCGGCCCGCGAACTTTGCCGCCGAGACGGTGTGGCAGGGGGCGTACGCGCTGCTCGAGCCGACCGGCGCGCCCGACGTGGTGCTGGTGGCCAGCGGCTCCGAGGTCGCGCTCGCCTGTGACGCAGCCGGCAAGCTCACTGCCGGCGGTATCGCGGTGCGCGTGGTGTCGGCGCCGTGCCTCGAGCTGCTCGCAGCGCAGTCCCCCGAGCGGCGCGCGGCGCTGCTGCCCCAGGACGGAACGCCGATCGTGGCGGTGGAGGCCGGGCGGGGCGAGAGCTTCCGGCGTTTTCTCGGCCCGCGCGGGCTCGTCTACGGGGTCGATCGCTTCGGGGCCTCGGCGCCCGCCGCCGACCTC
>CAZTOE010000246.1:5727-6820 GCA_964615045.1 uncultured Spirochaetales bacterium
TCGCCCAGTTCTTCGGCTTTACCCCGGACCGCCTGGCCGCGCGGGTGAAAGAATTCTTGGCCGCGTGAGCAGTGGCGGCGCCGCTCCAAGACAAAGTCGTGCTCGTGACGGGCGCCGCCAGCGGCATCGGGCGCGAGGTGGGGCGCGCCTGCGTGCAGGCGGGTGCTGCGGTCGTGCTCTCGGATGTCAACGCCGAGGGCGGTGCGGCGCTGGCGGAGGAGCTCGGCCGCACCGGGGATCGCGCGCACTTCGTGCGTGCCGACGTATCGCGGGCGGCAGACGTCGAAGCGCTCGTCGCGGAAGCGCTGAAGCGCCACGGCCGGCTCGACGGTGCCGTGAACAACGCTGGGGTCGAGGGCGAGCTCGCCCGCACCGTCGGCTGGAGCGAAGCGGGCTTCGACCGCACCCTCGCTGTCAACGTGAAGGGCGTGTGGCTGTGCCTGAAACACGAGATCCCGCCGATGCTCGAGCAGGGCGGGGGGGCCATCGTCAACACCGCTTCGGTCGCGGGGCTGGTGGGGTTTCTCGGGAGCTCCGGCTACTGCGCGAGCAAGCACGCGGTGATCGGTCTCACGAAGACCGCCGCGCTCGAGTACGCCCACCACGGCGTGCGCGTGAATGCGGTCTGCCCGGGCCCCATCGAGACGCCGATGCTCGACCGCATCATGACCGGGGGCAAGGCCGCGCGCGCGGTCTTCGAGAGCCTCGAGCCGATGCGCCGTTTCGGCGAACCGGCGGAGATCGCGGCCGGCGTCGTGTGGCTCCTCTCCGACGCCGCGTCCTTCGTGACCGGCGTCACGCTCCCGATCGACGGCGGCTGGACTGCGCAGTAGGGAGGAAGATTCGATCACAGCCTTGGAAGGACCCATATCTGGGTTTGTCACCCTCTCCCACCCTGCATTTCTCGTGACGATTCGGAAATCGGACGAAAACGGCAATGCGCCCTTGGAACACGGTTCATGAAGCTCTCCATCGTGATACCGGTCTTCAATGAAGCGAAGACGATCGAAACCATTGTCGATCGTGTCAAAGGAGTCCAAGTCGGCGATCTCGAAAAAGAGCTCATCATCGTGGACGATGGTTCTACCGATGA
>CAZTOE010000247.1:0-6729 GCA_964615045.1 uncultured Spirochaetales bacterium
CTCGGTTGCGGCGAGCCGTCAAAGCGTTGCGAAGGGACCGCAAAGGTTTCGCTGTTCTGCGGCTTCTGGGCTCCCGAAGACCTCGAGGTCCTTCCCGGCGGTGAGCGTCTCCTGGTGAGCGAGTACGGGGGGCTCGCGGGAAAGCGGCCCGGCACGATCAAGCTGCTGCAAATCGACAGCGGCCAAACCGAGGTGCTCTATCCCCGCACGGCAAATCGGGAGACGAACGAGAGCTGGGGGGATCCCGACTGCGTCGAGGAAATCGGCGCGGCCTTCGCGCCGCACGGAATCCACCTCGGCAAGGGGGCCGGCGGGCAGGACCGACTCCTCGTCGTGAATCACGGCAAGCGCGAATCGATCGAGATGTTTGAACTCGACGGTGCCAACACCGCATCGCCCACACTGCGTTGGCGCGGATGCGTGGTGGCGCCCGACGAGGTCTGGCTGAATGATGTCGCCGGCCTGCCAGGGGGTGATTTCGTCGCGAGCCACATGGCGAGGCGGGGAACCTCGGTGAAGGATTTGCTGCATCGCGAGAAAGATCGCGCGCCCACGGGCTATGTCCTTCAGTGGAGCGCGGACGCCGGGTGGCAGAAGCTCGCGGGGAGCGACGGCGCGCTCGCGAACGGGGTGCAGACTTCGCCCGACGGGACGACGATCTTCGCCAACTACAGCCTCGGGGATCAGGTTGTCGCGATCGACCGGGCCACGGGCAAACACCGCTGGGCGGCGGAGGTCAAGACGCCCGACAATTCGAGCTGGGCGCCCGATGGCCGCCTCGTCGTCGCGTCGATTCGCGGCGATCTCGAGGCCGTGGTGGAGTGCACGGAGGGAGACGCGCCGTTTTGTGGCATCGACTATGGCGTTGTGGCCATCGACCCGGAGACTGGGGAAACCCAGGTCCTTGCCGAAGGGGGTGGCGCGCCCTTCGGGTTCGCCACGGTGGCCGTTCAGGTCGGGTCCAAGCTCTACCTGGGATCCGCCACGGGCGAACGGATCGGCATCGTCGACGTCGCCCCTTGACGGTTTCCGATCGAATGGTTCCCCCGCTTCCGGACGAAGGTCGCGTGAGCGCCAGCGATGAAACCCATCACATGGACCTCGAGACATTTCGGGAGAACGCCTATCGCGCGGTGGACTGGGTCGTGGACTATCTCCGCGACGTGGAGTCCTACCCCGTCTTGTCGCAAGTCGTGCCGGGCGATATCCGCAAGCGGTTGCCCAAAGCACCGCCCCGACGGGGCGAGCCCTTCGACGTCATGCTCCGCGACGTCACCGAGCTTGTCTTGCCGGGCATCACCCACTGGCAGTCGCCGAATAACTTCGCGTACTTTCCGGCCAACAGCTCGCCGCCCGCCATTCTGGGTGAGATCCTGTCCGCCGGCCTCGGTGTTCAGGGGATGCTGTGGTCGACGAGCCCGGCCTGCACCGAGTTGGAGACCCACGTCATGGATTGGCTGGTCTCCATGCTTGGGCTGCCCGAGAGATTTTCATCGCGCACGGCCGGCGGGGGCGTGATCCAACATTCGGCCTCCGATGCGACGTTGTGTGCCCTGCTCGCGGCTCGCGAACGCGCCACCGCCGGCGCGTTTAATCAGACCGGCGGCGCGGGTCGGCTGATCGCCTACACCTCGGCCCAGGCGCATTCGTCCATCGAGAAGGCGTGCAGGATCGCCGGCATCGGGGCGGAGAACCTGCGGCTCATCGAGGTGGATGAGCGGTTCGCGATGCGACCGGAGAAGCTGGACGAGCAGATCCGTCGAGACGTGGACCGCGATCTGGTTCCGTTCTTTGTGTGCACCTGTGTCGGCACCACGTCCTCCCTGGCGCTGGACCCCGTGGCCGAAGTGGCGCGGGTCGCGCGGGAGCACGGCCTTTGGGTCCACGTGGATGCAGCCATGGCCGGCACCGCTGCGATCTGTCCGGAGTTCCGCTTTATCCATGCCGGTGTGGAGAACGCGGACAGCTACACGTTCAACCCCCACAAGTGGATGTTTACCAACTTCGACTGCAATGCGTTTTTTGTGGCCGAGCGCAGCGCACTGATCAACGCGTTGGGCATCCTCCCTGAGTATCTTCGCAACCGCGCCACCGACGCGGGCGAGGTATTCGACTATCGGGATTGGCAGGTACCGCTGGGGCGGCGATTTCGGGCCCTGAAGCTCTGGTTCGTGATCCGCCACTACGGGATCGAAGGGCTGCAGTTCCACATCCGCCGGCACGTAGAGCTGGCCCAAGTATTCAAGCGGTGGGTGGTGGACAGCGAGGAATTCGAACTGGCCGTGGACACGCCCTTGAACCTCATCTGCTTCCGCCATCGTGGTGGCGACGTCGTCACGGAGCGCATCATGCAAACCGTGAATGGGAGCGGCGGGATGTATTTGACCCACACGAAGCTCCGCGGCCGCTTTACGCTGCGAATGTCGATCGGTCAGACTCGGACCGAACGGAGGCATGTCGAACAGGCATGGCGACTACTGCGGAAGGCCGCGGCAACAGCGCTCGGCTGACCAGGCCCGAAGCGGCGGGCCGAGGCCGGCGGGGAGGGTGGGAGAGCCTTTGAGGGCGACGAAGGCAATGTTCGGGCTAATGCTTCTCGGTGGTCTCGTGACTCCGGCGCAGGCCGAATGGGCGACCACGAGCGTCGCCGTCCATGTGGGGTCCAAGCCGTCGTGGAAGGCGCCCATCGTGGCTCACCTGAAGCGGGGCGATGCCATCGAAGTTCTCGAAGTGAAGAATGATTGGGCGCGCATCAGCCCCTACCGGCCGCCGTCTGAGGAGGAGGGATTGCGGGGGCGCCAGGAGGTCGCCCGGTGGGTTTCGCTGCGCCATCTGTCCAAGCAAGAGCCGGCGCCCCTGCCGACGGCGGCCTGTGAGCATCCGGACATCGCTCCCGGCGCTCTGGCGAAGGGCGGGCCCGGTTACGGCCTGACGGTCGAAGAGGCCGCCGTCTTGTGCCGCGGCGCACGACATCTGCTTGCGACGGGTCGCTGTGCGCGCATCGAGTACGGCGACAAGAGCCTGAGCCGGCCGGGCGCGTTCTTCGTGAACTGCGGGGGCGAGAACCTCTTCTTCACCGCAGCCGAACTTCCCGCCGACGAATAAGGGGACCCGGGGTTGACGAGGTGCTCGAGCTACGCAGGCCCGTGAGGTCGGACGTCGAGACCCTTGAGCGATCGCCCGAGCACGGTCGGCTCCCAGCGAAGCTCTTGCGGCGCCAGCGAGAGCTTGGGGAAGCGAGCAATCAGCCGCTCGATGGCGATCTTGGTCTCGAGACGCGCCAATTGAGCGCCCAGGCAAAAGTGCCGACCCCAGCCAAAACCGAGATGACGATTGGGCGAGCGGCGGATATTGAATGAATCCGGGTTCGGGAACTCCTCGGGATCACGGTTCGCAGCGGCGCTCGAAAGGAAAACCTTCTGCTCTTTTTCGAAGCGCGTCCCTTCGAAGTCCAAGGACTCCCGCACACGCCGCACGTTGATCTTTGAGGGGCCGTCGTAGCGCAACATCTCCTCCACCGCCGACTCGATGAGCGAAGGGTTGGCCCGGAGAAGCTCCAGTTGCTCGGGGTGCTGAAGCAATGCCAGGGTTCCGCTGGCGATGAGATTCGCCGTCGTTTCGTGGCCACCGAAGAGGAGCAGCGTGCACGCTCCGACCATCTGATCCGGATCGAGATACTCACCTGCGTCCCGCGCGCGAATGAGTTCGCTGATCAGATTGTCTTCGGGCTCACGCTCGTAGCGTGCGATGAGGTCGCCGAAGAGCTGCGAGAAATTGCGCTCTGCGTTGAGCGCCCGTTCCCACACATCGCTCCGCTCGAGCTTTCCCATCACCAAGCCTCCGAGCATCCTCGACCAACGCCTGAAGTCGTCGCGCCGATCTGAGGGGACCCCGAGGAGCATCGCAATCGCGTCGGCCGGTAGGGGGAAGGCGAACTCCCGGACCAGGCTACACGAGCGGTGAGCCGCCATCTTCTCGAGGAGCTCGTCAACGCGGGTCTCGAGAGCGCCCGCGAGGGCCGCCACCGATTTGGCTTTGAAGGCGGTGCGGACGGGTGCTCGAAGCTTGGTGTGAACGGGAGGGTCCCGAAAAATCATCCAGCCTTCGAGGAGTTTCGCCGCGGGGGCGAAGCGCGCGCGGTCCTCCGGCGAGAGGCGCTGTGCCTGGGCGCCTATGTTGTCCGTCGAGAGCCGGTCTTCCCCCATTCCGAGCATCACATCCCGGTACCGCGTGACGATCCAGGCGCGGTGGCGCTCGCTCCAATGAATGGGGGAGTGCTCCCGCAGGCGCCGAAAGAAGCCATGGGGATCCGCTATGGCTTCCGGGGCGACGACGTTGTCAGGGAGGGAACTCATCGGTACCCGTCAATCATGCCAGTGGGATGGGTCGGCGCCCGGCCGCTCGGAATGCGCTCGAGCACTTGAGGTGAACCATTCTCCCAGACCAGTAGCATGGCGCGCTTTGGCGTCGACCCCTGGTGGCGAAGATCGGCGGGCATTGCCGCCACGTCACCCGCTTTCATCAAAAGTCGGGCGCGAAGAGCGCCGGTGTCCCGGTCACCGATCTTCCAGGGGATTTCGCCGCTGAGCTCTACGAACCACTCGACCCGATCGTCGCCGTGGATGATCGGCAGGAGGTACTCCTCGGTGATGGGGAAAAACAGACTGTCCTTGCACGCCGAAACCACCGAAGGGTTCCAGGTCACGTGGGAACGGGACAGATAGGCGAACAGGTTGAAGGAGCACAGCTCTCCCTCGTAGCCGCGCTCGGCGACGTCATGGAACATGCCGTGATCGCGGCTCGGTTTCCGCCGTCCTTGGGACCGAAGGTGCTGCCGGGGCGGCTCGGCGGGGCCAAACAGCTCGATCTCGAGCTCGCCGTCCATCACGAGGGCGAACTCGTCGTGAGGCGTCGCCCACCAGGCCGAGAGCCCCTCGGCGCGAAAGGTTTCGAGGACGTACTCGCATTGCTGTGCGACCGCGATCCCCTGGTAGGCCCGGGCCTTGCCGGCCACCGCGAAGACGTTTGAGGAGGCGTAGCGGCGCGGGTCGTCGTCGATTACGTCGAGGCGCCCGGTGCGCGTGGTGCTCCAACGATCCGAGAACGGTCTCCACCGCGCTCCCTCCCGGCGCCTGCCCGGACTGGCTGGGCGCTACAGGATGGCCCAAGATGGCAGTCAAGCCATCAGGGCCAAAGGACACCCCGATGCCGAAGCCAACTCTACGCACCGCCGTGATCGGGAGCTATCCGCAACCCGCTTGGCTGGTGAACCACGCCCTCCTCAAAGAAAAGGTCGTCCCTCGCATCCGTTCTCGAGAAATTTGGCGCGTCGCCGAGGAATTTCTCCAGGAGGCGCAGGACGACGCGACGCTTCTGGCGATTCAAGATCAGGAGCGCGCCGGTGTGGACGTCGTCACCGACGGCGAGATCCGCCGCGAGAGCTACTCCAATCGGTTCGCCAACGCGCTCGAGGGCATCGACACCGAATCCCCCGCCATTCGGAGAGTTCAAAAATTCGAGATCCCGGTGCCCCGCGTAGTCGGTCCGCTCCGAAGGCCTTTCCCCGTGGAGGTCGAGGACCTGCGTTTTCTCAAGGATCACACGACCCGCATGGCCAAGATCACGCTGCCGGGTCCTTTCACGCTCAGCAAGCAGGCGTCCGACGAGTACTACGGTGAGGGAGAGGCGCTCGCGATGGCCTACGCCGAGGTCGTCAACGAGGAGGCCCGCGACCTCGAGGCGGCTGGAGCGGACGTCATCCAACTGGACGAACCCTGGCTTCGCGAGGATCCGGACAGTGCCAACCGCTACGCCGTGAAAGTGATCAACCGGGCGCTCCAGGGTGTGCGCGTGACCACCGCGATCCACCTCTGCTTCGGCTACGGCTTTGTCGTCTCCCCACAGAAGCCGAAGGCGTACACCTTTCTCGCGCAGCTCGCCGATTGTGCGGCGGACCAGATTTCGATCGAAGCGGCGCAGCCCCATCTCGACCTGGGCGTCCTGCGGGAGCTCTCGACCAAGACCATCGTCCTCGGTGTGATCGATCTTTCGACGAACGAAGTCGAGTCGCCCGAGACGCTCGCCGAACGGATCCGACGCGCGCTCCCTTATGTGGCGGCCGAACGCCTCGTGCCGGCGCCCGATTGCGGGATGAAGTATCTCTCGCGCCGCGCGGCGTACGGAAAGCTCGAAGCGCTCGTCCGGGCAGCGGCAAAGGTGAGCCTGGAGCTCGGCTAGGGGCTGACTTTCGTGGGTGCCCTGCTCGCGCCGCTCGAGGCGAACGGTTTGCTATCTCCTGGAAATCGAAGGGAAGTGAACGGAATGAGGACGGCGCATTCCTGATCGTGAGGGCTCCTGCCATAGGCACAGTTCTTGCTAAATCAAGACTCCTACCGGAGTGGCGACTTGAGACGACCGGCTCTTCTCTTTAGCGATCCCGTGCTGGCACGGGTGTGTCTCGCGACCGTCGTCGCAGCGTGGATCGTGTTGCCTGTAGTCGCTTCGCGGGCGGACGATGTTCAGCAGAAGCTCTACATCCTGAACAG
Source organism: uncultured Spirochaetales bacterium (assembly GCA_964615045.1). Lineage (GTDB taxonomy): Bacteria > Myxococcota_A > UBA9160 > UBA9160 > PR03 > JANQRO01. The sequence continues at coordinate 6,546 of CAZTOE010000247.1, forward strand.
TGCGAGCGATAACGTGACGGTGGTCGACGTCGCGACCAACCGCGTCATCGGCTCGATTCGGGTTGGAAGGCGGCCCCACGGTGTGGCGGCGCCCCGCAGCTCAGAGCGACTCTACATCTCGACCGATTTGGACCGCGCGCTGACCGTGATCGATCCGATCCGCGATACGGTGGTCGCGCAATAC
>CAZTOE010000248.1:0-6718 GCA_964615045.1 uncultured Spirochaetales bacterium
CGGGACCGGCCCGGGACTTATGACTCCTATTACGTGATGGACTTCTCGAATCTGAGCAGCGACGACCGCGACGAGCTCAACACCTGGTCGCTCGACTGCCTGATCTCCGTCGCGGCCCTCGGATTCGGCGACATCCCGCCAAAGGCATTTCTTGAAGCGTTCAACCTGATCGCCAAGGGCGGCTGGGTTGCCTTCAATGTGAAGGACACCTTCCTCGATCGGCGGGACGATTCGGGCTTCTCGAAGCTCATTCGCGAACTGATTTTCTCGGAGTACCTGGATCTCTATCAGCTGCAGCGATACCGGCATCGGCTCTCGATCGAGGGTGAGCCGCTGTACTACTTCGCGCTGGGCGGTGCCAAGCTCGCAGATGTTCCGGCCGCCGTGATGGAAACACTCGTATCGCCGTAGGACGAGGCGTGCCGCGAGATCTCATTGGGTGGCGCGCTCTCAACACCAGCTCGAAATCGTTCTCGTCCCCTCATTCTTTCGCTCCGGTGCTGGGTCCCAGTGGCGTCCTCGCCGATGAGCTGGGCGCCCACTGGCCTCGCGCCATCGCGTGCAACCTCCAGAACGGGTACCTGTCAATCGGCGCCTACCGCGCGCTTTTGTGCTATTTGGCCGAGAGGGTGTTGGAGGGGGAAGAACAATGGAATACGGAGTCATCCAGGCGACTGGGTCCGATGGCTGGAAGGCGGGGAAACGGGCGGAAGAGCTGGGCTTCCACAGCATGTGGTTCGAGGACAGTCAGATGGTGGTGGCAGACCCGTTCCTCGCTATGGCCACTACCGCCATGGCGACCAAAACCATCCGCTTGGGCACCGGTGTCTGCATTCCCACCAACCGCATCCCGCCCAGCACTGCGAACATGCTCGCGACCATCAACCAGCTCGCGCCCGGACGCGTGAACTGGGGCGTGGGCACCGGCTTTTCCGGGCGCCGGGCGATGGGTATGGCGGCGATCAAGATCAAGGACTTCGACGCCTACATCGGCGCGGTGCGCGGCCTGCTCGACCGGAAGACGGTCGAGTGGGAGTTCGAGGGAGAGCGTCGCAAGATCCGCTTTCTGAACCCGGAGAGGGAGCTGTTCAACACCACCGACCCGATCCATTTTCACGTCGCGGCCATGGGGCCGCGGGGTCGCGCGTTGACCGCGCGTCATGGCAGCCACTGGATACACTTGTACTCAACACCGGAATTGGCGGTTTCCGACCTAGAGAAAATGAATTCGGCCTATGCCGAGGCCGGCTGGGATCCGAGCCATTTCCGCAAGACCGCATTTGTGTTGGGCGCCGTGGTTCGCGACGGTGAAAGCTGCGACAGCCCGCGGGTGAAGGCGCAGGCCGGACCGATGGCGGCGGTGGTGCTGCACAACCTGATGGAAACGCAGTATGGTGATCTGGGAACTGGCGGAGTCGGTGACGAGCGGCTCTTGGCCGATTACCACAACCTGTACGACAGCTATGACCCCGAGGATGCCCGCTACCTCACGCTGCACCGCGGCCACTGCTTGTTTTTGCGCAAGGACGAAGAGTCGCTGATCACTGGAGACTTCATCAAAAAAACGTCCTTCACAGGGACAGTCGACGAGTTGGCCGACCAGGTGAAGGCTCTCCGGGACGTAGGCTATACGGAGGTGACGTTCGTCATCTTGCCCGATCACCCGGACATGATCGACGACTGGGCGCGGGTGGTCGAAAGAGTCGGTTAGGGAAAGAGTCAGTTAGGTGTTGCGAGATGGGCCGCGGCGTCAGTCGGGTTCGCTGGTTCATCTTGCTCCCTGGGAGCAGTAGGCCAAGGATCGGCGCCCCAGATGCGCTAGCGGGGCGGCTCCAGATGCGCCGACTCCAGGGCGAGCTTCTTGGCGCGCTCGAGGTCGTAGTGGGCGCGCGAGACGATGCGCTGGGCGTAGAGCCCCCCGCCCGATTGCAGCAGCGCGATCGACTGCCACGATCCGTGGGCCCCTGCGGTGAAGTCGTAGATCGCGTGGAACAGCTTCGTGCGGTATGCGCCCGGAATTCCCTCCTTGGTCCCCATATATTTCTCGATGAGGCCCCCGACCTCCTTGTTCTCTAGATCCGCGACCGAAGGCGCCGTTTGCACAGATCCCCCAGCGATGTCGTGGAGGTCGCGCACCATGTCGTTGTAGCGGGCCGCACCGTGGTACTTGCCGACGTTGGTGTAGAGCTCATCGGGAAAGGCCGAGCCGTCGGAGCTGAAGCCGCAGTTCTCGATCGTGGCCCACATCAAAGAGAAGATCTCGACCATGATCATCCACGCGACGACGGGCAGCGCGGCCTCGATGCGCCCGGCGGCGGTGAGGAGCGTCATGATCGAGGCGCTGGTCACCTCCAACAAGATGTCCGCATCTTCGAGCTTGTGCGCGTGCTCGCGCAGGTCCGCGGGCGAGCGCAACGTCTTGATCGTCTCCCGCACCCGACCGGGGGTCGGGTCGTAGCCGCGATCGTAGAGCGCGGCAGCCGTCTCCACGGGAATTCGGTAGATGGGATGATCGGGCAGACTCTCGATCAACTCGCCCTCGAGAAAGACCCGCCGCCCGTCTTCCAGCGACTCCCGATACTCGGCTCCGGTCATCATGGCTGTTTTTTTCCTCGCAGGGTTTCCGAGGCCGGATTCTGGCGCGAAGTGCTGGGATGCGCCAAGTCCCAGACCCGACCGCCTCGCGAGGGCCGGACCTGGCGCCCGAGCCGGATCCGCTTGATTCCCCGCTGCGGACGGGATTCACATGCCGATCGGATTTCCAAGGCAACGGATCAGATCAGATGCGACTCCCTGCTCCACAGTCTCCTTGAGCAGCTCGAGCTCGCCCCCATCGAGCCATACGCCTCCACAGGCCCGGCATCGGTCGACGATAATGTTCGACACGATCTGTTTTTCCATGCCTCCGCCATCTACAGGACACGAGCGTTGCGCTTCCTTGGAAGCTTCTACTTCGAGCTCGATTTGCCCGCGGCATGCATCGCAGGTCGGCAGGCCCTCATACTCCCTTCTCGTGCGCGCTTTGTGACACCGCTCGCAGCGTTCCCCAAAGAGTCCCATGCATTATCTCCCTTTCACATCGGGTGTGGTCAGTCGCCTCAGCCTAGGCTAAACGGGGCGCTGTGAGCGACCCGGAGCGCGGCGAAGTTTGCGCAGAAGGGATTGAGGTATCCTCGACACATGAAAAATACCGAGCGTGGCGAGTGATGACGGAACGCGGCGAACGCCGGAGCCTGGACCCTGCGGTGTCCCAGCCGGCGGGAGCGACACGCGATGCTTTGAGTGGCTTTCTCCAGGAGCTCTCCGGCGTGTTGCGGAATTGGCCGAGTACCGCGCGAGATTGCGGCGGGATCATGGGCGCGTTGGTGGAATGCCTGTCGAACCACGAACCGCCGAGCTCGCGGTACATGTGGAGCGCTTCCGTGGTCGCAAATCGTGGTCCGATGCGCTCGATGCCTGGCGCGACGATCATCCCGACGCCTATCAGGGATTTGACCCGCTACGAAGTTTCCGCCGGGACGCTAGGCGGGCTTTCCAGCTGGTGACCGGGGAGGAGCTCCAGAAGGGTAGGCTTGAACTAGCTGGAGAGGGCGAAGAGACGCCGCTGCTACGAAGAGCGCGGGATATGGGTTTGGATGACCTCTCGATCGAATTCCTCAGCAAGCGAGGTTCGCTCGAACGGTTCGTCGGAGAGGAGAATCGGTGTGCCGATCAGTGTGCCGACGCAAGATTTTCCTCGTGATGGCCTGTTCGGGCGCGTACGCGTCGGTTCGCAATTCGAGAGTTGATCCGCATACTTGGTGAATCGACGCGGACGTCCCGAAACGGCGTTGAACGGTCTTCGACTGGTTTACACCCAGGCGGTCGGCGGTTCGATCCCGTCCGCGCCCACCAATCAAATCAAATGATTACGAACTCTCCGCAGTTTGGTTCTTTAGTGTGCCGGATGCGTCTGAGATCCGGGCTGGGCGGGTCAGGAGCGCGCTACTCCAGGCGAGGAGTGGTGCCTAGGACCCGATCCAGATAGCCGCCCAGGTCGTCCCATCGTCGGCTTCGGTAGGCAATGTATCCGTCGGGCCTGATCAGGTAGAGGCAGGGCGATTCGGCACGGTAGCGGGCGCGCAATGCGCGCTCGGGATCGCCGATTACGGTGATCCCACTGCGCGGTGGAATGGAGTGCTCGTCGGTGGCGACGACACACACGTCTACCCAGTGCCCACATCTCTCGTGGACCTCGCGAGAGGCCGCTTCGAGAGCGACGGCGCGCCGACCGGACGCCGGACCGTCGAAGAGCAGCAGGTGGTGGTTGACGCCGCCGAGCAGCCGATACTGGCTCTGCCTCTCCCCGTTGACAACGATTGGTGCCGCGTCGGGCGCCTGCGCGCCGGCGTGTGGGCCGCCGTTGAACTCTCCCGCCCGCTCGAATGAGAGCGGGCTCGAGCGGTAATCCAGGTCGACCTCCTGGAGATGGCGTGCCGCTTCGAGCCGATCGGGCGCGGGGACGACCATGTGGGCGACGAGCCTCTCTCGCTCAGCGGCAGAAAGCCCAGCAAAGAGCTCAACGCTCTCGGTGAGGGTCCTCGTCATGGCGACCACCTCTTCTCCGACCTTCCGTCGCTCGCCCTCGTAGGTGTCCAGCCACCATGCTGGTGCGACACCGCGCAGCACCAGCGCGAGCTTCCAGGCGAGATTGAAAGCGTCCTGGATCCCGGTGTTCATGCCCTGTCCCGCGAGCAGGCTGTGGATGTGCGCGGCATCGCCGGCCAGGAAGATCCGTTGCTGCCGATAGTGTGGTGCGAGCCGATAGTGAATACGAAAGCTCGCGAGCCAGTGCGGGTCGGAGAGCCGTAGGCCCGGGAACCCACGCCGGTTGACCAACGTCTGCATGAGGGCGAGCGTAGGCGGCCCCGACGCCAAAGCGCCCGCGGGTGCTTGGGCACAGACGAGGCGTCGGTGCTCCGGCAGCATGGCGAAGATGAACAGATCGCCGTCGTCGTGCAGGAACAGGTAGCTCTCGTTCTGCTCGAGCTCCCCGTCGATCAGAACATCGGCCAGGAGGTAGGGGTATGGGTCTCGATCACCCGGAAAGGCGCATCTTGTGAGGTACCGCGTCGGGCTGTGGGCGCCGTCGCAGCCGACGAGCCAGGGCGTCTCGACGATTTCCTGCCGGCCGCCCGCGTGCTGAAGGGTAGCGATGGTCCGATTCTCGTCTTGGCTCAGCGCGACCAGCCCGACGTTGCGCTCGACGTTCACCCCATGCCGGTTCAGATGGTCCTCGAGCACGGCTTCCGTTCTCGCCTGCGATTGCGTCATTCCGAACGGGAACGGCGAGTCGATGGGCGCGTGCCGCTGTGCGCCGACGAGCCGGCCGTTGGCGTAGAGCCGCACGCTCGTTTCCGCGATCGCTCCCTCGGTGATGCGCTCCACGAGGCCCAGACCCTGGAAGATCTCGAGCGTGCGCGAGTGCAAGAGGTTCGCGCGCACATGGGGGTCGATGCCCGGCGACTTGTCGATGATGCGTACGGGAACCCCTCTTCGAGCGAGCTCCGAGGCCATCATCAAGCCGGTCGTTCGACCGCCCACGACCAGCACCGGTGTCTTCGACATGATCAGGCACCTCGTCCAACCATTCATCGCGCCTTCGGCGTCGCCCCGCAAGTAGCCGCTCGAGAAGCCGCTGGTGGTGACGAGCGGACGCCTGACTCGGATACGCCGTCTCTGCGGCTGGAGAAGTTCTGTCAGGGGGGTGTTACTGTAGGGCTCTGGAAGGCCCGCTCGCAGTGAAGCGGCAGGTTCGTTAGAGGGCGAGAGCTGGATCGTGGCTACGGTTCTACTCACCGGATTCGAGGCTTTCGGGAGTACGCCGATCAATCCCGCAGAGTCCGTAGTCAATGCCCTCGACGGGGCTCAGATCAAGGGCGCCAACATTGTCACACGCGTCGTTCCGAACGTATTCTTCGAGTGCATCGACGTTGTGCGCTCTGCGATCGATACCCACCAGCCCGAGATCGTGATCATGATGGGCGAGTACGGGGGTCGGGCGACCATCACGGTTGAACGCATCGCGCAGAACTTCAACGATTCGACTCGGTACCAACTCGTAGACAACCGCGGACGTTCCGTGCAGGGCGAGCCAACGGTCGCCGATGGTCCCAGCGCATACTATTCGACTCTCCCGCTACGTGCGATGGTCAAAGCGATGCGTCACTCGGGGATACCATCCGACATTTCGGACGCGCCCGGTACGTTCTGTTGCAATCACCTGATGTACGGCGTGTTGCACTACATCGCGACGCGGAGGCTACCCATACGCGCCGGCTGGATCCATCTCCCGCACCTACCCAGTGTCGCTGCGATGCCCCGAAACCTTGGCGCGCCGAGCATGTCCGTGGATACGGCGGTTCGTGGCGTCGAAGTCGCGATCCAGGCAGCAGTCGAGCACAGTCAGGACATTGCCGAGGCGATCTTCTCACGCCTTCAGATCTAGTTCGCGCCCCCCGGGTGTAGCAATGGAATTTGGACTCGCCCCGATTCAGTCAAAGCCGATCTTCGAGCCCATGCTGGAGCAAGCTGCGCTCGCGGAGGAACTCGGCTTCGCGACCTTGTGGGCGCACGAGCACCATTCGCAAGCGATGATGTACCCGGACCCGCTTCTGGCGCTGGCGGCCATGGCGGGTGTTACACGGCGCATCGGCCTCGGCACCAACATGCTGCTGCT
>CAZTOE010000249.1:0-6711 GCA_964615045.1 uncultured Spirochaetales bacterium
CAAGAAGCTCATCGACGGCGGGACGATCAAGCCGACGCAGCTGATCGCGACGCTTCGTTGCGAGGCCGTCGAGCCGCGCTGCGGGTTCGGATGGTCGCCGCATTGGTGCCTCCGCCCAACAGACGGATAGAGAATCGGAATGGGCTTCTTCGACGACTACCCCGCCTTCTACGACGAAGAGGGTGGGATCAACTCCTTCCCCAACCGCCTCAATCTCCGCTATCGGGCGTTGATCGAGAGCAACCGCCGCTGGATCGAGAACCGCCGCATCCTCGATATCGGCTGCTTCGACGGTCGTTGGGCTTTTGCCGCGCTCAAGGGAGGAGCAAAACACGTCCTCGGGTTCGACATTATTCCCGGCGCGGTCAAACAAGCACTACAGCGCATGGACCAATACGACGTGGCCCGCGAGCGCTATCACTTCCGGGTCGGCGACATCCACTCCGAGCTCCGAACCCTCGAACCCGGGCAGATCGATACGGTTTTTTGCTTTGGTTTTTTCTATCACACCTTGCGGCACATCGAACTCCTCGAGGCGATTGAGAGGCTGAAGCCGAGCTGCCTGATCTTCGACACGACGATTGATACGAGCGGCCAGCCAGTGATCCGCCTGCACTACGAAGACGTCGTGGCGGGGGGGCCCAAGAGTCGGGTGAATCCGACCGTCGGGGACCGGATCCTAGTGGGATGGCCGAGCCGTTCGGCGGTCATCCAGCTGATCGAGCAATTCGGATTCTCGTGCGAAGTGTATGACTGGTTCCACCAGGACATCGAAGACTGGTCGCACATGAGTGATTACCAGTCGCGCCAGCGGATCACTCTGGTGGCCCTACCGCGCGACGGACGCTAAGGCCATCCCCTCTGGTCCGCCCTTAGACGCGCAGAAACGAGCCCTTTGAAGATCGACCTTTTCCTGGGAATCGTCGGCCTGCCACGGAGTGGAACGACGCTCTTGACGGCTCTACTCGATGCGCATCCGCGCATCGAGCTCTACTATGAGCCCTGGAACGCCTCTCCCAAGCAGCGACCGGCGGTTCCGAGGGACCTCGCGGCTTTCCTCGATGCAATGGTGCGCCGCTTTGGCATTGTCCCCGGCGGCGCGACCCACATCACAGGCTTCAAAGAAACCAGCATCTCGGCGGCCAGCCGCGACTGGGCGATCGCGACCCTCGACCGGCTCGCGCCCCGCATCGAGACCCTGGCCCTGTGGATCTACCGCGACCCGATCCACTGCCTGCTCTCGAAGCTCGAGGGCGCCCGAAGATGGTGGGGGCAACCCGACGCCCGAATGACTCGCGAGGTGCTAGAGCAGAGCCTCCGCGAAAGTGCCGACAGCATCGCTGTCTTCCGGAGTCTCGCCAAGCGCGTGCCCACCGCGCTCGTGCAGTACGACTCGCTGGTCGCCGAACCGGCCGCGGCACTCGCCGATGTGATGGAGGCGCTCGGCGAGCGCCTCGATCCGACGCAGTTGGAATACTACCGGGCGGGGCCACAACCCCAGCGCGTGATGGGCGATGTCGGCGTCGCTCGCGATCCACGGCCGGTCTCGGCCTCTGCTGCGCAACGGCGGGCGATGGAGGCTCAGGCGCATGCTGCGCTCGTCGGCGAGGTCATCGAGGCGCCCGGCTTTGCGTGGCTTCGCGAACAATGCCACGAGCTCGCCTCGCTCCCCGCTGTGTCCCCGCTCTCCTGAAGGCTTGGCCTCAAGAGCGCCCGTGCACCCTCAGGATCTCGGCCAGCGCGCGCTCGGCCGCTTCGACCGAGAAAACCCGCTCGATGTTGCGGAGCCCATTCTCGGCGAGCCGCTTCCAGAGCTCTTCGTCGCGGTAGAGATCCAGAACCGCGGCGGCGAAATGCTTCGCGTCGTCGGCGATCAGCACATCCTGACCGGCCACGAGCTCCATCCCCTCGGCAGCCACCGTTGTAGCAATGCACGGAACGCCGTGGCTCATGCTTTGGTTGACCTTTCCCTTGACGCCAGCCCCGTACCGAAGTGGGGCTACGGAGACCCGGCAGCGTTCGAACCAGGGCGTTACGTCAGGCACGTAGCCCTCGATCGTGACGCGATCGCCGCCCAGCATCTGAACCTCTTCGGGCATGTCGCTGCCAATCACGTGGAGGCGGAGCTGTGGGATCTCGAGATGTACGAGCGGCAGTACCTCGTGGACAAACCACTGAACCGCGTCCCGGTTAGGGGCGTGGCGAAAACTCCCGATGAAGAGAATCCCTTCGCGTTCCGAAAATGAAGCGCGGGTTGGTGCGAGTTCGTGAATGTTGGAGAGCACGTGAACCCGCAATGACGGATCCTCCTTCAGGAGCAACTGACGGTCCACCTCGCTCACCGCGAGCACCGCGTCTGCGCGCCGAGCCGCGCGTAGCTCCTGGTCCTTTGTCGAGCCCGGCAGACCCGACACGCCGCGCAGGGCCAGCTCTCGGGCGCGGCGCAAGAAGTGAAGATCGACGGTGTCGTACAACAACAGCGCCCGCGGACACAAGAGCTGCGCCCGGTTGAGCCAGTGTTCCGCCGCCGTGGGCCGGGAGAGGACGCAGAGATCCTGTCGCCAGCCCCAGGCTTCGAACCAAGCCTCGAGCGATTGCAAATGAGGTGGTACGAGGACGTCGATGCCCCAACGGCGCAACAGCGTGACGTAGGCCTCGGGGCAGCTCCGGTCGACCGGACTGAAGCTCACGTGATAGCCAAAGCGCTGCAACAATCGCAGAAAATGGAACATGCGGAGCGAACCCGAATCGCGATCCGGGGTGAGCATGGTGGCGTCGAGAACGAGCGCGTGCCGCCGAAACCGCGCGAGTGCCGCCTCTTCGGACGCTACGTCGGGGGCCGGCTGGCCGCCGAGCTGCAGCGCGTGGCGGTCGCAAAAGGTGTCGCGATGGAGCGTCTGATAGCGCTTCAGACCCGCGCTGGGATCGCGCCCGTAGCTCGTCCCTCCGAAGTGGACGACGACCGCCCCGGGCTGGTACACGGTGGTGCGACCGCGCTCGCGGGCCCGGAAGGCGAGGTCGGTGTCTTCGTAAAATGCGGGCCGAAAGGCGTCGTCGAACCCACCCAGTTCTTCGAAGAGGCGGCGCTCCACCAGGAGGGCGGCCGCCGATGCGTAGTCGACCGGTCGCGCGAATGCGTACTGGGGCGCCTCGGGATTAGAGTCAAAGCCGAAGTTCTCGGCACGGCCGTCGGAGCGCACAATTCCCCCGGCTTCCTGGAGCAAACCGTTCGGAAACAGCAGCTTGGCCCCGACGATCCCAGCCTCGGGGAAACGTTCGCGGGTCGCCACGAGTTCGTCGAGCCAGCCGTCGGCGGGGAGCGTGTCGTCATTCAGGAATACGAGCTCCACGCCCCGGGCGGTCTCGGCTCCCCGGTTGCAGGCAGCGACGAAGCCCTCGTTCTGGGAATTGCGAATCACTCTGAGATTCGGGATCGCCGCAACGACCTCCGCACCGCCCCGCTCCGGGTCGTCGACGACGACGATTACCTCGTAGGGAGTTTGTGTCTCCGCTCGAGAGATCGCGCGAAGGCAGGCGAGCACGAGTGCGGGCGGACCGAAATGGGGGATCACTATCGACGCACGGGGCGCGGGCGCCTGCGGAAGCGCGATGGGGAGTTCCAAGCCGGGTGTCGCCAGCCGCTGTGTATCGGCGTAGAACCAACCCCCGAGCGGGCTCTCTGCCTCCCGCTGGGGATCGCAATCGCGAAAGAACTGGATGCAGAAATCGAAGAGCGGCCCTGGACGACAGCCCCGCGGCGCACCTTTGCGCGCGAAATGGGCGAATGGTGTCTCGCCTGGGGCAAGGCTGACCCCGTAGCGAGCGAGGTACCAAGCCGGGTTGAAGACGGGATTTGGCGTATAACCGCAAGCGGCGCCCGTATCGAGATAATGGCACAGAGCCTCAGCATCGGCGCCGAGGGTGTCCGCGTACCAGCCGCGATACCAGGCGGCATCGAAGAGCGGGTGGGGATTACAGCGGGCGGTCCGGCCCTCGCGCCAGTAGTAGGTCAGGGGATCGAGCTGGGCCGCCCCGAGCTCATCCCGGTAGCGCACCCGAAACCACTCGATTTGGAACAGTGGGTTGGGATCACACCCTTCCTCGGACCCGCCGCGCAGAAAGTGCGCCAGGGGTTCGAGACCCGCGGCGGCCAGTTTCTCGGCGTGCTGCTGCCGGTACCATCCGACATGGAAGAGTGGATGGGGTCGTCGTCCCTCGCGCTCACCGAAACGTGCATAGTGCGCGAGGAGCGGCTGTTGCCAAGCCGCTAGGTCGGGATTCTGCTCCCGATACCAAAGCGGGTCGAAAACCGCATTGGGGCGCCGCCCTCGTCCCTCTCCTTGGACGAGGTAGTGAGAAAGGGCCGTCGATCCTCCTTCGACTGATTCTGGGTTCTCGCGTGCGTATAGCGCCCCGTCAAAGAGCGGATGAGGATCGAACCCCTTCTGAGCCCCTTCACGGATGTAGTGAGTGATCGGGTCGAGGCCCGACGCCACCAGCTCCTCGCGGTAGCGCGCCCGATACCAGGCGATGTCGAATAAGGCGTTGGGTTGACGGTCCTCTGTGACTCCGTGGCGGACGCAGTGAAGCAGGGCGTCCACGCCTGCGCTCGCCACGTCCGGGTACTCACCTCGATAAAACGCCTCATCGAACAGAGCACTTTGCTGAAGCGCGCGCGCCCGCCATCGCTCCGCAACTCTCGCTCGGAATCTGGCCCAGAGCATCACCCTGACAGGATCTCGCTGCTCATTCCACCCTCTTCCGCAACGATCAAGGGGGACGGAAACCTCCCGATCGCAGCCGGTCTGACCCCGATTGTAACCAGACGAACCCGGATCTCTTCTCCGGCGCCCGGGTGCCGACCCATGTGGAGCAGCGGACCCGTCCCGGTGCGGCTAGTCTTCGGACCTAACGCGCCGCCACCTGGGCTGCGAGAGAATCTCAGGCGTGGAGATTTATCACCCGCTCGCCTTCCTCCGCAACGGCTGGACGCATAGACGACTGATTCTCCGGCTCGCGCGGCGCAAGATTGAAGCCCGCTACCGGGGATCGATTTTGGGCCTCATTTGGGTGTTGATCCAGCCGCTGCTGATGCTCGCGATTTATGCCTTCGTGTTCGGAACCGTCTTGGGCTCGCGTTGGCCGCTCGCCCAGGTCGGCGATGCCCCCTTCGCTCTCGTACTCTTCTCGGGCATGGTTCTCTATTCCGTATTCTCCGAATGCGTCAATGAGGCGCCCAACCTGATGCTCGCGAACGAGATTCATATCAAGCAGATGCGCTTCCCGATCGAAATCCTGCCCTGGGTGAGCCTCGTCGCCGCGCTCTTCGGGTTCAGCATCAACTTGGCCCTGCTCGTGGCCTTCTACTTTTTTGCTGTGGGGCCACCCCCGTTGGCCCTGCTCTGGATCCCGCTGATTCTCGCGCCGCTCGCGCTCATGACGCTTGGCGTCACGTGGATGTTTTCGTGGGCCGGGGTCTTCCTGCGAGACCTCAATCAAATCGCCGGTATCTTGACGACCGCCCTGCTTTTTCTGAGCCCAGTCTTCTACACGATCGAGCGCATCCCTGAGTCGCTTCGCCCCCTCTACGCACTGAATCCCTTCGTACCGCTCATCGAGAGCTTCCGGGGCGCCCTGTTTGCGAACCGCTTCCCAGACAACCCGGGACTCCTCGCCGTCGGCGCGGGAGCTTGGGCTGTCGCCTGGCTCGGCTACATCGGCTTTATGAGGACGAAGAAAGGCTTTGCGGATGTCCTGTGAGCCGGCGATCAGCGCTCGCGGGCTCACCAAGGTGTACCACGTGTACGCCCGACCCGAAGATCGCCTCAAGCAAATGCTCTGGCGGGGACGGCGTCGCTTTTATCGCGAGTTCTCGGCCGTTCGTGACGTCGATCTCGACGTGTGGCCCGGCGAGACCGTAGGCATCGTGGGCCGCAACGGATCCGGGAAGTCGACACTTCTGAAGATGATTTGCGGGATTCTTGAACCGACCGCCGGGAGTGTGGAAGTGCGCGGCCATGTCGCCCCCCTTCTCGCCATCGGGACCGGTTTCAATCCCGAGTTCAGCGGCCGGGAGAACGTCCTGCTCAACGCTGCGCTGCTCGGCCTCTCCGACGAAGAAATCCGCCAGCGGTTCGATTCGATCGTCGAATTCTCCGATATCGGCGAGTTCCTGGACCAGCGGGTTCGTTCCTATTCGAGCGGGATGTACGCGCGCCTCGCCTTCGCCACCGCCATTCACTGCGAGCCAGATGTGTTGGTCGTAGACGAGATTCTGGCGGTTGGGGACGAAGCGTTTACCCGCAAGTGCTTCGCGCGCATCGAGCAGATCAAGGCTGCCGGCTCGACGATTCTCTTCGTTTCGCACGCGCTCAGTCGCGTCGTCGAGCTCTGCGATCGCGCTGTTTTGATTGAGGGCGGCGAACGCCTGCTCACTTCGGATCCTAAAGCGGTCGTCGAACACTACCGGCGGCTCGTGGGCACGCGCGGCAGCAATGCGCTCCGCATTCGCGCCAAGATCCGCGCGCTCGACGGAGGATCCCCGGCGTCACCTACAGCCCGGCCGGGGATCGGCGCGAAGTCCGTGCCAACAGGGCCACCCGGGGACTTCCGCACCTCGAGCCTATCGGCGGGCACCTTCGAACCCGGATTGCGGGCCAGCAGCACGCTTGCCTACGAATGCCATGGCGCGCGAATCGAGCACGTTCGCAT
>CAZTOE010000250.1:0-6706 GCA_964615045.1 uncultured Spirochaetales bacterium
CGCTCGGTCGAATTTGCCGGAGACCACGTGCTCTCCTCGATGCCGCTGCGCGAACTGATCCGAGCGCTCGATCCCGCTCCACCCGCCGCCGTGCGAGCCGCCGCCGAGGCGCTCCAGTACCGGGACTACCTGACCGTGGTGTTGATCGTGGCTCGCGAGGCGGTTTTCCCCGACAACTGGATCTACATCCACTCGCCCGAGGTCCGCGTCGGGCGCATGCAGAACTACAAGAACTGGAGCCCCGAGATGGTGCCCGACCAGTCGCGGACGTCGCTCGGGCTCGAGTATTTCCTCTGGAACCGCGATCCTGAATGGAACTGGTCGCGCGACCGATGGATCGAGACCGGCATCCGGGAGTGTTCTGCGCTCGGACTCATCGAACCCGGCGAAGTCGAGGACGGCACGCTGGTCCGCATGCCCAAGGCGTACCCCGTCTACGACCCGGGGTACCGCGCGAATCTCGACGTCCTGCAGCGTTACCTCGCGGGCTTCGATAACCTCGAATCCATCGGCCGCAACGGGCAGCATCGCTACAACAACCAAGACCACTCGATGCTCACCGGGATTTACGCCGCACGCAATGTGGCCGGCCAAAAGCACAATGTCTGGGGCGTCAACGTCGACGCGGAGTATCACGAGGAAGCGAAAACCGAGAGGCGCATGAACGGCGATCGCGCCGTGCCGCAGCCGCTTTCGTACGAGGGAGTCTCGTGAGCGATCCCGCGCCGCTCCCCGAACTTTCGGTGGTGGTGCCCGCTCACGGGCGCCCCGAGCTCCTCGACCGTTGCCTCGCCGCGCTCCAGGCCTCCGATTACCCGAGGTTCCACGTGACGGTAGTGGACGACGCCTCCGACCCGCCCGTCAAAGACATCGTCGAGAAGTACGGCTACGAAATGCTGCGGATCGACGGTTTGCCCCGCGGCCCTTCCCATGCGCGCAACCGGGGAGTGGAATACGCCGCGGGCCCCCACGTGGTCTTCGTCGATGCGGATGTCGCCGTGCACCCGAACACGCTGCGGCGTTTTGCGGAGCTCTTCGCGGACCGCCCGGATCTCGATGCCGCCTTCGGCAGCTATGACGACGCGCCGACCGATCCCGGCTGGGTCTCCCAGTTCAAGAATCTCCTCCACCACTACCACCACCAGCGCAACCCGGGAGCGTGTGCCTCGTTCTGGACCGGATGCGGCGCGATCCGGGCCGATGCCTTCTTCACCGTCGGGGGATTCGACGAAGGCTTCCGCACCATCCAGGACGTGGAACTCGGTTTGCGCCTCCATGAAGCCGGCTACCGGGTCGAGCTCCATCCCGAGATCCTCTGCACGCACGAGAAGCGTTGGACACTGGCATCGGGGATCCGAACGGATCTCTTCGATCGCGGTGTGCCGTGGGTGCGGCTTCTACTCGAAAACCCGGCTTGGCCGCGGTCGTTGAACGCCTCACTGGGGCAGCGCGTTTCGGCGTTCCTGGTGGGGGCGATGGTCGCCCTGTTGCCGCTCTCGTTGTGGAGCGGATGGTGGGGACTGGCCAGTGCGGCCGCGGGAGCCGCGGGGGCGGTGCTCAATGCGCCCTTCTACGCGCTCCTGGCGCGCAAGCGCGGACTCGGGTGTGCGCTCTGCGGCGTCGCGCTGCACTGGCTGCACTACCTCTGTTGCCTCGCCACCGTACCCATTGGCACCTATCAACACCTGCGCGATCCCGGCCGCCGCCAGGGGCGGTACCACGTTTGAGCGTTCTCCCGTTCGACTCGCGCTGGGACCTGGGCGTCCGCCGCTGGTGGGGCAAGGGGCTTTGGATCCTCATGGTGTCGATCGTTTTCGCGACCGGCCTGCTGTGGACCCGAGGCCTGCGCCTGCCCTTCTATCAGGACGAGAAACACTACTGGGAGGCGACGCGCTATTTCGCGGAGCGCCTTCCCCCGACCTGGAGCGATCTCGGGGGCTACGCCGAGCTCACCACGCCGCTGAGCTTTCTTCTGTGGGGTGGTGTCGAGGCGCTGACCGGGGCCGGGGTGATGGGCGGCCGCCTGCTCACCCTCGTCTTCGGGCTCGGGACCCTCGCGCTGATCGGCTTCCCGAGGCGCGACGAGAACGGCGTCGAGGCCACTCGGCCCGCCTTTCTGGCCACCGCGGGGGTGCTGCTCTTCCCATACTTCGTGCCGCTCTGCCTGGTCCTCTATACGGACATGATCGCGGCGTTTTTCGTCGTGGCGGGACTGGCCCTCTACCGGCGCGAACGACATCCCTGGGCGGCGGTCTGTTTTGCGTTAGGTATCGCGACCCGACAGTATATGGTGGCCTTCCCGTGTGCGGTGGCCCTCCACGCGCTCAAGCAGGGGTCGAGCGATCGATCCGGCTGGGCCCGGCCCTGGCTCTGGCATGCCGGCGCGGCCGCAACCCTCGGAATCTGGATCGCGATCTTCGGTGGGCTCGTTCCCGCGCCTGCGCTCGAGCCCTGGCCCACGCCCATGATCGAGGTGGCGCTCATCAGGTGGGATCACGCTGCCTTTTTCGCGACGATCGTCGGCGCCTATTTTGTGGTTCCGGAGTTCTTGCTGTTTCGTCGGCGGGAGACCCTCGATGAACTCTGGACCTTGCGGGCGGCGCTCCTGGGGCTGCTCGTGGTCGCGGCTTTCGCTGCGCTCCCTTGGGCCTTCGCGGAGAAACCGCTCGGGATCTTCAACCGCACCGCGGGCGCCCTGCTCCCGGTGCCCTGGCTCCAGGCGGGCGTCTACGCGGTCCTGGCATGGCTCGCCTGCGTGCGTTTCGCACGCCTCGATCTCGCGTTCTGGATCCTGCTCGCGTCGTTGGCGATCTGGCTCAAGGCGCAGGTGGCTTGGGAAAAGTATCTTCTGCCCGTGGTCTGTGCGCTCTGGTATTTGAGAGCGTGGTGGCCCCACCAGATCGGCGCGACACTTTGCGGGGCGGGCCGCCGCTCGAGGTTGATGTCCTAGGGAACGACACCTTCGAGCCGCTCGAGTGCTTCGCCGATGTCCGCTTCCGAAACGTCGAGATGCGTCACAGCCCGAAAGCGCTTGGCATCGATGGGGTTGATCCAAACGCTGCGCGCGCGGCTCTCTTCGGAGAAGCGTTTGGGCTCGCTCGCACGAAACATCACCATATTGGTCTCGGGCTCTCGCTCCACGGCGAAACCCAACTCGCGTAGTCCGGCGGCCAGCCGGGCGGCGTTCGCGTGGTCTTCGCGAAGGCGTTCGACGTGGTGGCGCAACGCATAACGCCCCGCAGCGGCCAGGATGCCGACCTGCCGCATCGCGCCGCCTAGCATCTTTCGGATCCGCCGGAGCTCCTCGAGCCTGGATCGGGACGTCGCCACCACGGATCCGGCCGGGGTTCCGAGCCCCTTCGAAAGGCAGACGGATACGGTGTCGAAGGGTTTGGTCCAGCGTTCCAGCGGGATGCCGCTGGCCACCGCAGCATTCCAGATTCGAGCTCCGTCCAGATGAACCGCTAACCCCGCCGAACGGGTAAGCTCTACGAGTTCAAGCAATTTCTCATGGGGGAAGACACGCCCCCCCGAGGCGTTGTGCGTGTTTTCGATCGCCACAACCGTTGTCGGAGGGACGTGCAGGTCGCCGGGATGGATCGCCTCCCGCAAGGCATGGGTGTCGAAAACGCCGTCTGCGCCGAGCGTCCGAATCTGGACGCCGGATAGCGCCGCGGCCGCCCCCGCTTCGTAGCGGAGAATATGCGCGTCGCGGGTGGCCAACACGACATCGCCGGGGCGCGTCAGCAGGCGGAGTGCGGCCTGGTTGGCCATGGTGCCCGACGGGAAGAAGAGCGCGGCCTCGTGCCCGAGCCGGTCGGCAACTTCTTCCTCGAGCGCATTGGCGTTGGGATCTTCCCGGTAGACGTCGTCCCCCACCTCTGCACGCATCATCGCCTCCCGCATCGCCCGGGTGGGTCGGGTGACGGTGTCGCTCCGGAGGTCGATGGGATGCATGGTCCTTCTCCTGAAGGACAGGGGTTTGAGAGAGGCTGGCGCTCGCGAACGCCGAGAGGCCAACGTAGCGCTGCGTCCTCGGGTAGCGCATTCCAGGGTGCGTGTTATTTATGTCCCACGTGGGACATAAAAGGTCGGGCCGCCCGCCGGGTCGGGTCGCCGGCTCGCTGCGCTGGGAGGGCGAGCGTGACGGCGTTCCGAAAACCACCGTCTGGCGCGAGCGGCTGCGCGAAGAAGTGATCGCGGAGCATCCGTGGCTGCGGCAGCAGGTGCCCTGGAGCTACCGGCATTTCGAACGGTACCGGTGTGCCCTCCGCACCTGGGCGCGCGAACCCGCCAGGCGCCGCGAGTGGGTCGAGTACGCCAACGCAAACGCCGCGCGTTGGCTTCGGGAGCGCGATCCCACGTGCATTCCTTGGACGGTGTCCCGATTCCTGATCGATCAACTGGAGGTCTTCGCGCGCAACCGGCGGTGGCCCCCCAAAATTCGGAGGGGTGGCGCCGGCTCCGGGCCCCGGTCACGCTAGGTGCGCTCCCAATCCCCTACTCCCAGACCCTGCCCCCTGCGAAGGAAGCGGCGTGGACGCTGACGTCGGTGCACGGCGCGGCGTGCGAGCTCTTGCGGAGCGATTGGGCGGCTAATCTTCGCGCCGCTCCTTGAATCGGCTCGGATCGGGCCGGGGCATGGGAAACACCTTGTCCACGACCGTGTAGTCCCAGTAGCCCATCCGCGCCAAAGGTCGATAGCGCAGAACATCCACCATGCCGTCCACGAGGACGTCGTCGCGGATGTGCACGCCGATCACGTGGCCGAACACCACGCCGTGGGTGCGATTGGGATATGGGCTCTCGAATTCGACGGTTCGCAGGTAGCGGCATTCGAGGTGCGCCGGGGATTCCGCCACGCGCGGCGGCTTCACCCGCTTGGAGGGAATCGCGGTAAGCCCTGCCAACTGGAGTTCGTCGACGCCGCGCGGCACCTCGGCGGAGGTGAGATTCATCTGATCCTTGAGCTCTTCGGGGACGATGTTGCACACGAACTCGCCGCTTTCCTCGGCATTGCGTCGCGAGTGTTTGAAGGGATCGTCGGGGAGACCGCTTGCCGAGAAGAACACGATACAGGGGTCGTAGGAGACGGCGTTGAAGAAGCTGTAGGGTGCGAGGTTCACGCCTCCCTCCCGATCGATGGTGCTGATCCAGCCGATCGGTCGCGGCGTCACGAGCGCCTTGAAGGGGTCGTGCGGGAGACCGTGGCTCCCCTTCACGTCCGGGTCGTAGAACATCGCCAGTGCTCCGCTATGGGCGCACAGAGCCTAGCTCTCTCGACTTTGTTCTTTCCAACCCCGTGCGGTGTGGCCCAACGCGTAGCCCAGCAGGAAAAGGCCGTAGGCCGCCATACCCCAGAGTAAGATTTCCAAGTTCACTTGCTCCCGGGGGGTCGGGAATGTGCGGTGGGAGACACAAAAGTGGCAGACTCGTGACCTCAAGTGCAAGTTTTTTTCATTATTTGCTGTGTGGCTAACCCCTCGAAGAGAGAATTTCATGGCATCAACGCCGCTTTTTCGCGCCGAACATGTCGGTAGCCTGCTTCGCCCGCAACGCCTGAAGGACGCGGCCCGGGGCCGCAGCGAGAGTTCGGAAGCGGAGCGCCGCTACCGAGAGACCCTCGATCAAGAAGTCGCCCGGGCGATCCGCATGCAGGAAGACCTCGGTCTGCGGGTGATCACCGACGGAGAGTTCGGTCGCTCGTCCTGGTTTGGCTTTTTCTTCGAAAGGCTCGAAGGGTTTCGCCTCGCCGAGTCAAACTTTCGCTTCCGCGACCCTGCAGGAGGGGAATACACCTGGCAAACCTGTTTCACGGCGGAGCAGATGCGGCGGCCGCGACCGATCGCGGGGGAAGAGTTCGATCGCGTGCGCCGAAATTGCCGCGGAACCCCCAAGGCGTGCCTCCCGTCGCCCTCCGCCCTGCACTTCTTCCGGGGCGATGACTGCCGTGATCCCGCCGTCTATCCAGAGATCGACGCCTGGTGGGAAGATGTGGTCGACATCTATCGGGCGGAGGTTCGCGACCTCGCGGCGCGCGGCTGCCAATACCTCCAGCTCGACGAGGTCCCCCTCGCCATGCTCTGCGACGACGGCATTCGCGACGGGTTGCGCACGACGGGGATCGATCCAGACGTGCTGCGGAATCACTATATCGACGTCACCAATCGGGTTCTCGAAGTGGCTCCGCCGTCCATGACGTTGGGGATGCACCTTTGTCGCGGCAACTTTCGCTCACGCTGGATGGCGGCGGGCGGCTATGAGCCGATCGCCGAGGCATTGTTTGGGAACCTCAACGTGCACAGTTTCTTCCTCGAATACGACACCGAACGCGCCGGCGACTTCGAACCACTGCGTTTCGTTCCGACCGGCAAGGGTGTGGTGCTCGGTTTGGTGAGCACAAAGACTCCTGTGCTCGAAGACCCCGACGCGTTGTTGCGGCGTATCGAAGCGGCGAGCGCGCGTGTGCCCCTGGAGCGGCTGGCGTTGAGCCCTCAGTGTGGCTTCGCGAGCGTGGCCGGGGGAAACACGATTGGCGAGCCGGAACAGCGCGCGAAATTGCAGCTCGTCGTCAAAACCGCCGCGCGCGTCTGGGGCTAGGTGGGCTCGTGACAAACCCAGCGATCGGTGCGCTAGTTACCCGCGATCGTCACGCCGCCATCCACCGCGATGGTCTGGCCGGTCGCCCAGGCACCTGCGCTCGAGG
>CAZTOE010000251.1:0-6593 GCA_964615045.1 uncultured Spirochaetales bacterium
CTGGCGAGCGACCCCGCCATCCCCGCCGATCGCCGCTCCATGCTCGACGAGGTTCGCATCTCGGCGGAACACTGTGCCGCCCTGACCCAGCGGCTTCTCACCTTTGCGCGCGAGGCCCCTGGAACGCCGGCTGCCGTGGAGCTCGCCAAGGCCTTTGGGGACCTCGAAAGGTTGCTGCGACCGCTGCTTCCGGCCGGTGTGGAGTTTAGAGTCGTAGCGGGCCACGAAGTCGCCCCGGTCCTAGTCGACCCCACCCAGCTCCAGCAGATCCTGCTGAACCTGGCCGTCAACGCCCGCGACGCGGTCGGAGAGCACGGGTGGATCGAACTCGGTGCCCGCGATGTCTCGGGCTCCCGTCGGGAACGGACTGCGCTCGGGAACGGGAGACCGGGGCGTTTCGTTGAGATCGCCGTACGCGACAGCGGCTCGGGCATCGCGGGTCCCGCTCAGGACCGCATCTTCGAACCCTTCTTCTCCACGAAGAGTGCGCCGGAGGGGACCGGCCTGGGCCTCGCCATCGTGCACAGCATCGTCCAAGCGCACGGTGGCTGGATCGAGTTCGAGAGCGGGGAGCACAGCAGGACGGAGTTCCGGGTGTTCCTGCCCGCGGCTATGCCACGGCCGCAGGGCGGCAAGGCAGGGCCCCCGCCCTTCGCCGCCCAGAACCTGCGCAGCGGTCGCTAGGCCGCTTCGCGCAGTCGGTAGCGCACCGGCATCCGCTTGATGCCCCCGACGAAACTCGAGTAGAGGCGATCTACCTTCCCGTTCGCTTCGATCGTCTCGATCCGCCCGAGCAGCTGCCGCAGCATGATCCGCAACTCGAGACGCGCCAGGTTGGCGCCCATACAGTAGTGCTCGCCGATCCCAAACCCCAGGTGACGGTTCGGATTGCGATCGATCCGGAACTGGAACGGATCGTCGAAGATCTCCTCGTCGCGATTGGCCGAGGGATAGAACAAGCAAACCGATTGGCCAGCTCGAATCGTCTCCCCCCGCAGCTCGTAATCCTCCGTCGCGGTCCGCGTGAACTGAATCACGGGCGTGACCCAACGTACGATCTCTTCCACCGCGGCGTCCACGAGTTCGGGGCCGTCGCGCAACCGCTCCCATTCCTGGGGATGCTCGAGGAAAGCGAGCATGCCACCGCTCAGCGCGTTGCGCGTCGTCTCGTTCCCGGCGACCACCAAAAGAAAATAGTATGAAAGGAGTTCCAGCGTCGGGATCGCTTCGCCGTAGGGCCGGCCCGCGAGGATGCGGCTCACGAGATCCGGGCCCGGATTCGCCCGGCAATCTTCGATCTTGCGCTGGAAGTAGCCGAAGAGAGCCATCCGCGACCGCGTCGCGGTCTCCATCGGAGATTCGCCGGCCTGCCGGTACTCGGGGTCGGCCGCGCCGATCGTCTCGTTGGTCCACTGAAAGAGCTGGGGCCAATCTTCGCGGGGTGCACCCAGGAGCTCCGCGAGAACGTAGAGGGGAAACGGCGCTGCAATGCGCGCCACGAAATCGCCGGTCTCGACCCCGCCTTCGCCCGCCGCGGCGTCGAGCACCTCGCGGGCGATCTGTTCGACGCGGGGCTCCCACGCGCGGATTGCCCGCGGCGTGAAATAGGGACTGGCCACGCGGCGAAACTCGCCGTGATCGGGCGGGTCCATATTGAGTAAATGCCGGACCGGGCGGTCCTCTTCGCTGAAGGCCGGGATGTCGGGGAAGACTGCGATGCGCGGTGCGATCCGAAAGATCTCGGGTCTGCGCGAGATCTCGACAATGTCGTGGTACTTCGTGATGGCCCAGTAGGGCGGCTGCGCCCGCTCCTGATCGAACCAGAGCACCGGGGCTTCGTGGCGCAAACGCGCCCAAGCCTCGTGCGGGTAGCCGTTCTGGGCGAAGTTCGCGTTGCTGATAATGTCTAGCGAAGCGAGATCCACGGCGCGATTGTAGCGATACCCGATGGCCGCGGGAATGCGGCCTGCGATACGCTGGCTCCGAGAGCGGAAGGGCCGGGCACACCGCTCCAGTGTGAGATCGGAGACCGATGAGCTTCGAAACCAAGCAGCTCGGCACCAAACCCGATGCCGTTGCTCCCGACGGCTCGGACGTGCGCATGCTGCTGCGCGCGTCGGGTGGGAGCATGGCCCACTTTTCACTCGCCCCGGGCGCAACGTCGATCGCGGTGGTGCACCGTAGCGTTGAGGAGATCTGGTTCTTCTTGAGCGGACGCGGGGAAATGTGGCGAAGAGACGGAGAGCGCGAGGAACTCACTTCCGTGGGGCCCGGTGTTTGCGTCACGCTCCCGGTCGGGACGCACTTCCAGTTTCGCGCCCTCGGGTCGGAACCCCTCGCTGCCCTCGGCGTCACGATGCCGCCCTGGCCGGGAGCGGACGAGGCACGCCGGGTGACGGGCCGCTGGCCTAACGAGCCGGACTAGGCGGCGCGGCGGCCAAAGGGTCCCCCACCGGCGCGGCGAAGGCGTCGGCAACGAGGGCTTCGACGTCTCCACCCGTCAGGGTTTCGAGGAAGGCAACCAGGTCCTCGATCTCGCGCTCCCCGAGCCCAAGGGGGCGGATTTCCGGGTCGAGGTTCTCGTTGGGCACACCGCCCCGGTTGTAGAAATCGACGACCTGACGCAGCGTCTCGAGGGAGCCGTCGTGCATGTAGGGACCGGTGAGTGCCACGTTGCGCAGCGTCGGCGTCCGGTATTTCCAACGGTCGGCGGGGTCCTGGGTGATTTCGTAGCGACCGAGATCGCTCGGCGGCGGCTCGGCGACTTGCGCCACGATCTCGGACGCCACCTCGAGCCACTGGCCTGGCGCCACCTGGATGCGCCGCACCGACGGACTCTCTCCCATGGCCGCTGCATAGCCGACGCCGGTGTTGTGCAACGCACCGTCGGTGAAGAGCGTGGCATCGGCGTCCACAGTGTGGCACCGCGCACACCCCGCTCGCCCGACGAACAGAGAAAAACCGCGCTCGGCCGAAGCGCCGATGGCTCCCTGTTCGCCTCCGTAGTACCAGCGATCAAAGGAGGAGTCACCTGAGATCAGCGTGCGCTCGTAGCTCGCCAGGGCCATCCCGATCGTCTCCATGGCGAGACCCCGGTCGGGGAAAGCCTCCTCGAACCGTCTCCCGTAGTCGTCCGCGCGGCGAATCGTCGCCAGAACGGAACCGATCGAGGGGTTGCCCATCTCATTCGCCGCCAGAAGCGGCGACCAGATCTGATATTCGAGACGATCCTCGCGGGCGTCGTGGAACAGGCTGCGCTGGTAGCCCACGTTGAGCAGCGAAGGGCTGTTGCGCCGCACGGTACGCCCTTCGATTCCGACCGCCGTCGCCAACTCGTTGTTGGTGAAGCCCTGCTCGGGCACATGGCACATCGCGCAGGAGAGGGTGCCGTTCAGCGAAAGGCGGCGATCGAAGAAGAGCTTGCGACCGAGTTCGATCTTGGCCGGGGTGAGCGGGTTGTCGGCGGGGACGGGAACCGCGGGAAGCCCCAGCCCGGGCCGCCGCGCCCGGTCCAGGAGGTCCACTGGTGTCCCGCGGCGGGCCGCCAGTGCCAGTGACCGCGTCCGGAACCCGGCGCTGTCGTAGCCCGCGCGATCATCGCCGGGCCCCCGCAGCGGTGAGGGAGTCGTCTCCGCCCCGGCTGCAGCGATCGGGCGGAGCGCCCCTTCCTCCAACAGCACGGTTCTCACGTCGGCCGCCAAGGTGTCGGCGTGGAGGAATGAGACGCTGTAGATATTCCGGATCCGCCGCTCGGGATCGATCAGGAATACCCGCAGAATGTGGGAAAGCGTCCCGAGTTCGTTTCCGTCCGCGTCGCGCTCGACGACCACCGACTGCCCGTATGCGCGCAGGATGGGCGCCAGCGCTTCCGGCGAAGCCGTGGTGAGGAAGCGCCACTCGAGCCCACCGCCCACCAGGGACGACCCGTACTTGCTCATGACCGCCGGCGTGTCGCGTCGCGGATCGAAGCTCAAGCTCACCAGGCGCAGGTGGGCGGCCATCGCGGGGTCTGCCGCCAGCCGCCGCTGCACCCGGTGCAAGACCGCCGTGGCCAGGGGGCAACCGTTGACGTCGCTGCAGTTGGCGTAGATGAAGCTCAGCAGGACGGTTCGCTCCCCAAAGACTCGATACAGCGTGGTGGCGCGGCCTTCTTCGTCGAGTACATCACCGTCCCCGGCGGATCCCAGCGGCGGCAGCGCGTAACTTCCCGCTTCGGGGGGTTCGAAGGAAAGCTCGCCGTAGCCCGGCGCCAGCACTACCGGGGCGGAGCCCGGGCGATTGTGGTCGTGGGTCTCGTGAGCGCCGACCGGGCCCGCGGTCAGCGCGACCGCGATCGCCAGGATGACGTGAGCGCGGTCAGTCGCGCGACGCCAGTCGTTCATCCTGGTGGTCGCGACCGGTATTCGGGTCGTCAGGAAGGAGACCATAAAGTGCGTAGGCTCCAAAGCGCATCTGGTGGGGGCGGCCGAGCTTCGCGGCGACGAAGTCGATCGTGAACTGGTGGGAGAGCTTCTTGCCGTCCCAGCGAAACGCCTTGAAGTACTGCTCGTTGTCCTGGGCCTTCTTGTCCCAGTTGGCCAGCAGCGAGGAGGTGAAGTAGATGCGCTTTCCGTCCCAGCTCTGTGAGGCCATGTTGACCTGCTTGCCGACCTCCTGCTCGTAGATCTGCGTCGGCTTGTGGGGATCGCTGATGTCGAAGAGGCGGGTCTTGCCGTCCATGAAAGTTTGGACCCACAGCCGCGTGTCGTCGGAAGAGATCGAGATATCGACCGGCAGCGGCACCTTCGAGGGATCGCCGATGTCCGCCACGTCCTCGGCGTGCCATTCTCCGGCGTCGTCCTCGTAGAGCAGCCAGATCTTCGAGGTGAGCGCGGTGGTGGTAAAGCAGTAGTTGTGGTTGGCGCCCCAGGCGCAGCGAACCTCGAGCGGGGCCCCGGGGACGTCAAAGACCGTCTTCGGCATGCGCGTGTGCAGATTCCACACCACCGCGGTGTTCCCGAAGCGCTTCATCGCTTCTGGGTCGGCCAGCATCTTGCCGAAGTCCATCATGTAGTTGGACCAGCCGGTAAACGACGAGGTCACCAACACGTTTCGGCGCGGCAGGGCCCGCACGTCGTAACCGTAGCCGTCGGCGAGCTTCCCGGCCTTGACGGCGCCCTGCAGATTGTCGTCGGTGGGCATCCAGTGAGTCACGACGTACTCACCCTCGTTGGTGTACTCGACCAGCGCCGTGCGCCCTCCGTGGTCCTTGTTGTTTGAAAGCCCGGTGATCATCATGCGGCCCGGCAAGGCGTAGAAGGTGTGCGGACCGACGACTCCGCCGCTCTTCGCGACAAAGTCGGTGATAGTTTTATGCAGCACGGGCTTGGCGGGATCGCTGGAAACATCGAAGATGAAAATCTTGTTCGTGTCGAGCCCGCCGGCCCAGAGAAAGCGCCGGTCGTCGGTCAGCCCCGAGTGATGTGCCTCGTTCCGACCCCCCACCGACAGGCTGTGAACGACCTTGCCGAAGTTTTCCGAACTCGGGTTGACGTCCACCGTGACCAACTTGTCCTGCGCATCCCCGACGCCCTCCATCCCGAGCGTCCAGACGTAGACGAAATCTTCCTGGCCCACGATCTTCGCCATGTACGGGGACAAACAGGTTTCGTCGGCTCGGGATGCCGCGCCGGAAACGAGGAGAAGCCCGAGGGCGACGCCCAGGATGGGCCGTAGGCGGTTGAAGTCCATGGCGAGCCTCCATCGGAGAGGGGTAGCGGCCGGACGTGCCGGCCACAACAGTATAGAGAGTTTGACGCGGGGGCGGCGAGGGTGCAGCATTCGGTTCGGAGGATCCGCGTGGCGCGCAGCCTTTTCGAGAAGTACGGCGGCTTCGGAAAGGTCAGCAAGATCGTGCTCGCGTTCTACGACAAGGTCCTCGACTCGGAGAATCTGGCCGATTACTTCGAAGCTATCGACATGCGCCGACAGATCGATCACCAGACCAAGTTCATCTCGTCGCTGATGGGCGGTCCGGCGAGCTTCTCGAACCAGCATCTGCAGGAGATCCACGCCCACCTCGGCATCGATCGCCGCTCCTTCGAGGAGTTGGCGTCGCTGCTCGAAGAGACCCTTGAGGATTTCGAGCTGGAGCCCCCCGACGTCCACCGGGTCATGGTCGAGGTCCGCGGGCGGGCAGGCTTCATCGTGACGGGCGATTAGGTCCGTGGACCTCGCCAAGTTCAACGAGCTGCTTCTCGATTCGGCGGCGGTGGGCCTGGCCCTGGCGGATCCCGAAAGCCGCCAGATCGTCTTCAGCAACCGCCGCTTCTCCACCTGGTTCCCGGAAGCGGCGCAGGGCGTTCCCCTGAGCGAACTACTCCCTGAGCTCGACCCCGATCAGATGCAGAAGCGCTTCGACCGCGGTCGGCCGTATCGCACCGAGCTCGAGACCCGGGTGGGACGGCGCTCACTTCACCTGGCCGTCGAGATCGCCAGTCATCCCTTCGAGGGACGTTCCCTTCTCGTCGTCGAATGCCAGAACGTCACCCAGCTGAAAGAACTCGAGTACATGATCGAGTCCTACTCGGAGATGATCGAGCGCAAGACCCGTG
>CAZTOE010000252.1:0-6590 GCA_964615045.1 uncultured Spirochaetales bacterium
GATCCCGCCCACATGCCGAGTCCCGAACAGATCGGCCAGATAGGCGGGAATGGTCGCGAAGCCACCGCCGTACATCGAAAAGATGAGCAGGGTGGCGGCATAGAAATACACCAGCCAGATGACCGAGGGCGACGCGCTCACGCGCTGGGCACAAAGGGGAACCGAAAGGTACAGCGCGATCCCGGCGGCGAAGAAGATCCAGTAGGTTGTGCGACGACCGATATAATCCGAGACACTCGCCCAGAAGAAACGCCCGAGCATGTTGAAGACGCTGATCATCACGACGTAGGTGGCAGCGAACGCACCGTCGACCACGTCGGGCAGGGTCGTCCCAAAGATCTCGGTCATCATGGTCTTGGCCACCCCGAGAACCCCGATCCCCGCCGTGACATTGAAGCACAAAACGATCCACAACTGGTAGAACTGGGGTGTCTTGAGCGCCTCGTCGATATCGACGTTGTGGCGGGTGATCATGGCGCCCCCCGCCGAGGCGACAAGCGGCGTCCAACGCCTGGGGCCCGTCCGGATCTTCGGGCGGGTGCGACCGGCGGGCTTCCAACCTTCGGCGGGAATGCGGTAGGACAAGGCCGCCAGGAGCATCACACCAAAGTAGACGACCCCCAGGACGACAAAGGTCTGAGCGGCTCCCACGGTTCCGGTGCCGACGAGGTAGACACCGGGTGGGCTCGGGACGAGCATTTGACCGACCTCGTTGCCCGCCACGACGACGACCTCGCGCAGCGATCCTGCGAATTCCGCGAAACGGACGCCATCGCGCGTGACGAGCGTTAGCTGGTCCGCGGGCCCCAGGAACGCCGGGGGGCGATAGAACGCGCGGATCAGGAACTCTTTGAGCGGTGCCGCGATCATGGCGCCGCCGCCGAAACCCATGATCGCCATCCCGGTGGCCATGCCGCGCCGATCCGGGAACCAGCGGATGAGGGTGCTGACCGGGGAGACGTAGCCCAAGCCGAGCCCGCAGCCGCCGACCACACCGTAGCCGAGGTAGAGGAGCCAGAGCTGGTGGCTCGAGATTCCGAGGCCTCCGAGGAGATAGCCGCCCCCCCAACAACACGCCGCGACCACGCCGACGGTCCGCGGCCCTACTTTCTCGAGCCACCGCCCCGCAAAGGTTGCCGTGAGCCCGAGGCAAACGATCGCGACGGTGAAGATCCAGACGACCTGAGAAAGGGCCCAGTCGGCGGGCGCGCCGCCGACCACGCCGATCACCCTCACCAGCGCCGGGTTGTAGATACTCCACGCGTAGACCGACCCGATACAGAGATGGATGGCGATGGAGGCGGGCGGCACGCGCCAGCGGTTGAAGTCCGGCGGCGCGACGATGCGTTCTTTGGCGAAGAAGCCCGCCATGCTTTCGGCCCTCCGATGTCGACCCCCCGGGCCACCGCTGCGCTTCGACTTCGCCCTCGCGCCGCATCGACGATCCGCCAGCGCTCGCGAAGGGATCGCTTTCTCGGGTATTCTTCCGCACTCAACGACGTTGCACGAGATTCCATCCCGCGCGAGGAGCGACCGTCATGCCCACCCGCTTCTTCTGGCTCCCGATCTGTCTCCTGTTTTTCGGCGCGCCGCCCAGTTCCACCGCAACGGTGGTGGACGATGCGGCCATTGCTGACGAGGCCGACGGCCGCAATTGGCTGGCGTACGGGCGCACCTACAGCGAGAAGCGCTACAGCCCGCTCGATCAGATCAACCGCGAGACCGTCAGTCGACTGGGGATTCAGTGGTACATGGATCTGCCGGAGGATCGCAGCCTGATCGGGACTCCCCTGGTCGTCGACGGGGTGATCTATTTCACCGGCAGCTACAGCAAGACCCGGGCAGTCGACGCGCGGACCGGAAAGCTCTTGTGGGAATACGACCCAGAGTCGATCGAGCACGCCGGCGACCGTCTGCGGATCATGTGGGACTCGAGCCGCGGCCTCTCGTATTGGAAGGGCAAGGTGATCATCGCGACGATCGACGGGCGTCTCGTGGCGATCGACGCGAAGACCGGAAAGCGCGTCTGGGAAACCATGACCGTGGACCCCAAAAAGGCGTACTACATCACCGGAACCCCCAAGGTTTTCCGGGACAAGGTCATCATCGGCAACGGCGGGACCGAGCACACCGCCGCGCGTGGCTACGTCACCGCCTACGACGCGGCGACGGGGAAGCAGGTCTGGCGGTTCTATGTCGTGCCGGGCAACCCGGCCGACGGCTTCGAGAACGCCGCGATGGAGATGGCCGCGAAGACCTGGACGGGCGATTGGTGGATCCACGGCGGGGGCGGCAACGTGTGGAACGGGATCACCTACGATCCCGAGTTCAACCAGATCATCATGGGGACCGGGAACGGCTCGCCCTGGAACCGCCGCATCCGCAGCCCGGGCGGGGGCGACAACCTCTTCTTATGCGCGCTGGTGGCGCTCGACGCAGACACTGGGGAATACAAGTGGCACTACCAGACGGTCCCGGGCGAGAGTTGGGACTACAACTCGAACATGGACATCGTGTTGGCCGACCTCGACATCGGGGGCCGGACCGTGAAGGCGCTGATGCACGCGCCGAAAAATGGCTTCTTCTACGTGATCGACCGCGAGAACGGCAAGCTCTTGTCGGCGGAGAAGATCGGCAAGGTCACGTGGGCGTCCCACATCGATATGGCCACCGGGCGCCCGGTGGAGGTGGAGGGGGCTCGCTACGAGGACGGCGAGGAGCTGGTGTGGCCAAGCCCTTTTGGCGTGCACAACTGGCACGCGATGTCGTACAACCCGCAGACTGGACTCGCCTACCTCCCCACCATCGAGCTGCCCGCACTCTTCTCAGAAGAGGGCATCGACGTGAAGAACTGGCAATCGCCGGACTTCTACGTGAGCACCGGTGTCCAGTTCGGGACCAGCGACACCGCGCCCGATGCGGGGACCGCATCGCTGTTGGCCTGGGATCCGGTGCGGCAGAAAAAAGCCTGGCAGATCCCCCTGCCGGCCGCCTGGAACCCCGGCACCCTGACCACCGCGGGCAACCTGGTCTTCCAGGGGCGTGCCGACGGCGAATTCGTCGCCTACGACGCGGCGAGCGGCAAAGAGCTCTGGTCAGTCAACGTGGGTTCGGGGATCTCGGCCCCGCCCATCACGTACTCGATCGACGGGAAACAGTATCTGTCCCTGCTCGTGGGATGGGGCGGATCTGGTTTGATCGCGGGCTCGATCTCGGCCCAGCACGGCTGGGCGTACCGGGTGCATCCGCGGCGGCTTTTCACCTTTGCCCTCGACGGGAAAGTGGCGATGCCGCCGTCACCGCCCCCGTACTTCCCAAAGCCGGTCGACGTCCCCGGTTTCGAGGTGGATCCGGCGCTGGCACGCGATGGGCTCCAGACCTACGCCCAGTCTTGCATGCTGTGTCACGGCGGTGGCGTAGTTTCGGGAGGCTACGCCCCGGATCTGCGCGCCTCGCCCATCCCGACTTCACACGAGGAGTTCAAGGAGGTCGTCGTGCGCGGCCGGCCCGAGCTGGGGATGCCGCGTTTTCGGGACTTCAGCGACCGCGAGATCGACGGGCTGCTCCACTACATCCGACAGCAGGCGCGAAAAGCGACGAGCTCCACCACGGTCGGATCGCACTAGTACCGGGGCGGCGCCTCCTTGGGTGGGAGCTCCGGGGCGGGAACCCGACGGAACTCGAGCGGGGGGCGCTCCTCCTCAGCGCTCGGGAGCACCGACCCGTCGGAGTTCGTGCCGCCTTTGCCGCGCGCCTCGCCTTGGCCAGCCTGACCCGAGAGGTATCCGTCGAGGAGCGCGCCACCTTCCAGCTCTTCGAGCGCGGACTGCGCCGACTCGGCAACTTGCTTGCTCCATGGCAGCCGGTGGAGTCGCGGCTGTCCGACGGGACGCTCTGCCGCATCGAGTCGGCGCACCCAGAAATAGATGCCACCCCCGTCACCGCCCCTGTTGGGCTCGTCGAGCCAGATGCCGTGGACGCGAAACGCCGGCGGCAGGGCGTCCGGTGTCGGCCAGCCCAGCAATCCGAGCGAGCCGTGCCACGCCAGTGCGTAGCAGGCGGTGACGACCGCAATGGCCACCAGCTTCACCCCCACCGAATGCCGCGACGCGAGATTCAGGTGAAGAAGCAACGCGGCCACCGCCACGTAGGCGGCGGTCAGCGCCGCGATCGCCGGGATCACGGCGGGCCGCTTCCGACCGCGATCGCCGTGCTCAGCAGGGGCTTTGGGAGGGTACTCGTCTCTGCAATGTCGCCTTCGGCGTCGATCGTGAAGCGCACGGCGGTCTTCTCGTCCCCCATCCCCTGCAGCACGACGGTGTCGTAGTGGACGAGCTGCACGCTCGGATTGAGCTTTTCGACCTTGACGCTCACCGCGACCGGCGCCTGGTAGTGGGCCTTGAAGTGAAACACGTTCACGATGTATTCGCCGGGCTGGAGCGCGCGCAGCGTGACCGTCTCCTGATTGATCGGGGTGCCCACCTGCACTCCCGCCACGGAGACGCGGTCGGCAAACGCGCCTCGATCATCTCGATCGAGGTGCATGAGCCCCGTATCGCGGTT
Organism: uncultured Spirochaetales bacterium; assembly: GCA_964615045.1. GTDB lineage: Bacteria > Myxococcota_A > UBA9160 > UBA9160 > PR03 > JANQRO01. Next base: position 4,564 of record CAZTOE010000252.1, read on the forward strand.
TCGGTACCAGAGGAGATGACCTTGCGGGTCTTCGACGAGGGTGTCGATGTCGTCGGGATGTTCGTCCGGCCACCGCACCGTGATGAGCACTTCGGCTTTGGACTCGATGGCGCCGGTTTCGTCCGCATCGTTGATCGACGCGAAAGCCGCCACAAACATGAAGGCGAAACCGAGCAGTGCATTGAACAGGAGGTCGGTGAAGGCGTCCTGCGACTCGACGCGGCGGTAGATGCTATGTCGCATTGCGCGTCAGGTGAACGTCGGCAAGCACGGACAGGCGTGTGGCGAGCTCCGCCGCGGATGCGTCAAGAATGTGGTATTGCAGCTTCAACATTGTGCTCGTCACCAAGCCCGCCAGGGTCGTGTAGAGCGCCACGGCCATGCCGCTGCTCATCGCGCCGAGCAACTCCTGCATCAGACTCGCATCGAACTCGGAAAGTTCACCGACGGGCAACAGCATCAGGATGAAGCCCACGATGGTCCCGAGCAGGCCCAACTTGAGCAAGGCATCCGAAGCGAAGTGGCCGAAGGCGTGGCGATTGGCAAGCTCATCACCAAAGGCCGTGAGGAGTGCCGCAGGGTCTCCGCGCGAACCCTTCGCTTGCCAATTGCGAAGAAATTCACCGAGCAGACCGCGGTCGAAACGCGCGAGATCCGGCGGCTTGTGCTCGAGTGCCTCTTCGAGGTCGACGAACCATTTGCGCTCCTCGCTGAGCCGATAGGCGAGCCATAGCCAGTGGGCCGTGGCCAGCGCGTAGATGGCGAGGATCACATAGGAGATGTAGCTGCGGTCCGATTGCAGCGCGATCGTGAGCACGCCGCGCTCGGCGGCGAGGTAGGTCGCAAAGCCGACGACGCCCAGAACGATCAGTGCTCGAAAGACGAGGTTGGCATCGGTGATCTTGGACAACGCGGGCGCTTCCGTCCGGGGGGTCGCTAGTGTCCCTGGGATTGCATGTAGCTCGGCGAGAAGATCTTCCTCTTCACCCGCTTGCTGTTGGGATGCAGATAGAACTGGCCGATCGTGCACCGCCGGGCCTGGACATCGATGGCCGTAAACGCTTCGAAAAATGACACCCCCTCTCCCCGGTGCTCGTCCTTGTAGAAGTCGGGGTGCGCCTGGCCGATGAAGTAGATCTTCCAAAGCTTCCCGGCGCTGTCGTAGATGTCCTCGTACGGAATCGTGAAGGTCTGGGCATCCAGATACAGTCGACGGCGGCTCAGCGGATGGGTCTCGTCCAGCGGGGCACCATCGACGACGTAGACCTTGCGCAGCTGCCAGTGGATCAAGGGATAGCACCCGCCCTGGCCTCCGAAGGCGACGAACTGATAGCCGTCCTTCTGGGGCGGAGGATCGGTGGCGAAGGTTTCGAGCTCGTCGTGCTTGTAGAACGGCATGAACAGGTTCGAGGCGCCCACGAATTTCCACTGATAGTCCGACACGCGCCCGTTGTAGCCGCCGAAATCTTCGATCATGAGATCGGAGCCCAGATAGGCATCCGTTGTCTGCCCCGTGGCCAAACGGCGGACGCGCCGCGAGAATCCATTGTACATCCACGCGTCATCCCGCTTCATGTCATCGATATAGCGGTGGATGAGAAGCTGGGTGTCCCGGAGCTCGAAGGGCTCTCGGACGACGGAGTACAACGACCGGTGGACCTTGTCGCGGTTCGGCGTGAGCTCGGGCTTCGGATCCTGGTCGACCCGGCCCATGATGTTGAGCAAGTGTCCTTCGAGCTCGAGGTGGCGATCGACCGCGCCGGTGTCGAGCTGGATATACGTCCAGTGCATCGGATCGATGCTGAGGCTGTCGCCGGCCGCGTACCCGTACTGGTAGTTCCAGATCAGCTTCTCGCCGGCGCGGGGATCGTCTGGCGAGGGCTCTTGCACAAAGGGCCGGCCGGCGACGTGCCCAAAGATCTCGCCGACCTTCTCGCCCAAGCGGACCTTGCCCAGCTCTTCCCGGGTGGCTCGCTGGTAGTTCTTCGAGATCTCCACCGAATGCGTGGGCCTCGTCTCGAGAACGT
>CAZTOE010000253.1:0-6582 GCA_964615045.1 uncultured Spirochaetales bacterium
GAAAGCGTTCGAAGAGCTGGGTCGTCTGCAGGATCAAATCGCCGAAGTCGAGGGCGTTGCTCTCAGCCAGCAGGCGTTGGTAGCCGGCGTAGAGTTCGGCGGCTTCTTCGGCCTCGAGGTCCCCCGCGCGTTCGGCGGCGCGCGCGGGCAAAAACCCGTTGTTCTTCCACTGGTCGATACGCCAACGCAACCGTTTCGGGTCGTAGTGCTTGGGATCGAGACCCCGGCGGCGCAGCGCCTCCTTGAGCGTCGCGAGGCTGTCGGCTTCGTCGTAGATGGCGAAGCCGCGAGAGATGCCCAGATGTCCCACGTCGCGGCGCAGGATCCGCACGCAGGTGGAGTGAAACGTCGCCACCAGGACGTCCTGCCCCTCGGGTCCGAGGAGTTTCACCACGCGCTCGCGCATCTCGGCGGCGGCCTTGTTGGTGAAGGTAACCGCGAGGATATGCTCGGGCGGGATCCCGCAAACCCCGATCAAGTAGGCGATGCGGTGGACCAGGACGCGGGTCTTCCCGCTGCCGGCGCCTGCCAGGACCAGGAGCGGACCCTCCGTCGTGGTGACGGCGCGGCGCTGCTCCGGGTTCAGACCCTCGAGGATCTGCCTCTCGCTGATCCGATCGTTTGAGAGAAAGTCGTCTTGCAATCGGGTGCGTCCACGCCGGGGGCGCCCCGCACCTTACTCGACGGTCACGCTCTTGGCGAGGTTGCGTGGTTGATCGACGTCCGTCCCCTTCATGACGGCCACGTGGTATGCGAGAAGTTGGAGCGGCACCACCGCGATGATCGCGCTCAGGAACTCGCCGAGCAAAGGAACGTAGATCACGTGGTCGGCCTTCGCGGCGATGTCTCGATCGCCCTCCGTCGCGATCGCGATCACGCGTCCGTCGCGCGCCCGCACCTCCTCGATGTTCGACACAACCTTCTCGTATACCGGCCCCTGCTCGGCGATCACAACCACGGGCATATTCTCGTCGATCAACGCGATGGGGCCGTGTTTCATCTCGCCGGCTGCGTAGCCCTCGGCATGGATGTACGAGATCTCCTTCAACTTGAGCGCGCCCTCGAGGGCGATCGGATGCATCACCCCGCGCCCCAGATACAGAACGCTGCGGGCGTCTTTGTACGTGTGTGCGACCTCGCGGATATGGTCGTCGAGTCGGAGGGCCGCTTCGACACGCCGCCTCAGACTTCGCAGTTCTTCGACACGCTCCGCGAGCTGCTCGCCCGACAGGCGGCCTCCGGCCTCCGCGAGCTTGAGGGCAAGGAGATAGAGCGCCACGATCTGGGTGGTGAAGGCCTTGGTCGAAGCGACCCCGATCTCGGGGCCCGCGTGAGTGTAGAGCACGTCGGAGCTCTCGCGGGCGATGGTCGCTTCACGGACATTGCAGATCGAGAGCACGCGCGCGCCCTTCCGTTTTCCCTCCCGGAGGGCCGCCAGGGTGTCGGCCGTCTCCCCGGATTGGGACACGGGGACCACCAAAACCTGCTCGTTCGCGATCGGGTCGCGGTAGCGGTATTCGCTCGCCAGGTCGGCCTCGGTGGAGATCCCGGCGAGGCGTTCGATCATATACTTGCCGACCATCCCGGCGTAGTAGGCGGTCCCGCAGGCCACGATGTGGATGCGCTCGAGGCTGCTCACGTACTCGGGGGAGAGCTCGATCCCGTCGAGGTCGATGGTGCCGCTCTCGGTGATGCGGGTGCCGATCGTGTCGGTGATCGCGCGCGGCTGCTCGAAAATCTCCTTCTGCATGAAGCGGTCGTAGCCACCCTTCTCGGCGGCGACGGGATCCCAGGGAATGGTGCGCTGGGGGCGATCGACGGGCGCGCCCGACGCCAAGACGATGCGCACCCCCCGGGCGTCGACCTCGGCGAACTCCCCATCTTCGAGAAACAGCATCTGACGCGTGTAGGGCAGGATGGCGGGGATGTCGCTGGCGACGAAGCCCTCTTCGTCCCCCACCCCGAGGATGATCGGGCTGCCGCCGCTCTTCGCCGCGATGAGGGTCCCGGGTTGCGAGGCGCAGAGGACGGCGATCGCGTACGAGCCCACCAGTTCGGCGCACGCGGAGCGCACCGCCGCGAGCAACTCGCTGCCCGACCGCACCTCGAGGTCGACCAGATGGGCGATCAACTCGGTATCGGTCTCGGACTCGATCTCGCGACCCGCCGCCTCGAGGCGCTCGCGCAAGGCACGGTAGTTTTCGATGATGCCGTTGTGGACCACCGCGACGTCGCCGGCGCGGTGGGGGTGAGCGTTCGGGATGGAAGGGCGGCCGTGGGTCGCCCAGCGCGTGTGGCCGATGCCGGTGCGACCCGGAATGCGCTCGTCCTTGATCATCTCTTCAAGCGCGGAGAGCTTGCCCACTGCTCGGCGAATGATCAGATCGCCGTCCTGCTGAACCGCGATCCCGGCCGAGTCGTAGCCCCGGTATTCGAGGCGCCGCAGCCCCTCGATCAGGACGGTGATGGCGCGTCGGTCGCGCCCGCTGTAGCCGACGATTCCACACATATCGCTCTTCCTCAGCCGCTATCGTCGCGCTTTCTCTTCGCGGCGCGTTTTTTCTCGTCCCGATTTCGGCGCCAACCCTCGAGGTTGCGCTGTTGATCGCGTTCGATCGCCAGGGCGTCGGCGGGCACGTCGCGGGTGATCGTCGAGCCCGCCGCGACGAAGGCGTCACGCTCCACGCTGACGGGGGCCACGAGGTTTGCGTTACAGCCGATGAAGGCGCGCGCGCCCACCTGCGTGCGATGTTTCTCGACGCCGTCATAGTTCACCACGATGGACCCGCACCCAAAACTGGCTCCCTCACCGACGTCGGCATCACCGATGTACGAGAGGTGATCGGCCTTCACGCCGGCGCCGAGGACACTGTTCTTCAACTCGACGAAGTTTCCGATCCGCACGCCGTCGCCGAGGCGATTGCCGGGGCGCAGGTGCGCGGACGGTCCGAGGACCACGTCGTCGCCAATCTCTGAGTCCTCAATCGTCGTGTGCGCCTTGATATGACAGCTCGCTCCGATCCGCGTGACACCTTGGATCACGCAGCCCGGCTCGATCACGGTGTCGCGACCCACCACCACATCGGTATCCAGATAGGTGGTCGCGGGGTCGATCAGCGTGACCCCCTCCGCCATCCAGCGCTCGGCGTTGCGCCTCATTTGGATGCCCCCTGCCTGGGCGAGTTCGGCGCGCGTGTTGACGCCGAGAGCCTCGTCGGGGTCGGAGACGCGCAGCGCTTCCACGCTGCGGCGCTCGGCAACCGCCGCGGCGACGATGTCGGTCAGGTAGATCTCGCCCTGGGCGTTGCGGTCGTCCACCCGGTCGAGGCCACTCCACAGTAGCTCGCTGTCGACGAGGTAGACGCCAGTGTTGCCCTCCGGAATCGCGAGCTCCTCGGGAGTGGCGTCGGTGGTCTCCACAATGCGCGCGAGGCGACCCGCAGCGTCTCGAACAATCCGTCCGGGCAGCGGCAGTTCCGCCGAGAGGATCATCAGCTCGGCCTTCGTCTCGTGCTTGGCGTTGCGGAGCGCCCGCAGCGAACCGTCTCGCAGCAGCGGCGTGTCGCCGTAGAGGATGAGGATCTCGCCGCCAAAGCCCTTGAGCGCGTCACGCGCCGCCAGGACCGCGTGCCCCGTACCCCGTTGCTCGGACTGGAGGACGAAGTCGGCCTGTCCGGCAAAAGTCTCCCGAACCCGCTCGCCGTCCTTGCCGACCACGACCACGAGCCGCTCGGGTTGCAGCGCCCGGGCGGCGGCCAACGGGTATGCGAGCATCGGCCGACCGGCGACGCGGTGGAGGACCTTCACCAGTTTCGACTTCATGCGGGTGCCGTGGCCCGCCGCGAGCACGATCACCGCAAGCGCCGGTGCTTGCTCCGCCATCCGCCCTCCTCGTGGTTCCCGGTCCGTAGGGTAAACGTTCGCCCGCCTTTGAGCGCCGGGAGCCCTGTGTTTCGTTTCATCGTCACCAAGGCGTGGTGGGCTGAGCCGCTCGCGCACAGCCGGACCCCCAGTCGCCGTTCCCCAGGGGAACAGAATTCCAGGGCCTGAGCTACTGTCCGGTCAACTCTCGGCATCGAAGAGCGGGCTCTGCGCACAGGAGAGCGCGGCGATACGCATCCACGGTAATACGCACGGGCTCAAATCCAGCCAGCATCAGGCGCTGCAGCGACTCTACCGCCGTCGCCTGCCCCAGGATCGGCTCCTGACCCAGGAGCTCGCCCGCGAGCTGGCGAGTCTCTCGCGCGAGATTCGGCGCCAGGTCGGGGTCTTCCTCGATCGGCGCGGTTCTGTCACCCACGTGATGGTAGGCAGCTCGGACCAGATCGAGCTACCTGATTGGGGCCGACTGCGAGCCGGCTTGGGACGGCTGCGCGGGTTGCGCTGCATCCATACCCATCTCCGTGAGTCCACGGGTCCCTCCTTGACCCAAGACGATCTCACGGACCTCGCGGTCCTGCATCTCGACGCCATGGTGAGCTTGGGCGTGTCGGAGGACGGCCTCCCGGGCGACGCGCACATCGCCCACCTGCGGCCCGCGCGTCAGGACGGCACGATCATCGAGAAACTTCCACCCGTGCCTCCGGCGCAAGTGGATATCGATTTTGCGGATTGGATTCGGGCGCTCGAGGATGAGCTCTCGCGCAGCGTGCGGACGCGGGCGGTCACGGAAGGAGAGCGCGCGCTGCTCGTGGCGGTGAGCGCCGGACGCGGTCGAGCCGAAACCGACGAATCGGTCGCCGAGTTGTGCGAGCTGGCGCGTTCCGCCGAAGTGGAGGTCGTCGAGGTCCTAGTCCAGCGCCGGGCGCGTCCTGACCCGCGCACGATGCTCGGCGCGGGCCGCTTGAACGAGCTGGTGGTGAACGCGTTTCGCCACGATGTGGACCTGGTGATTTTTGACAGCAACCTTACCCCGGTGCAGGCGCGCAACCTGGGCGAGCGCCTCGACCTGCGCGTGATTGACCGCACCCAGCTGATTCTCGACATTTTCGCGCAGCGCGCCCGCACACGGGACGGAAAACTCCAGGTGGAGCTCGCGCAGCTCCGCTATCGGCTGCCGCGTCTGGCCCAGCGGGACGAGGGGCTCTCACGTTTGGGCGGCGGCATTGGCGGGCGGGGCCCCGGCGAGCAACGCCTTGAAGTGGATCGCCGCCGGGTCCGCGAACGGATTGCGCGCCTCGAGCGCGAACTCAAACGCCTCGGGCGCGAGCGGGAAGGTCGGCGGCGCCGGCGCGAGCGGCGCGGCGTGCCCGTGCTCTCGATCGTCGGCTACACGAACGCGGGGAAGAGTACCTTGCTGCGGGCGCTCACCCGCGCCGAAGTCACGATCGAAGACAAGATGTTCGCGACCCTCGATCCGACCTCGCGGCGCCTGCGGTTCCCGCGCGAGCGAGAGGTGATCATCACCGACACGGTGGGTTTCATCCGCGATTTGCCTCCCGACCTCGTGGAGGCGTTTCGCGCCACCCTCGAGGAGCTAGGGGACGCCGATTTGTTTCTCCACGTCGTGGACGCTTCGGCGCCGGAAATGGAAGAACGCATCGTGACCGTGCGCCGGGTTCTCAGCGATATGGGCTACGGCGAAACCCCGGAGCTCCTGGTCTTCAACCAGATCGATCGGCTTCCGCCGGCCGCGGCCGGGGCGCTGGCCGGCCGCGGAACGGGCGTGGCGATCTCCGCGCTGCGGGAGATCGGCCTACGGGATCTCCTGGAACAGGTCGAAAAGACTCTGTGGCAGGAAGATCTATCCGAGCTTCACCGCCAGCGTCTCTACGCGCTGGCCGCGGAGGGGGGAAGCGGATGACGCGCCGGTCGAAGGTGGTGGGAACGGGGATGTGCGTCCCCGACCGGGTGGTGACGAACCGCGATCTCGAGCAGTTGATGGACACCAGCGATGAATGGATCCGCCAACGCAGCGGGATCGCGGAGCGGCGCTACATCGAACCGGGGGAACCCCCCTCGCTGCTCGCAGAGCGAGCTGCCCAACAGGCGCTCGACGCGGCCCATTGCGAGGTAGAGGATCTCGACGCGATCATCCTCGCAACGCTCTCACCGGAAGCGGACTTTCCCGGCACTTCGTTCTTCCTCCACGAGCGCCTCAGAGCCGGAACGATCCCCTGCTTCGACCTGCGCGCCCAGTGCAGCGGCTTCCTCTACTCGCTCTCGGTCGCAGACGGGATGATCCGCTCCGGGTCGATGCGCCGCGTCTTGGTCCTGGGTTGCGAAGTGCATTCGACGGGGATCGACCTGACGACGCGGGGGCGCGACGTGGCGGTGCTCTTCGGAGACGGTGCCGGCGCCGTGGTGCTGGAAGCCAACGAGGAACCCAACGACCCAGCGGGGCTCCTGGCGATCCGCCTCCACGCGCAGGGCAAGCACGCGAGACGGCTTTGGATTGAGGCGCCCGGTTCGGGCCACACGCCTCAACGTATCACGCCCGAGATCCTCGCCGAGGGCCGCCAATGGCCGTATATGGAAGGCCGCTACGTCTTCAAACACGCTGTGACGCGGATGCCTCAGGTGCTCCAGGAAACGCTCGACACGGCCGGCGTCAAGCTGGCCGACGTCGACTATTTTCTGTTC
>CAZTOE010000254.1:0-6570 GCA_964615045.1 uncultured Spirochaetales bacterium
CGGAGAGCTACGAGGAACAGGTTGAGACTTCGGTGACGCGCCTCACGGCGCTGCTCGAACCCATTCTGATCCTGGTGATGGTGGGCATCGTGGTGACGATCATCGCCGCCACCCTGGTTCCGCTGCTCCAGGTCACCACATCGCTCGGAGCGTAAGAGGAAGACACTATGGACAGACAACTCAAAGAAGCACCCCGACGCCGCCGCGGTTTCACCTTGGTGGAGATCATGGCCGTGGTCGTCATCATCGGGTTGCTCGGCACCCTGGTGGCGACCGCGGTGTTCGGACAGATCGAGAAGGCGCGGGTCACCACCGCCCGCACCCAGGTCAAGCAGATCGAGGCCGCGCTCGATTTCTATCAGATGGACAACGGTCGCTACCCGAGCACCGAACAGGGTCTCGAAGCGCTGATCCGCAAGCCCTCGATCGAGCCGATCCCGCACTCCTATCGACCCGAGGGCTATTTGAAGGGCGGAGCGGTGCCCACCGATCCGTGGAATCAGCCCTACGAGTACCGCTCGCCGGGTACGTTCAACGAGCACTCTTTCGACCTGTGGAGTTTCGGCAAGGACGGCGCCCCCGGTGGTGAGGGCACCAACGCCGACATTGGGAATTGGGCGAGCGAGGCGGGCACGACGGGATGATGCGGGGGGAGGCGCCGCTCTCCGGGCGCGCCGGCTTCACCCTGATCGAGCTGATGGCCGTCATCACGATCATGGGGCTGGTCGCCGCAGTGGTGTATCCCCAGCTCTCCTGGAGTCGCGATCGCTCGGTTCGGAGCGAAGCCGAAGCACTCTCCGACGTGCTGGAGTTCGCCCGTCAGCGCGCCATCGTGACGGGCCGCGTCCACCGGGTGCGGATCGACGTCAACGCATCCTGGCATCAACTCGAGTGGCTCCCGCCCCGCTTTGAGGACGATCCGGAGCCCAGGGGGATCGCCCTGTCCCCCCCGACGCCGCCCGAGCAAGACTTCGAACCAGTGCCGAACCGGGCCGGTCGTGGGCATGCGACCCGCAGCGGGGTCCTGCTCCTCGGGGTGGAGGGAGACACCGGAGAGCTCGACGGCGAGATCACCCTGCGCTTCGACCCCGATGGGCGAGCCGACCCGGCGCGCATCTGGGTGGGCGATGATGCGGGCGAGCACCGCTACGTCGTCGAGCTCGAGGAATTCGCGGAAGGCGTCGCGATCTACGATGACGCGGCCTGAGCGAGCGCGAGGCACCCGGGGAACCCGCTCCGGTCTCACCTTGATCGAGGTTCTCGCCGCCGTCGCGGTGCTGGGTGTGGGCTACATCACGGTGATTCAGGCCGGCAGCGAGGGGCTTTTGCGCGAAGGTGAAACGCGCCGATACCTCGAGGCGTCGCTGATCGCCGACCACGAGGTGTTCGAGATCGAGGAGGCGCTCGATGCGGGCGTGATCCCCAGCTCGGAAACCCGCGAAGTCGACGCGTACGAGGTGGAGATCGAAGTCGCACCCGTCTCCCTCGCGGTTCCTCCACCCGAGCGCGGGGCGCCAGTTGAAACACAGGTCGACGGCGTGAGCCTCCTCGGCGGCACCCGCCCCGATCAAAGTCCCCTTCGGCGGGTCGACATCCGGATCAAGTGGCAGGAGGGCTTCAGCGAACGCGCCGTCTCGCGAACCACCTTTGCTTTCGACACCCTCCAAGCGGCGCCCATCCTCGACCGGCTGGTGGGAAGCGTCGAGGCCCCTGGCGCGGGGCGGGAGGAAAATCAACAGTGAGTGGCGCGCGAACCCGGCGCGCGGGCTTCTCGCTGATTGAGTTGCTGGCCGCCGTTTTTCTCACCTCCATCGTCCTCACCCTCGCCGTGAACGTGTTTCTCGATCTCGGCAGACAGGCAGACGCCGCGATTCGTCACGTCGCGGGGGCCCGCCGCGCAATGCTGCTCGTCGACCGCGTCGCAACTGACCTGGAGCGCGCCGTATTGGTGCAGCGGGCCCCAGGCGAAGACCCCCTGAGCCACCCGTGGCTCTTCCTGGCGGAGGATGCCGACGAGGATCCCGGCGCAGAACGCCTCAAGTTCATGACCCGTGGTCGACGCCCGCGCGGTGATGGTGATGGATCGGATCTCGAACTCGTGACCTGGACCCTCGAGTCTTCCGATAGCGGGATTCCCGAGCTGCGTCGTTCTGCGGAGGCCCGCCTTCCGGCGGGCCTCGATCGCGACTTCCCCGGACACGAGGAATCGAAGCTCGTGGCGGAAAACGTGGCGGCCTTCGGCGGCCGGTTCCTTCGGGGGGGTGCCGCCGGCGTGGGGGGGGCGAGCGGCGATTGGACCAGCGAATGGGACTCGAGCACTCTTACCTATTCCGACGACCTCCCGATCGCGGCGGAGATCCACGTCGCGCTCTACCGCGACTTCGAGAGCGAGGCGATCGAGGGGCCCTTTGTTCGGCAAGTCTTTCTCCCGCTGCGGCCCCTCGACCTCGCGGCAATTCTCGAGGAGGCGGGGGGCAATGAAGCGGCACAAAATGAGGAGGGAGGCGAGGATGAAGGCGCCGAGGCTGGGATGAGTATGAGCGCCTGTCTCGACCTGCATCCCGAACTGGTGGCCCGGCTCGGCCCGGAAGAAGAAGACGTGCTGCGCTCCCTCCCCTCGGCGCTCGGTGCGGAAAACCAGGGCCTGCTCCCCTTCGCCCTTCCGGCGGATTGCGAATGAGCGCGCGGCGGCGGCAAAAAGGCATGGTGCTGGTGGTGGTGCTCTTTTTCGTCTTGCTGCTGGCGGCGACGGTCACAGCGCTCCAGCGACGCGTGATTCTCGATACCAGCGTGGTGCGGCATCGCGACGCCGCGCGCGAGGCGGAGGCTTTGGCCCGGGGGGGCATTCGCCTGGCCGAAGCCGTGTTGCTCGAAGATCTTCGGATCAAACTCGAGCACCCCGGCCCCGAGAGCCTCCACGACATTTGGTCGCGGGTGGGTACCCTGGACGTGCTCCAGGAGGACCGGCGCTCGCTGCGGATCGCGATTCAGGATCTGGGAGGCCGCTTCAACCTGAATACCATCGACGCGGCCGGCGACAACGACGGGGCCTCCGCGGGCGATAATCAGCGCCCTGCGGCCCGCGCCTGGATCGACCTCTTTGCCGCGATCATCGACGAGATGCCGGGTCGCCCCGAAGAAAAGCTCTACGACCCCGAGCTGCTCTACCGCAACCTCGTCGATTGGATCGATGCGGACGGCGAGAGTACCAACGGGGAGTCGGAACTCGACCCCTACGCCCGCCGCCCGGATTCCGCGAAACCCCCCGACCGGCCGCTGCTTTCGATTGATGAATTGCGCCTCGTCGAAGGCTTCGACGGGCGTCTGGTCGAGGCGCTCAAGCCCTACGTGACGATCTATCCCCTGCGCGGCAAACGGGGCATCAACCTGAACACCGCCGAGCCGTGGGTCCTCGCCAAGCTCGAAATCCGCGATGCCACCGGAGCCGACCTGCGACCGATCGGAGAAGACGATGTGCGCCGCGCGGTCGAGCAGCGCGAGAAGAATCTCCTCTGCGGCAGTGTGGCGGACGAAAACTGCGTCGCGTTCCAGGACGCGATGAACTTCAGCTTGGAAGAGCAACTCGAACCGCCCTTCGTTGAAAGATCTCACCTATTCGAGATCCAGGCGCGTGCGCGGGTGGGAAACGTCGAGCGAACCGTAGTCGCCACAATTGACCGCAGCGAGCCGCCCGAACTGAAACGCCTGGATTGGCGGCTGCTCTGAGTTATCCATAAGACTATGTGGGGACGGGTCATCGGTCTCGATCTGGGCAGTCACAGCCTGAAGCTCGTGGAGCTGCGCACCTCGCTGCGCCAGATCGAAGTCGCCCGGGTCCAGACGGTCCCCACTCTTCCCGACCCCAACCAGGCCCTGGCCGCGCTGGATCCCTCGGCCTTTGCGGGCGCGCGGTTGGTGTGTGCGATTGCCAGTCAGCGGCTCACCCGCCGCGTCCTGCGGTTTCCGTTTCGCAGCCGCAAGCGCCTCGCGCAGGCCGTCCCCTTCGAAATCGAGAACGAAACGCCCTTCGCGATCGATGACGTGGTGGTGGATTACGAGTTGCTTCCATCGACCCACGCTGAGGCGGAGGTCGCCGCCGCCTTGGTGCGTCGCGAAGAGGTCGCCGAGCGCATCGAACAACTGCAGACCGTTGGGCTCTCACCGCGCGTGTTGGAGGGCGAGGGCCTCTGTCTGGCGAACCTCGAGGTGTTTCGCGGCGAAGAAGAGCCCCACGTGATCGCCGACCTGGGACACAGCAAAACGACGCTGTGCCTGGTGATCGACGGCCACCCGCGCGCCGCCCGTACCCTGACCTTCGGTGGCGCGCTCCTCACCCAGGCCATTGCCGAAGAGCTCGGTTGCTCGACGGAAGAAGCAGAACGCGCCAAATGTGCCGAGGGCATCTTCGAACGCGGGCTCGAGGTGCGGTACTCCCGCGCATCCGCGGTGCTCGACAACCTGGCCCGGGACATGGTGCGGGCCCTCACCAGTTTCGAGCCGATCCTGGCGGGCCCGGCCGAGGAGCAGTTGCGTGGCCTGACGCTCGTGGGCGGAACCGCGCGGCTGGCGCGACTCGACGCCTACCTCCGCGAACGCACGGGGATTCCCACTCGGCGCCTGGAGTTCCCGCCGCAGGCAGAACTGGGGGAGTTCGCCGCGGCGGGCGACCCGGTCTTGTTCGCGCCGGCGCTGGCGCTGGCGGCCCGAGGCACGGCCCGGGCGCGGACCCGCACCAATTTCCTTCAGGGGGAATTCGCACCCCGCTTCGAATTCGGTGGGTTCGGCCAGCAGTTTCGCTGGACCGGGCGTCTCGCCGCCGCCACCGTGGCGCTCGCACTCGTCTCGGGGGCCACCCAGCTCGCCCTCGCCGACCGGCACGCGGATCGCCTCGAGGCACAGATGGAAGACCTGTGGAGCGAGGTGGCGCCCGGGCAGCCGCTCCCGCGGTCGATCCCCGCTGCGCTTCGCGACACGCTGCGCGACGCCCGAGAGCGCGCCGACCAGCTCGGGCTGTACGGGGGCAACCTCTCGGCGCTGGGCCTGCTCACCGAGATTTCGCGCAGGGTGCCGGCGGAGCTGGCGCTGGTCTTCGAGGAGCTCGGCATTGACGGCCAGGTGGTTCGCATCCGGGGACACACGCCAAGCTTCGCAGCGGTCGACCAGCTACAGGCCGCGCTCTCCGACGACCCGCATTTCGGCGAAATCCGGGTCAGCGAGATCCAGGCTGATTCCAATCGCGGGGGCAACACCTTCAGCCTCACCGTTCGGCTGGCCGAAGGAGCGATGCCGTGAGGGAGTTCGTCCAACGCCTGCTTGACCAGTGGCGTGAACTCGATGGCCGCGAGCGGCTCCTGGTCTCGTTTGCCGGGGCCTCGCTCGCGGTGATTGTCGTGTGGTTCGGCCTGGTGTCCCCCGCGGTCGCCCGCGTCGATGCAGCCCTCCAGCGGGTCGATACGGTTGAACAGGAACTCGCGTTGGCGGTGCGGCTGCGCGAGGAACTGGCCGAAGTCGAGGGGCGGCTCGCCCATGTCGAAGAACGCGTTCGTACCGGGCCCCGCGGCAACCTCTTCACCACCCTCGAGTCGTTGGCCAGCCAGTCGGCGGTGCAGGTCGCTTCGGTCGAGCCCCAATCCGCCCCCACCCACGAGCGTTACCGCGAAGCCAAGGTGCAGGTCGAATTGAAAGAAGTCACACTCGCGCAGGCGGTGAATTTCCTGCACCGCATCGAATCCGCGCCGCAGCTGCTCTCGGTCAAGAGCCTTCGCATCCGCACCCACGCTTCCAAGAGCGATCTGCTGGATGTCACCTTCACCGTGTCCTCCTTCGAGCCACGTTAGGCGCCGTGGGGGTCGGGAAAGGCGTACGCGAATTCCTGCTGGGTCCGCGCGGCTCCCTGCTGCTCGGAATCGCGAGTTTCGTCGCGCTGACCGCGATCTTCACCGTGGCGCGCTTCCCCTACCATCTCCTGGAGCCGTGGCTGCAAGACGCTCTCGAGCGAAGCACCGGTGCGCGCGCCTCGTTTCAGATGATTGAAGCGGAGCTCGATTGGGGCACGCCCAAGGTCCGAGCGCGGGGAGGGCTGTTGCAGTGGCCGGACGGGACCCGCCTGCAGATCGCGTACGCCCGCGTCAAGCCGGCCGCCGCGTTGAGCTGGCTGTGGGGGCAACCCCGGTTCGCGCTCAAGGTGAACAGCACTTGGGGCAACTTCCGGGGTTTCGTCCGCCCCGGCCGGGGGGCCTTGGCGGGGCGAATCGAGGACATGGCGCTCGGCCGCATCCCGCTCGCGAGCTGGGGGATTCGCGCGCGAGTGGAGGCACCCGCCGAGCTACAGCTCGAAGGGGAGCGGAGCGCCGCCCTCTGGACCGGCACCATCGCATTGCGCGCCGGGCCCGGCGGAATCGCGCTCGGCGAGGCCGGAGTCGCGATTCCCTTCGATTCGCTCTCCGGACGCTTTCGCATGACGGACACGGGGACGGAGCTCGTGGAGCCACTCGATGTCGCGGGGCCCATGGGGCGCGCGCTCCTCGAGGGGCGCATCGAGGGTCAGGGGCCGATGGCGCAGCGCCCGCT
>CAZTOE010000255.1:0-6525 GCA_964615045.1 uncultured Spirochaetales bacterium
AACGCGTTCCCTTCGACGGGCGCACCGCGGCGGAGCTCGAGCAGGCCCTGCGCGCGCACACCGGACAGTCGATCGAGCTCGAGAATGCCTCGCTTCGCCCGCCCTACGGCGCGGATCGAGCGAGCGTCGAAGCGGAGCTGCGGGCCCTCAACGCGGCGCTCGCGCGCGAACGCGTCGCCGCGGCGCCCGGACCCGACAGCCGCCCGGGTCGGCTCTAGGCAGCGTTCAAGCGGAGGCCGAGGGCTGCCGGCGCCGGGAGACGTGGTAGCGTGCCCCGTCCGGAGGGCTGCTGTTGCGGAGCCACACCCAACGCTTGCGGGTTGCGTTCATGGACACCGATATGAGCGGGCGGATTCACTACACGGCGGCGATGCGCTACTTCGAGGCCGCCGAGCATGGGCTGATGCGGGCCGTGAATGCCGAGATCGGCGGAGAGCCGCAGCGCAATTTGCCGCGCGTGCACGTCGAGGCCGACTTTCGCGAAGCGCTCCGTTTCGACGAGGAGATCGATTGCCGCGCGACCGTGCTGCAGGTCGGTCGCACCTCGATCACCTATGGCTACGAGATCCGCCGCCCGGAAGGCCCGCTCTGCATCACCGGCAAAATCGTCGCGGTCGCGATCGGGGCCGACCAACGGCCGACTCCCCTTCCCGACGGCCTGCGCGCCGCCCTGCAGCGAGAGGCCTGAGGGCCGGCTTCAGCGGCCGAAGAGCGCCCGGCTCAGCACGACGTTCTGGATCTCCGTCGCGCCGTCCACGTAGTTGGCCATCTTCGCGTAAGCCAGGTGGAGTGCGAGCGGGTGGTCCTGTTTCATGCCTTCCGCGCCCATCACCTGCATGCAGTCGGAGAGGCCCTTGAAGGTGGCGCGCGCCGCGAATTTCTTGGCGTGGGCGGCCGGCACGGTACCGGCGCGTCCCTCGCCGACGCGCTCGAAGGCTTGGTCGGCGAGGAGCCGCGCGGCTTCGAGATCGGTGGCGACGTCCGACAGCATCCACTGCACGCCCTGGAAGTCCGCCACGGTCCGCCCGAAGGCTTCGCGTTGTTTCACATAGGCGACGGCGACGTCGAGGCCGCGGCGGAGCAAGCCGCAACACATGGCCGCGACTGATGCGCGGGCTACGTCGATGGCGCGCAGCGCGTAGGCGAGTCCCTGGCCTGGCGGCGCGAGGAGCGCCTCGGCGGGCAGCCGACAGGCGCGTAGGCGCAGCGACCCCAACCCGATCGCGTGGCCGCCCAGCAATTGGTAGGGCTCGCCCCGCTCGAGACCCGCGGTGTCTCCGTCCACCAGGAAGAGCGCGATGCCACGCGCTCCGCTCCCGGGCGCGGTTTGCGCGTAGACGACGAAGAAGTCGGCGGACTGCACCCGGCAGACCCAGGCCTTCTCTCCGTCGAGTACCCAGCCGTCGCTGTCCTTGCGCGCTTCGGTGCGCAGCGCGGCGGCGTCGCTCCCCGCATCGGGCTCGGTCAGGCTGAAAACGCCGAGACGCTCACCGGCCAACATATCGGGCAGGTAACGGCGCTGGAGGGCCTCGCTCCCGTGATCGGCGATGCTCCAGGCTACATAGTTGTGCGCAAGCAGGGGAAGCGTGAGCGCCAGGCCGCCGTACGCGAGTTCTTCGGTGATGCGCGCCACAACGGGCAACGGAATCGGGCGTCCTCCCGCCCGCTCGGGGAGGAGGGAAAGGGTGAGGCCCGCCTTGGCGGCGGCCCGGTGCGCCTCATCGGGAACCCGGCGCGCTGCTTCCCACTCCGCTTCGTGCGGAAGGATCACCTCGCGGCAGAAGCGTCTTGCGCTCTCCACAAGGGCGGGTTCTTCGGCGCTCCCGTCGGCTTGCACCCGGGGAAGGGTACCGAGGGGCGAGGGCGCACGCTCGCGGGCGCCGGACCGCCGGATATTGCAGACGCTTAGTCGTCGTGATTGGCCGGGTAGGAGTGCTTGTGCTTCCGCTGCCGCTTCGTGACGTACCTGCCGCGCAGGCCCACGGGAACCCGGCGAACCTCGACCGCTCGCCAGCCGGATCGCAAGTCGGCGCTGGTCTCCCAGACGCCGTGGGCGAAGCGGAAGTACGACTCGCCGCTGTAAAAGTGGTGATCCCAGCCCACCACGACGTAGACGCCGGCGTGGCTGTCGAAGACCAGGTCGACGCCGTCGCGGTGGTGGTGGCGCCGGTATCCGTGCGCCGGGGCATGGGGGGGCGGCCCCGCCTTCTGCACGACGACCGGGTTCGGCGCCGGGTGGTGATGGTGAATGCAGCCCGTGAAACCGACGACGGTCAAGGCGGCAACCCAAAGACGGATACCTCGAAGCATGCGCTCCCCCAAAAGACTTCGCCCCTCGGCTTCGGCCCGCGGGAGCGGCAACCTGAGCGAGGATGAGCGGTGGCTACCGGCAAGGTGTTCGCAACCCGGCGTGCAAGGGGGCGCCCGTCCAACCGAAGCGCCCGGCGCCGCGGTGCGGCCGGGGAGCCGCTACGCTGGCCGTCCCAGTGTGGCCGGATCGGCCGAGGTCAGGTCCTCGCGGCGAAGATGCGTGGACCGGGAGGGGGGCTCACAGATGTCCGATGCAACACCGAGCGCGCGGAGCACCGTCCGGCGCCTTCCCGAGCGCGCGAGCTACGAGCGCGAAGTGATCGAGGCGATCCTCGACGAGGGGCTCGTGTGTCACGTGGGCTTTGCCGTCGATGGGCAGCCGTACGTGATTCCCATGGTCTACGGTCGCGACGGGGACACGCTCTACCTCCACGGGTCGTCAGCGAGCCGCCTGCTTCGTGCCGTGGCGGGGGGAATCCCGGTCTGCGTCACCGTGACGCTGCTCGATGGTCTCGTGCTCGCGCGTTCGGCGTTTCACCATTCAATGAACTACCGCTCGGTCGTCGTGCTGGGTACGGCCCGCTTGGTGGATGACGCCGAGGAGCGTCTGGCGGCGTTGCGCGCGATCGTGGAACACGTCGTGCCGGGACGCTGGAACGAGGCGCGCAGGCCCAACGTGAAAGAGCTCGCACAGACCCTCGTTCTGGCGCTGCCCACCGATGAGGCGACGGCCAAACGACGCAGCGGGCCGCCCGCGGATGATGAGGAGGACTACGCCCTCGAGGTCTGGGCCGGCGAGCTGCCGTTGCCCGCGGTCCCCGGTGCGCCGCTTCCCGACCCGAAGTTGCGCGCGGACATCACGGTGCCCCCTGCAGTGATCGCCTACCGGCGTCCCGGGCAACGCTAGCGGACGCAAAAGGCCGTCGTGCTGAGACTCTACGACTACCTCATTTCGGGCAACGGGTACAAAGTCAGGCTCCTGCTCCACCAGCTCGGGATTCCGTTTCAGCGTGTGGAACTCGATATCACGCGGGGCGAGACCCGTACCGCCGAGTTCTTGCGCATGAACCCGAACGGCCGGATCCCGCTCCTCGAGCTCGAGGATGGAACCTTCGTGGCGGAATCCAATGCGATTGTCTGGTATCTGGCGGGGGGCACACCGTTCTTGCCCGACAGCCGCGTGCAGCAGGCCCAGGCGCTCCAGTGGATGTTCTTCGAGCAATACAGCCACGAGCCGTATATCGCGGTGGTCCGCTTCTGGGCCCACACCCGGACGCTCGCCGAGCACGGGGCCGAGGTGGAGCGACGCCGCAGTCTCGGGTATCAAGCGCTGGACGTGATGGAGCGACATCTCGGGGATTGCGCCTTCTTTGTGGGCGGCGCCTACTCCATCGCCGACATCGCACTCTACGCGTACACGCATGTCGCGGAAGAAGGTGGCTTCTCGTTGGCGAGATATCCTCGTCTGTGCGCCTGGCTCGCCCGGGTACGATCGCAGCCGAACTACATTCCGATCACAAACGCCGACCCCGCGGCGTCGCCCGCCGGAGCTTGAGAGATCGCCAATGCCACCTGCTTTTCCTTCAGCCTGAGTTCGGGCATTCAGTTCGAGAAGTTGGGCATCACCTTGGTGGCGAAGAGCTCGAGGGAGCGCAGGATCTGATCGCGTTCGACGAGTCCCTGTGGAATCAACAGAAAACATTCCTTGATCGGAATCCGGCCGGCCGCTTCCTCGATGCGGTGGCACAGCGTGTCGGGCGAGCCCACCAGGTACTCGGGGTGACCCTGCCCGAACGGCACAAACCATTTGTCCCACAACCAGCGCAGACTCTCACCCTGCGCCTGCGCTTCGGCATCGGTCTCAGCGCAGATCATCGCGCCGCCCCAGGCCGCTTCATCGCCGGGCTCGAGCTGGTGACCAAACTTGGCGGCTTCTTCCCGGTAGGTCGACCAGAGACGCTCGCAGAAGTCGAGATCGGAAGCCAACACGATGGGCTTGCCGCGGTAGCGGGCCCAGAACACCGCGGTCCGTAAACTGTGGGTGAAGCCCCCATAGAGGGGCGGGTAGGGTTTCTGGAGAGGCCGGGGTGCGATGCCGACCTCCCGTACCCGCATATCGGCATCCACGCCGCGGCCGTACTCGGTGTAGACGGGCGCCGGATGGGGGTTCACGAAGTTCGCGGGCGGGAACTGCCAGAATTTTCCCGCATAGGAGAAGGTCTCGCATTCGAGGGCCTTGAGCACGATCTCGACGAACTCGCGAAAGTACTCGCGGTTGAGCGCGTCTTCCTCGCTGTCGCGGTTCCAGGGTCCCACCGGGGCCAGGTCGGGTCGGACCCGAAAGTTGTTGACCCAACGCGCTTGATAGCCGCGTACGAGCCCCACGCCGAGGCGTCCGCCGAGCATGTGATCAAGGGTCGCGATGGATTCGGCGGTGCGGAGGGGATTGTGCGTCGTCGACACCCAACCACAGGTGATCACGCGCAGTCGCCGGCTGTGCTGACCGATCCACATCGCCATCAGCGTCGGTTCGTTGCTGGCCTCGAACCCCTCGATCTGGAGGTGGTGTTCGGGATGGCCGAAACCCGCGTAGCCCGCGTCGTCGGCCACGCGCACGAACTCGGCGATCTCCTCGAGGGTTCGCTGGTAGAGCTCGGGCCGCAGGCCGGCCAGGCCTGCTTCGAGTTCGGCGCGCCGCCCCACGGTGCAGTAGATGAATAGATTGAAATCCATGGCGTGCTCCCGGGATGAGCCGGCAACGTATCGCAGGCAGCGGGCGGCTGCGCAGTCGCGGCCGTGACCGAGCCGCCGCGCTTCGCGTTTGGCTTCACCATCCGAGGGCGTCGCGTTAGGCTTCCGCCATGGAAGGGTCCTCGCGTGAAGGTCTGAAACTGGGCATCTTCATGCCCAATTGCAGCTACATGCCGTCGATCAGTACCTACAAGCCCGTGCCGGACGACTGGACGATCGAGTCCAATCGCTCGATCGCCCTCGCCGCCGAAGCGGCCGGTTTCGACTTCCTGTTTCCCGTGAGCCGCTGGCGGGGTTTCGGGGGGGAGACTGACTTTCTCGGTACCTCTCTCGAGACGATGACCTGGGCGTCCTCGTTGCTGACCTCGACGAAGCGGATTCAGATCTTCTCGACCGTTCACGTGCCCGCCTTTCATCCCCTGGTCGTCGCCAAAATGGGGGCGAGCCTCGATCACATCGGGAGCGGGCGTTGGGGCATCAACATCGTGAGCGGCTGGAACAAAGCCGAGTTCTCGATGCTGGGCCTCGAGATTCTGGAGCACGCCCAGCGTTACCGCCGTACCGCCGCCTTTATCGAGATCCTGAAGGGCCTGTGGACGGAGCCGCCCGGTTCGTTCCACCACGACTCGCCCTGGTATCGGATTCGCGGAGGGGTGGTGCTGCCGCGTCCGCAGGCGAAACCGCACCCCCCGATCGTGAACGCCGGGAGCTCCGAGGATGCGCGCGAGACGGTAGCGCGCCTGTGCGACTGGGCCTTCATGAGCCCTCCGACCCTCGAGGGCAACGCGGAGACCGCCGCCGACTTCAAGCGTCGCGCGTGCGCCCACGGGCGTCGCGTACGCTGCGTGAGCGCGGTGATCGTGATCTGTCGCGATACCCAGGCCCGCGCCGAGGCCGAGCGCGATCGCATCATCGAGAGCATGGACCGGGTCGCCGCCGAGAACTGGATGGAGGAGCTGGGGATTGAGAGCGGCTCGTTTGATGACCACACCATCGAGATGCTGACCCTTGGCGCGGGGGCGTTGCCGGTGATCGGGGACCCCGATCGCGTCGCGAAGATCTTGGCCGACCTCTACCACGCGGGCATCGACGGCGTGTTGATGAGTTACCCCGACTACTACACCGACACCGTGGGGTTCGGGCACGAGGTCGTGCCGAGGCTGCGTTGGGCGGGGGTGCTGGGCGCTGCGGCATGACCGGCCCGAAGAAAGGCTCCCCGCAGGACGCGGTGCTGGCTTTCTGGTTCGGAACCCAGCGCGATGACGCCGCGGTGGCGGAACACCAACGGCAGCTCTGGTGGGAGCGGGACGCGGCGGTCGACGCGGAGATCGCCGAGCGGTTTGGCGCGCTTCACGCGCAGGCGGCCCACGGCGCCCTCGACGCCTGGGCACGGACGCCGCGCGGCCGTCTGGCGCTGATCCTCATCCTGGATCAGTTCTCGCGCCATCTCTACCGCGATTCGGA
>CAZTOE010000256.1:0-6506 GCA_964615045.1 uncultured Spirochaetales bacterium
CATCGGAGCGAGCGTCGCGTTCGGCATGCTGGCGGTCCCGTGGCTTCCCTGGGCCTTCCGGTCGCTGATGGTGTGGACCGGAAGCGAAGACGTGCTTCACCTGGCCTTCCTGCTGATCGGGCCCATCGTGCTGCTGCCGACGGCGCTGTTCGGTGCCGCCTTCCCGGTGCTGATCCGAATCTATGTCACCCGCGCCAGCGCCGTCGGCGCGGGGATCGGCGTGGCCTTCGCCGTGAATACCGCGGGCAGCATCCTCGCGAGCCTGGTGGTCGGGTTCTGGTGGATCCCCTCCTTTGGAAGCGACGCCTCGCTCTACCTGCTGCTGCTGCTCGACCTCGCCGCCGGTTTTCTCGTCCTGATGCGCTTTCAGACCAGCCAGGGCCGCGAACGTCTCGTCGGGGCCGCGACGGCCGCCGTCCTCGTGCTCGGCGTGGCCTTCTCCTATAACGGGGTGCGCGTCGAAGAAGCGCTGGTGGGGCGCTGGGTCGAGACCCCGCGGCTCGCAGAATACGCCCGGGGTCTGCGCGAAGCGCTCGGGAAGACGCGACTCGTGGTCGAAGGACGACACGCGATCGTGAGCATCCACGAGGAAGGTTGGGGCCGGCGCATCCGCACCAACGGCATGCCGGAGTCGGGCCGCTCCTACGCCCCGCCGCACAACTCGATGGAGGTCGATCTGCTCGGGCTGCTTCCGTATCTAGTGGCGGAGCGCCCCGAGCGAGGACTGGTGATCGGCTTCGGAGGCGGTGGCACGCTCGATGCGTTGGTGCGAACCAAGCTCCGCGCGATCGAAGTCGTCGAGCTCGAGGAGCGGGTGATCGAGGCAGCGCAAGAGCTGTATCCCGAAGGCCCCACCCCGCTCGACGATCCGCGCGTCGAGCTCCACATCAACGACGGACGCCACTACTTGCTCCTGAACCGCCAACGCGAAAACGCCCAGTACGACGTGATCGCCTCACAGCCGAGTCACCCCTGGTTGATGGGCGCGGCAAATCTCTTCACCGAAGATTTCTTCTCCCTGGTGCGCTCGAACCTCCGCGAGGGGGGCGTGTTCGCGCTCTGGCTGAACGGCTTTCGCATCGACGCAAAAGCCGCGCTGGCGGTCATGACGAGCTTCGACCGCATCTTTCCGGGCGGTGTGCTGGTGGCCGTGGGCACGGGCGCCACGCCGTGGAACTCCCTGGTCCTCCTGGGCGGGCCCAGGCCGATCGTCTGGGACACGGAGCGCGCCGGCGAGCGCCTCGCCGAACCGGCGATCGCGCGCACCCTCGAGATGCACCGCCTGAACGATGCGGCAGGACTTCTCGCGCTCTTCGAGGGACGGCTCGCGAGCTTCGCGGCGCTCGAGCCCGAACTCTCGAACACCGACAACAACGCGTTCATCGAGACGCGGATTCCGCGTCACTTCGCCTGGGGCATGCTCGACTTCGCGGAGATCGCGGCGCGCCTTCCAGAAGCGGCCCCGACGCTGCCTTTGCTGAAGGGCGAAGTCGACGTCGCCGCCATTGCCGAGCGCGCTCTCGACGCGAACAAGGGGCGCCGGCCCTGGCCACTCCACAACCGCGTGCGCCGGCTGCTCCGGGCGCATGGCGAAGCACTCGAACCCCACGTTCGAGAAATCCTCCTTGCCCAGGTCGACCTCCGCGACGCGGATCGCGAGGCGCTGGCGATCGCGAGACTCGAGACCGCGGCGCGCGAGCGCGGCGACGATCCCGCGCCCGACCGCGTGCTGGGCCTCCACTACGCGACCTGGAACGGCAACTTCCAAGAAGCAGCGGCGCACTTCGAGAGCGCCTACGCGCGCAGCGGCGCGGCGCGCGATGCCTTCGACGCAGCGCGGGCCTGGCACCGGGTCGACCGCGAAAAGGCGTGGGCATGGTCCGCCCGAATTCCCGAGCGCGAGCGGAGCGCGTTTCCGCGCCTCGCCCTCTACGAAGCCGAGCAGGCACTCGCTCGGTCGGCGTCCGAGCCGGAGCTCGAGCGCGTCTACCGGGCGCTTCAGGCCTACCGAGACACCGAAGACGGTCGCGGCTTCAACGGGGTCGACGCGGTGTTGGGAGAACTCGCGCTGCGACGGGGTGATCGCATCGCGGCGCGCGCGTATTTCGACGCTGATCAGGAGTTGCGCCAGGGGCGAGCCCGATCACTGCTGGGTGCGATCGACCGCGCCTTTCAGCGCGGCGAGTTCGAAAAGGCCGCGCCGCTCGTGCGCGACGTTCGCCAACTCGTTCCGCGCGACCTGATCGCGCTTCGCGCCGAGGCGGAGCTCGCGCGCCAACGCGACGATCCCGTGGCGTTCGAGGCAGCGCTCGACGAGATCGAGCGCTGGGCGCCATCGATCCGCCAGGGTCAGACCGTCAGCCGCCGGATCCGGCTGCTCGAAGACACGCCCGGCGATGCCCAAGACCCGGCCTGGCCCGACGCCCCGGCCGGAGGTGGCGGAGCTGCGAGCGCTGCGCCTTCCGGTTGACACCGCGGTTCGCCGCTGGTTACGTTCCGCGGCTCCGCGCTCCCATCGTCTAGCGGTCTAGGACGTGGCCCTCTCAAGGCCAAGACACGGGTTCGATTCCCGTTGGGAGCGCCACGCAGATCACACACCCCGGAGATCCGTTGGCCGAGCTCGGCTTCGCCTTTATGGACTGCGAGTTCGGTGGCCTCGACCCCGAGCGACACGACATCACCGAGATTGCCGTCATCGTGACCGACTACCGGCTGGTCGAGGTGGCCGAGCGCGAATGGAAAGTGCGTGCCCGGCCCGACCGCATCACGGAAGAAGCCGCGGCGATTTCGGGTTACGACGCCGGCCGCTGGGCCGAGGAGGCCGTCCCGGTGCGACAGGCGCTCGGCGAACTGGCCGCGATGATGCCCAAGGGCAAGACGGTGCTTCCGGCGGGGCAGAACGTCCGCATGGACGTCCTGTTTCTCGAGCGCGCCTTCAAGAACTGCGGCATCGCGTACCCCTTCGACTACCACGTCGTGGATCTGGTGACGCTCTACTACAGCTGGTCGCTCGTGACGGGCGAGGCCGTGGGCGGGCTGTCGCTGCGGCAATCCGCCACGGCAGCCGGACTGGCGGAGGGTGTGGTACCGCACCGCGCGCTGGCCGACGCCCGCCTCACTCTGGAGACGTTCCGCCACTACATTGGCCGGTTGGCGCCGCGACGCGACGAAGGGCTTGCGCCGGTTCCCACCGGTGAGACGGGTCGCTGACGCCATTTGGCGACGGCGCGTCGGTCGACCCGGGCGAGCGCGGGGAGCAGCCAGCGCCACGCGAGTCCACCTTCCCGAAAGCACTGGGCCGAACCAAAATCGATCAGCACCGGTTTACCGACGCGGTCCACGAGCACATTGGATCGATGGCGCAAATCGAGGTGCACCACGCCGCGCCGATGCATCTCCGCCACCGCCGCGTCGAGGCGATCCCAGAACAGCGCCGGGAGCTCACGACGCACCCGCCTCGAGAGCGGCCGCCCGGGTCGGTATTCGAGCGTCAGAGCGTAGGCGTCGAGGCGTCCCCGCAGCCGCGGCACGGCGGGATGACCGGAGAGGGCGCGATAGGCTCGCAGCTCGCGGGCAATCGCGAGGCGACCCCACAACGCCCGCACCCACCAGCTCCGCGGTGCGAAGTCCTTCACCACGATGAAACCCGTGGGTTCTTCCACCAGCAGGACGTCGGGATTGCCACGACGGCCTCGGTTCAGAACCCGCCGGGTTCGCTCCAACAGCTCTTCGCGCCGCACCATGACAGCGAGTAGGTAGCGCCTCGCCGCGCCCCCCGCGGCCGGCGGGCGGCAGCGCGGACGGCGCGGCGGGGACGCGCGAGGCTCCCTGGATCCGGAAGTCTCCCGCGCGCGCTAGGAGTTCAGGAACGCCTCCAGACCCGGGGAGCCTTCGGCCAGCGCTCGCCGCATCCGGTAGAGGTTCGCTTTGATCGCGTCCTCGGATTTGCCGAGCGCCTGGGCAATGGCGCGGATCGGCTGCCGCCGCAGATGTTTCAGATGGAAGATCCGGCGCTGCAGCGGGGTGAGATGGTCGTTCAGCACGGTGCCGCAACGGTCGAGCATGCGCCGTGCATCGACGGCCCGATCGGCGGCCGGGAGGTGCGCAGCGATTACCTCCTCCAGGTTCTCATCGATCGACTCGAGACGCGGTCGCTTGCCCCGAAAGCGGCGATTGACCTTGTTGCGCGTGATGCCAAAAATCCAGACCAACAGCGTCGATTCGCCGCGGAAGCTCGCCAGGTTGTAGAAGACCGTCTCGAAGACCTCCTGCGTCACGTCCTCGGCTTCCGCCTGATCGCGAAGCCGCTTCAACGCGAACCGATAGACGCGTGGGAAATAGGACCGATAGAGCTCCTCGAAGTGGCTGCGACTTCCCTGCAGGATGTGGGCGATCAGCTCTTTCTCGCGAGCCGCCACGGTCTGGCGCTTGGGCGGCCCCGCATTCGTCGTAGCGGGCGGATTGACCGGAGGGGACGGGCGGAGGGCGGATTGATGTTCGGCGCTGGCGCATGCGGGGGCTTGGTTGGACACGGGACCTCACTCTCGGGGGCGGCAACCCGGCGGGCGTGCCGCGCTTGGACTTCGAAAAGGGGAAGTTGTGCCCGGAGCGTTGAGCAACGCGTGTGCCAGAACCCACAGTGGATCTGCGTTAATGGCGTAACAAGCTGGAATCAATAGAGAATTGGAACAGAAGAGGAGTGTGAAGAGATTTTCTTACAGAGCAGCGAATGGAGTAGAAAAGTGCCCTCGGTGGGAAAATGGGTTCACTCCTGGGATTCGCCGCGTCGGGCGCGCGCGATGAACTCGCGGAGCACGCGGCGGTCGGCGGCGGTTCCCGCTTCCCAGTCAAAACGAAGGGCAAAACCCTGAGGTTGCTCCTGCAGACGCACCACGTGGCCGTGGATGCGCAGCAGCGCCCCACTCGGAAGAGCCAAGACGAGGCGGGCCTCGGCCCCTTGCGGGGGCGGCTCCGTGTCGCGCAGGAAAACCCCTTGCTCCGAGATATCGGAGGCCGACAGGAAGACCTGCCGCTCGCGATCTTCGTAGGCCACGTCGAGTCCGGCTTCGACCCGCGGCCCGCGGCGACGCTCGTCCGAAGCCGCGCTCAAAGCTCCCCCGGAATGATCCACCAGCGGCCTTCGTGCCGCTCCCAGCGGTCCTCGCGCTCCACGGCGACCCTCCAAAAACGAAGGGGAAGGGCATTCTTCCCCCAGATCCGGACGCGCACGCGAGCGGTCCCCGGTCCCTCCACCAAGAATTCCTGCACCGACGCCCCCAACGGCAGGTTGCGGCGGACATTGGCGTCGGTCAGATCGTGCGCGAGATCGGCGTAGTAGTTCGAGAAGTCCTCCTCGTCACGGAAGTATTCGTGCAACAACCCGTCGCGGAACGTGGTGATGCTGTTGAAACGTCGACCCTCCAGGCGATCGTAGAACGTTTGCGCGGTCACGTAGAACTCGCTGACGGCTGGGTCTTCGACCACCAAGACCGAGGTGTCCGGCGCGGGTGCCTCAGCCCCCGATCCGGCGCACCCGCCCAGGAGCAACGCGAAGCCCACCAGCCAGGCCGCCACCGCGCTCATGAGCGCCCCTTGGAACGGCCCTTCGCCTTGCGGCGCGCGGATCGTTGCGGGCTCGCCGACTTCTTCCGGGCCGCCGACTTCTTGCGAGTCACCGGCTTCTTGCGAGTCGCGGACTTCTTGCGATCCGCCGACTTCTTGCGATCCGGCTTGGCGGCGGCCTTGCGTTTCCGGACGGTTCGCCGCACCGAGCGCGTCGTCGCCCCAACCGCGGCCTGGGCGGCTGCCAGTCGCGCGAGCGGCACGCGGAACGGAGAGCACGACACGTAATCGAACCCGCTGCGGTGGCAGAAAGCGACGCTTTTGGGATCGCCCCCCTGCTCGCCGCAAATCCCGACCTTGAGAGTGGGTCGGGCGGCGCGGCCGCGTTCCACGCCCAGGCGGATGAGTTCCCCAATGCCCTCCTCATCGATCGAGACGAAAGGGTCGTCTTCGAGGATGCCTTCCTCGAGATAGTCGGGAAGAAACTTGCCGGCGTCGTCGCGGGAGAGGCCGTACCCCATCTGCGTCAAGTCGTTGGTCCCGAAGGAGAAGAAATCTGCGTGAGCGGCGATGCGCCCGGCGGTCAGCGCGGCACGCGGGACTTCGATCATGGTTCCGATCGGTACCCGCAGTCGCGGCTGGCTCTGCTCGCGAAGCACACGTTGGACGACGCTCTCAACGACTCGCCGCAGACGCTCGAGCTCTCGGTCATGGGCGACCAGCGGGATCATGATCTCGGGAAACACACGAACCCCACTCTCCGAGACCGCGCAGGCCGCCTCGGTGATCGCCTGCGCCTGCATTTCGTAAATGTCCGGAAACGTGATCCCGAGGCGGCATCCGCGATGGCCGAGCATCGGGTTGAACTCGCGAAGCGCTTCCACCCGCGCGCGCACTGCGCCGGGCTCCCTCCCGAGGGCTTGCGCGACGTCGCGGATTCCCTC
>CAZTOE010000257.1:0-6451 GCA_964615045.1 uncultured Spirochaetales bacterium
GACATGTTGCGTTTCTCCTACTCGAGCACCGCGAGAACGTCGTCCTCGCGAATGATCAGATGTTCGTCACCCTCTAGCTGAATCTCAGTGCCGGAGTACTTGCTGAAGAGCACCCGGTCCCCCTTGTGCACGTCGAGCGGACGGAGGTTGCCGTCTTCATCGACTTTCCCTTTGCCCACCGCGATGACCTTGCCCTCCATGGGCTTTTCCTTGGCGGTGTCGGGGATGATGAGCCCCCCCATCGTCTTGCTCTCTTCCTCGATGCGTTTCACGAGGAGTCGGTCGTGCAACGGTCTCACCTTCATGGCTTGATTCTCCTGCAGTGGCCTCCGTTTGACGGGGCCTGCTCAAGTAGCCTTTGCGTTCTGTGCTCCACCCACTCCCCGGAGTTACCCGGCGTCGAGACGGGGGACCGCGTTGTCGAAACCGCCGCTGCGCCCGAAGTCGTTGGTTCTCTCCATATTCCCGGGAAGGCTCGCTGGGCGCGCCGTAGGCGTGGGAGGGTCGATTCGGTGATTCGAGAGCTCACGCGCGATGCCCTCGGAGTCGATGCAAAACTCCCCACGCTGCGTCTGGAAGTGGGCTCCGTGTGTGAACCGGGCGAGCCGCAGCAGCTCGTTTTCCGGGGGATTCCACAAGACGCCGACTCCCTCGACCCAGACGTAGTCGTGCTCGAGCAGCTGCGCTTTCTGCTCCGGCGTCAACGCCGCCAACAGCTCCTCGCGTTCCCGGGGCTGGAGCCGCGTCCGGGCCCAATCGATCCATTGGCTTCCACGCATGGTGTTTCTCGTCCGCCGAGCTGGAACGCGCGATGTGCGAGCATCCGTCGGCACTGCTAAGAATACCACGCTAATAAAATTAAACAAGCGATCACATCAAACGCTTGATAAGGTACGCAGATTCGTGAATCTGGGGTCTATGGCCCAATGCAAGAGCCGACGTCCGTCGCAGCCCGGATTCGTGCGGCAGAGGCGACACGACTTCACGGCGGTCCATCGGTCGGCGGAGACCTCAACCTCGAAGAGATCGTGACTACGCTGTGGACGTGGCCCTGACCGAGGAACGCGCCGAGCAGATCCAGCTCGAGGAGACGGTGCTGCGCCGCCGCCGGATCCCCGACCAGTCCGCCGAGGAGGTCCGCTTCCGGCGCTCGATCTTCCGCGACGTGGCGATGCTGCGCGACGCCGGGATCATCATCGACGTCCCCGCCGAGTAGCTCACCACTTAGGTGCAGCTACTACCCGCGGTGCCCTCCCGGCGCGCCGACCACCAGCGGCCACACAGGTGGCCGAGCCTGCGCCCACCCGTCGCGCCCTCCAAAACCTGCACGTCAACTGCCGTCTCCTAAGTCCCCGCGCACCGGGATCTGCTCGCAGCTCCAAGGTCCCGGAACCAAAGGGGCCCGATTCGCCTCAGGCCTGCGCGGCGAGGTCCAGGAGTCGCGGCGGTCCGGCGGCTGGGAGCTCGGCCAGGCCCGATGGGTCGACGTGGGCACTCTGCTCCATCTCTTCGTGCATGACGAGCAGTGGCGGTGGGAAGCATTGCTCTACCTCGCGAACGTGGACAGACATTCAATCAGAGACATTGTGCGCCGCGGTCCCGTCGACTTCTCCGACGCGGACTTCGCCTGGACCTACTGGGCGGTGCAACAACGAGTCCGGCGGGGCCGCGAGGAATGGGCACGTCGACTGCAGGCCGCTGGGTTGTGGAACGCAACGGCGGCATAGGCCACCCGAAATTGCCTTGACGCACTTACAACGAGAGGAGCCTAGATGGCAGAGCAAGACGAGGAGGCGGCGAAGTTGGTCAGGGAGCTGGCCGTAACAGCTCGCCGCGTGGAATTGCTCGAACAGCGGTAGTCTTCCGCGCGTGCGCTCCTTACTTGCCGCCGGTTACGGCGTCCGCCGCGCCACGCGACCTGGCTCGGTATGGCACGGCGAGCGCAGCGCCCGGGGCTTCGGCCCCGGGCGCTCTTTCCTATTCGGGGATATCGCATTCGATGGCGGGTTGCGGGAGGCGGCCTAAGTGCAAGGAGCTGCTTTGTCACGGGCCGCCCTTGTCTCATTGGCTTGGCGTATCGAGTCGAGCAATCGTCGCGCAATGGAAGCGTACTCGAGGGCCTGCTCGGGTGTAATGTCAAATTCTCGTGCGTGTGCGGTGCGGTTCCGAAGCTTTCGCAAGTCGTGAAGCAGGGAAGCAGTGTTTGAGTCGATAGCGCCGTGACGCAGCAAGAAGTGGTCTGGCGCAGGTTCGGCATAGGGGGTGGGGAGGTTGAAGCGTTCCGCGGTGTCAACTAGGAGCATTTCCACAGTGCGCCACGCCTCGATGACCGCGGCTCGAGGCGAGGTCAAGGCAAGCCGATCTAGGTAATCGCCTTTGTCACCGGGGGGTATGTCGCGCGTGTAAATGAATGGCGGCTCAGTTTTGCCGACCTCCTCCTTGATTTCCTCCAGCTTATTGCCGAACTCAAGCCGAAATTCCCCATTCTTCCAGATGAGCTGGCGCAGGTCTCCGATCACCTCTCCGAGCGGCTTGCGGAGGATGTAGGCGATGGCGACCGCGGCCGCCGGCCAAACAACGGCTTCGAGAGCCGCTACTGCGTCCACCGAGCGAAGATATCCGCGAGCAACCTTGTCGTCGAAGCAGTCCGAGTTGAGCTACCGCGTCGAAGTCGATCTTGCATTCCCCGCGGCTATACAGTCATCGGACCAGCCCCTCTCAGCGCCGCCAATATCGAGGGAAGCCGGAGTTGGTCACCCGCCTAGGGTCACGAGCCTCGTACCAGAATGGTTTGTCGCAGACAGCGCAGCCCCAACCTCGACGGCCGACTTGGGGAATCCCTGCGACTTGGACCAGGTTCGGCGATTCCCCTTAAGCACAGTTCGGGCAGTACGGGACGTCGCTCTCCCACAGGACCAATTGCCGGAGCTCCATTGCCGCGACCCTCTCCCGAAGCGCGCGGCGATCCTCGAGGTCGCGGACCTGCTGCTTCAGCTCCAAGTTCTCGGAGAGCTGCTCGGCCTGTTTCGCCTGCTGGTCGGCCAAGGCAGCTACTAGGTGGCCGACCGCCTCGGCGAGCTCGGGGTCTTGCTTTTTTCCGGCGAGGTCGCTGATAGTTTTGATTGCCGATGCGAGGCTGCCAGCTGCACCGGCTGCGGAAACAAGATCCACTCTCTTCGACCCTTGGAGGAGGGGATGGGTCGAGGGGTTCTTTCTGTCTATGTAACGCGGCCGGACCACCCGTCAAGCTAAGACCGATCGCGTGTGACTCTATCCTTGAGGCAGTCGTTGCAGACCGCCATCCCTCCCCACGGATGAGACACCGGCCGCCCATGCTCGTCGCAGCCCCAGGCTTCTGTCCGTCCGCACTCGGTGCAGCGTTCGCGCCGCGGCGCCTTCTTTTTCTTGTTGGTCATGGAGGCGTCATCGTCGCACTGACTAAGGCGGCTTGAGCTCAATTCGAGCCGCCCCTTGCGCTCCCGGCGAAATCCCTGTCAGTCGACGCGTGGGGCGCCGCAGGGTGCGGCGCAAGTGCCCGTTTTCGCTGGTGGCCCAGGGCAGAATCGAACTGCCGACACCCTGATTTTCAGTCAGGTGCTCTACCAACTGAGCTACCGGGCCAGTGGCCGTGGAAGCTAGCCGAGTGCGGGGCGGGCAGCACGGGGGAGGGTGGATCTTGGGCACCTCTGGCGCCCAACGCGGGGGATTCCTCGTCCGGATCCCTCGTCCGTCTGGCGTTCGGCTCTTCTTATCGTTGAGGAGCAAAGCCTTGGGTAGTGGCTCAGCCTCCCAAGGCACCGGGGTGTATTCGGTCGGGTGCGCGCCCGGTCCCGCGGCGGGGCGCGTTTGATTTCACGGGGTGACGAGAACGCCTACCTGAATGTCGTCCACCGGGAACAGGACGTTCTCGACCTTGAAAATGAGATGTTCGGTTTCCTGGGGGCTCATGGGTCCGACCGGATGTTGGTGCACGCGTTGCTCTCCGCTCGCGCCCAACAGGGTGATCCAGACGGAGACGCCGTTGATCGAGCGGCTATAGCCGTTGATGAAATCCATGTAGACGCGGACGTCGTTTCCGGTTTGCGTGAGCTCGTTCAGGTAGTAGGTGAAGTGGTGGGGATACGGTCGCTCCGATTCGAAGATCGGCACCAGCTCGATGTCGGTGCTCGCACCCGGGTTGGCGCAGCCCAGGGCGGCGCTCAAGAGCCCGAGCGCGAGGACGAGGCGTCGATGGAAGCTCATGGCCGGTTCCAGGCGAACACTAGTTGCTGACGTCGACGAAAGCGAGCTCTTCGCTAGAAGGGTGGCGAAACCCGCGGTCGTGCTGCACGCCACCAGCTCGTATCCGCGCGCGGCGTGGCGCTCAGGAGCTCGCCCGCGAGAGCTCGATCTTTTCAATCACGACGTCTTCGAGCGGCCGATCATAAGGGCCGTAGCGCCCGTACTGGTCGCGCTC
This sequence comes from uncultured Spirochaetales bacterium, assembly GCA_964615045.1. Taxonomy (GTDB): domain Bacteria; phylum Myxococcota_A; class UBA9160; order UBA9160; family PR03; genus JANQRO01. Next base: position 4,457 of record CAZTOE010000257.1, read on the forward strand.
GACCTGCGCGATCGCATCGACGACGTTCATCCCGGCGAGAACGCGCCCGAAGGCGGTGTAGCGCCCGTCGAAATCCGGCCGGTCGGCCACCAAGATGAAGAACTGACTCCCCGCGGAATTCGCCTGGCCAGTGTTGGCCATCGAGACGACGCCCCGGCGGTGGGGCACGTCGTTGAACTCGTCGGGGAGGGTGTACCCCGGCCCCCCCTGGCCATCATCGCGGGGGTCGCGATTCCTGGTATTGGGATCCCCGCCCTGGATCATGAAACCCGGGATGACCCGGTGAAAGGTCGTGCCCGTATAGAAGCCCTCGCCCGCCAGGCGCAGAAAGCTCGCGACCGTCTGAGGCGCCTCGTGGGCCAGGAGTTCGATCCGGATCACCCCGCGGTCACGGATGTGCAGCTCGACGACCGGAAGCCCCTCCTGCGCCACGTCGGCATTCCGCGTGGCTGCGGAGCGCTCCGCCTGAGGGGAGAGTGCGGTCGACGCCGGGACTGCTGGGCGCTCACATCCGCCGAGCAGAAGGGCCGCCAGCAGCGAGGCGGCGAAGGCCGGGATCTGATCGCGAGGGCTGCGGGTGTCCATCGTTCCCCCCTGAACGGCAGGTCGGTAGGGGTGGGCCATCGCTTGAGCGAAGGCTGGCTGCGTCGCAAGGGGGCCAAAACACTACCGCCGAGGCGCTCTCCGGGCCGCTCCCTCGCAAGGAGTCGGGGCAACCCGGAGAATCTGGCCTCGGCGGCATTGGCCGCGCCGGAGGGGAGATGGCACGACCTGAGGCTACGACGATCGCGCTTGCCCGGGTATTCACGGGTGATAGCGTCGGGCGATGAGGTCGACGTGCCGACGCATTCTGCTGTCACTCGTGCTCGTGCTGGGCGGCGTGGTGGCGGCGCCGCAGGCCCAGGGGGCGGCCCGGGCTCCCGCCTACGGCAGGTACGGGATGGTGGTGAGCGCGGAGCGGCACGCCACCGAGGCTGGGGTCGGGATCCTGCGCGCTGGGGGCAACGCCGTCGACGCCGCCGTCGCAGTGAGCCTCGCCCTGAGCGTTACCGAGCCCTACCACTCGGGCATTGGAGGCGGCGGCTTCCTGCTGATCCGCCTGGCTGATGGGCAGCTGGTTGCCCTCGACGCCCGCGAGACGGCACCGGCGGCCGCCACCCGCGACATGTACGTGACCGAGGGCGTCGCCGAGGACGCCTCGCGTTTCGGTCCCCTAGCCGTGGCGGTCCCGGGTCTGATCGCCGGCCTCGAACAGGCCCACCGAAAGTACGGAAGGAAGAGTTGGGCCGAAGTGCTCGCGCCCGCCATCGAGTTGGCGGAGCGGGGATTCCCCATCGGCCTGCGCCACGCCCGCATGCTCGGGATCTGGGAACAATACGGTCTCGCGAAGCGCTTTCCCGGGACCGCAAGAATCCAGCTACCGCCCACCGGTGTCGCTCCCGAGCCGGGTTGGCGCCTAGTGCAGAAAGACCTCGCCGCCACCCTCCGCACCCTGGCTTTTCAGGGCGGCGGTGCCTTCTACAAGGGACCGCTGGCGGAGGCGATCGCCGCCGAGGTCCAGCGCCGGGGAGGGATTTTGACCTCGGCGGACTTGGCGGCCTATCGGCCCAAGCTCCGTCAGCCGGTGCGCGGAACCTATCGGGGGCTCGAAGTGATCTCGTTTCCACCGCCCTCCTCGGGTGGCGTGGCCCTGATCCAAATGCTGAACATCCTCGAGGCGTTCCCGCTGGCGGAACTCGGCGCCGGTTCTTCGGCATCGATCCACCATGTGAGCGAGGCGATGAAGCTCGCGTTCGCCGATCGCGCAGCCTACCTCGGGGATGCGGATTTCGTCCCGGTCCCGGTTGCCGGCCTGATCGCCAAGGACTACGCGAAATCGTTGCGGGCACGGATCGATCCCGACCGGGCCCTGTCCGTCGAGGGCCCCGGTTCCCCCGTGGACCCGACCTTGGACGGTGGCACCACGCACTGCTCCGTGACCGATGCCGCTGGCAA
>CAZTOE010000258.1:0-1564 GCA_964615045.1 uncultured Spirochaetales bacterium
GAGGATCAAACGCCCGGTCGCCGCGGTGCCGAAAAAATGGAGCAGGGCCGTCGTCTCTTCGATGAAAGAGACGCGGTCGTCGATATAGGTCGCCCCCGTCCTCGCTGCAAAGAGGCGGCGGAGCTCCGAGCGAAACTCTTCGCGGTAGAGTTGGCGCGGCAGCAGCACCGCGGCGTAGAACGACCGCTGGGTTCGATCCAGTCGCATTACCAGGTGAATGTCGTCCGAGCCCTCGGAGGAGACGATCTCCACGATCAGCGCGCGGACGCCGGCCGCATCGCTTCCCAACAGGAACTCGACGGGCGCTGAATCGAACGCGGAGACGATCGCCTTGTAGCGGTGCGATCCGCGCGGGGCGCCATCCTGCTCAAGAATCGCCTCCAGTCGTTCCGCCAGAAGCGGGATCTGCGAAACGGGCGTCCTGAGCGCGCGGAACGAAAACAGCCCCAGGATGATGGTGAAGCTGTTCGTGACGCCCCGTTCGTCCTGCTCCATCAGCACGATGCGATCGAGGCGACCGGGTCGATGAAGGCGCGATTCGACGCGCGACTTGTCGATCAACAGGATGCGGGGATCATCCAGGATGTCGACCATTTCCGAGGGAACCTGCGCACCGCGTTTTGGCTCGGAGAAGAAGCTCTCGCGATTCTGGCGCCACAGGCCAAGACCCGAATCGGGAACCAAGCGGATTTCGAGCTCGCCGCCAGCAACGCGCACCTCGTAGCGGCGAATCCCAACGAAGAGGAAGCGCTCTTCCAAGAGCCACGACAGGAAGCGCGAGATCTTCGCGGCGCGTTCCTCACCTCCCTCGATGTACTCGCCTGCGAACTCCACCTCTGCGGCGAGCTCGCGGACGCGACGGATCATGCGTCGGTGATCGTCGGTAACGTCGCGAACCTCTCCGAGCACCGTCTCGAGCTCGCGGGCGACCCGCTTCCGCCCGGACGCCTCCTCGATGCGCGGGAGCACCTCGATATAGATCGTCGATTCGGGGATCGACTGCTCCGCCGCCCCTACGGACTTGAGCTCGCCCGACGCGTCGCGCACCACCGGAACGATCGGATGAATCAGAAAAAACTCGCGGAAGCCGAGGCGGCGCAGCGCCATGCGGATCGTGTCGAGCAGAAATGAACGATCTCCCTGAACAATCTCGATCACGCTCACGTCCGGGCACTCGGGAGGGTTGTGAACCCGCAGCAACACTTGGTCGGGGTCCCGGCGCCGCGCGAACGCGAGGAGCCGCCGCGCCAACGCCGCGAACGAGGCGTGACTCCGCGAGCGCTCGCGATCGATCCCCGCGAGAACCTCCTGGGCGTAGGCGAAAAAGACGGCCCGAACCTCAGGCGCTAGGCGATCGCGCTCGGCGGCGATCGCCGCGGCCCGGTTTTGGGGCTCGTCCGCCGGAGCTAGATCGGCACGGCGCGGCATCCGGCGATCATAGTCCTCCCGACCGGCAAGAGAAGTAGGCGCCGGTGCCTTCGAGAAGGACGGCCGACTAGACGCGCTCGGCGGTGACCTCCGGCGGTTCGAGAAGCCGCCAACCCCACACCCAGGCCCGCTCGTT
>CAZTOE010000258.1:1574-6445 GCA_964615045.1 uncultured Spirochaetales bacterium
CCACGCGGCCCGCGCGGGAAGCACCGCCGCGCTCCAGGCGAGGTCGACCCAATCGGTCAAGGCGAGCGGCGAGCGTGTCGGCGCGCGGAAATCCACCAGTGCCGAAGCTAGGGTGGCAGGGCTCGCCATGCTGGCGAGAACCCCTTCGAGGGTAAACACGACCTTGCGCAGCATCAGGAGAGGACGCGAGAAACGCAGGCCGGCGCGGACCAGTCGGTCGAGCAAGTACAAGGCGTCGAAGCCAGGGTCCGAGGCGATCCAGGCCAGGCGCGCCATTTCGGCGGACAGGATTCGGCGCGCGCGACCCTCGGCACCGACCGTCTCGAGCGCGGTATCGCGCAGCGGACCCAGCGTTCGCCAGGCGATCCACTCGTCCCGGAGCGCGACCGCGAGCGCGAAATGCGCGATGTGCCGCCGGTCCGCGGCCGAGAGCTCCTCGGTCAATGCCCAGTCGAGCAAAACGAGTTCATCGTGTTCGGCGTCCCAGAGGGAGTTGCCCGCGTGGGGGTCGGCGTGAAAGACGGCGACTTCTTCGCGAGCCATCATCGGGGCCAGCAGGAAGGCTTGGAAGAGCCGCTCGCCCACCCGGCGACGCTCCCGCTGGGAGGCCGATCGAAGCGCGGTCACCTTGCGACCGCGCACCCGTTCCATCGCGGTGATCGCGGATGTGCTGAGCGGCGCCATCAGCTTGGGCACCCGCACACCGCGGACGGCGCGATAGCGCTCGCGGGCTGCCACGAGGTGGCGCTGCTCGCCCTCGAAATCCACCTCGCGCACCAGGAGCTCACGAACGTCCTGAAAGAAGGCACCGAGCTCCACGTGCTCCAGACCATAGTCCCCGCGCCGCGCGTCGAGGAAGCTCGCGAGCTCGCCCAATAGGGCGAGCTCCTCGTGCAGAGCCGCCTCGATGTAGGGCTTGCGAACCTTCATGACCCCGGCCGAGGGCCCCGACCAGCGGAACGCCATCACCACACTCACGCTCGCTTCCGCGAGCGGCCGGGGTTCGATCTCGACGCGGAAGCGATCGAGGCGTTCTCCCAGTTGACGCTCGATCTCGGTGCGGATCTCGGTCGGCGACGCGTCGGCGATCGCGTCCTCGAGGCGCTCCAGCTCCCGTCCGAGCGACGGGTCGAGGTGGGGATTGCGGGCGAGGATCTGGCCGATCTTCTGGAGCGCCGGCATGCGGGCCAGGAGCCGGTAGAGGCGCCGCTCGGGCGCCGCATCCGCAGGGAGCTCGGCCTGCTCGGCGAGCTTCTCGCGCCAGCGTTCGGGCGAGAGGTTGGCGGCGATGAACGCGAAAGCATCGCGCACGAGCGGGCGCCACTCCGCGTAGACTGCGGGGACGAGCTCCTCGATCGGGAGCCGATCGCGCAACCAGGCGACTTGCCAATCGCGCTCTGCGTCGCGAGTCTTGGCTCGCTGGTCTTCCTTGTCGACGGATTTGGGCACTCCAGCGGAACTTAGCGATTCGCCGCCGGCGCGGACGAGAGCGTTGCTACACGACGCGTTCGACCGCTTGGCACGAAGGCTGCAATCGATGCCGGATCGAAACGGGCCGAGCGGAGGAGGTACACCGGATGCCGAAGCAACGATCGAGCCGCAGCGAGGATCACGTGATCTTCCAGGGGGCTCATCAGCTGGAGAACGCCGATCTCGAGCGTCACGAGCTAAAGGACCTGGGCAGCCGACTCTTCGGTCGCAAGCTCGAGGACCTGAACGTCGAGTGGGCTCGCGCTGCGAGGCAAATCGAAGCAATGATCCGCGCGGCGGAGACAGCGCCCGGAGCCGATTCGTCGGCGGATTTCTCCGTCGACAAGGTGACGGTTTCGCTCGGCTTCAACGCAAAGGGACAGCTCGTGTTCGTCGCCGAGGCTGGCGTCGAGCCGAGCGTCCAGGTCACCTTCAGGCGACGAACCCGCTGCTAAGTTGTGGATGCGCTCTTCGCGGCATCTACGACGAAGATTGGCGACCCGCCGGGGAGCGCGACAAGGAACGACACCCGGCGCCCTTCAGCCCCCTAACCCGAGCGGGGAGAGGCGGCGGGTTGCGAGGAGCGCTGCGACTTCGACGGCGCAGGAAGCAGGCTTCGAACCGCCTCGAGGAGCTCCTCTCGCGCAAACGGTTTGTTCAGGTGGCCCGCTTGCGGCCTCGCGGCTGAGCTCGCGGCTTCTCCGATGACGAGCACGCCGAGCGAGGGATCGCTCGCTTTGGCCGCGCGAACGACTTCCCCCTCGCCGGCGAGCAGGAGATCGATGATCAACGCGTCAAAGCGTTGACCGCGAAGCGCGAGCAGCGCCTCATCCCGATTGGTGGCCTCGAAGACGTGGGCTCCCTCGGTCTCGAGGCAATCGGCAATCACTTCGCGGGTGTCGCGATGGGGGCCTGCAAGCAGAATCGAACGTTGGCGAAACGCTTTGGGCACAGTTCCTCCTTCTCGAGCGGTTGGCAGAGCAGATTCTATGCCATCGCGCGCGAGCAGGGCTGAAGTCCCTTCGGCCGGGGCTGTGGCCCATTGTCCAAATCGTGAGACGATGCGCCTCACGAACAACAGGGGGGATCCAGCGACGTCCCGGCGTTTCGTGGCACCGCCATTGCAGCGGTTCGAAAAGCGCCCTGTCGAGGCACAGCAATTCCGGCCCAACTCAGACGCACTGGGAGAATCGGATATGTCCATCGAAAGCTACGGAAGCAAAGACGTCGTCACCGTCTCACCGGACCAGACTCTCGCTGACGGGGCGGCGCTGCTGGCGGAGCACGGTGTGGGTTGTGTGGTCGCTGCCGAGGGAGGGGCGCCGGTCGGAGTCCTCACCGATCGCGACCTGACCCTCCGCGTACTCGCGGAAGGTGCGGACCCTGCGACGGAGCGGGTGGCCGCCGCGATGGAGGCGCCTGCAGTAACCATCGAGGGATCGGCGAGCATGCGCCAGGCCATCCAGCTGATGCGCGACCGGGGCGTTCGACGGCTACCGATTGTCGACGCCGGGGGACGACTGACCGGGCTGGTGAGCGCGGACGATTTCGTCCCGCTCCTCGCGACGGAGCTGCTCGCCGTTCGCAGTGCCGTCGCGGGGCAAACGGCGGCACCAGCGGGAAGCACACCGCGGACCCGCTCCGTCGAGGAACACTTCCAGAAGCCGGTCGTCACGATTTCGGAAGCGGCGACCGCCGCCGAAGCTGCGCGCCTGATGGCCGACAAGCTGGTCGGGTGCATCGTCGTGACCGGGGACGGCGACCACCCCGTAGGGATCGTCACGGACCGCGATCTTGCCTTGAAGACCCTCTTTCAACCCGAGCGGCCGTTGCGTGAGATCATGAGTCAGCCCCTCAAGGTCGTGGCGCCCGACGTGCCGCTCGAGCACGTCGCGCAGCTGATGGGTCAAAACGGCGTCCGCCGCGTCCCCGTGGTCCGGCAGGAGCACGTGATCGGATTGATCAGCCTCGACGATGTCCTGGTTCTTCTGGGTCGCGAACTCGCCGACCTGGGCGTGGCCTTCCAACACGCGATTGCCCGCTCCCAGCGAGAGCGGCGGCTCCGGAACTTGCGCGCCGAGCTGCACGCCACCGTCGACTGGTCGCTGGAGCGCGCCGAGGAGCTCGGCGAAAAGGCGCAGGAGAACCTGGTTCACGTCATCAAGTCGTTCCAGAGCGATCTTCGCAAGCGCCTCGCGTAGGAGGGGCTAGGCCTCACCGGGCGAGCCGCTTGGCGCTCGACCTTCGGTCGGGCGATCCGCGCTGGGTTCGATCTTGTCGAAGAGTGCGGCGAGTTCACTCGCTTCGAGTGTCTCTTTCTCCAGTAGGAGCTCCGCACCGCGGTCCAGGATCTCGCGATGGCGGTCGAGGATCCCGAGCGCCCGCTCAAGGGCGCTCTCCACCAGAGCTCGCACGGCGCAGTCGATTTCCCGCGCGGTGTCTTCGCTGTAGAGGCGTGGCGACGAGCCACCGGGGAGCGACCCGAGGAAGGGCGTGGGATCGACTTCGTAGGTCACGTGGCCGAGGTCGGGGACCATCCCGTAGCGCGTGACCATGCTGCGCGCGATCTCGGTGGCACGCGCCAGATCGTCGGCGGCTCCCGTTGAGAGGTGATCGAAGACCAGCTCTTCCGCAGCGCGTCCGGCCAGCAGCACGGCCAACTTGTCCTCGAGCTCCGCTCGCGTCATCAGGAAGCGATCTTCGGTAGGCCGACGCAACGTATAGCCGAGCGCGGAGATGCCGCGCGGAATGATGGAGATCTTGTGGACCGATCCACCATCGGGCAGGGCCGCGGTAGCGATCGCGTGGCCCATTTCGTGGGTCGCGACGATCTGCCGCTCGCGCGGGTTCAACAACCGATTCTTCCGCTCGAGACCGGCAACGATGCGTTCGATCGCGACCTGGAAGTCGCTCATTGCCACCTCGGCTCCGCCGCGACGCGTCGCCGCGAGCGCCGCTTCGTTGACGAGATTGGCCAGGTCGGCGCCGGAGAAGCCGGGCGTCAGCGCGGCGACCGCTTCGAGATCGACGTCGGAGCCGGCGCGCACCCCGCGCAAGTGCACCTGGAGGATCGCGATCCGACCGCCGCGGTCGGGCCGGTCCACCAGGACCTGGCGGTCGAAACGGCCCGCGCGCAACAGCGCGGGGTCGAGCACCTCGGGGCGATTGGTGGCGGCGAGCAGCACGATCCCGCTCGACGGGTCAAAGCCGTCGAGCTCGACCAGCAACTGCTGCAACGTCTGCTCCTTCTCGTCCTGACCGCCCATCGACGGCATGACCCCTCGCGCGCGACCCAGTGCGTCCAGCTCGTCGATGAAAATGATGCAAGGGGCGTGGGCGCGAGCTTGCTCGAAGAGGTCGCGGACCCGGGCAGCGCCTACGCCTACAAAGAGCTCCACGAA
>CAZTOE010000259.1:0-6442 GCA_964615045.1 uncultured Spirochaetales bacterium
ACAGGCGCCGGTACAACTCGAGGTAGCCCGCCGCGATCGCGCCGCACTGGTGCGCCCCGTGGTTGGGAATCCAGAATTCGACCGCCACGTCGGTCGCGTCCGCTCCCTCGTCGCGCAACGTCGTCCAGACCTCGGCCCCGCGCAGCTCACCCTCCAAGGTGCGCGCTACGTAGCGCGAACGCTCGGCGTCGATGCAGAGCTCGATCAGCGTGGGGTGACCGACGGGCTGGAGCCCGATTCGGGCTCGCCAGCCCCACGGGCCCTCGTCAAGCAGTTCGATCGCGTCGAAGCTCGACGCGTGGAGCCAGGGGAGGTGTTCCCAGTCGCGCACGTTTTCCCAGACGCGCTCGATCCCGGCGCGTACTCGGCGGCGATACTCGGCGGCGCGGATCAACTCCACCGCGCAAGCGTACCGCAGCGCCCGGCGACTACGGTCGCAGCAGGGTTCCTCGCAACGACCGGTCGAGCTCGTCGAGGTCCATCCCCGCGGTGCGCTCGAGGGAGCGTTCCGCATCGCCCGTGCGGACCAGGCGGTTCGCGAACTCGCGCAGGGCGCGTTCTCCGCGACGATCCTCCAGGTGCTCGAAAAGGGCCTGCGATTGACGATAGGCCCGGGAGGCAGACACCGGTCGGAGGCCTTGAAAACTGGCGACCCGAAGCCGATCGAGGCCGAGCCAGCGGCCCCCCGCCGCCGCGGCGCCCAGCGCCCGCCATTCGTCGGGCGAAAGGCCGCGGCGCCCCGCAAAGCGCGCTTCGAACCATGAGGCGAGCCCCTCGTGTACCCAGGCGGGAATCCCCGCAGAGGGGGCCAGTTGATCGAGGACAGCGTGGACGAGTTCGTGGGCCAGGACCGCTTCCATGAAGGGCGTCATCCGCCCGTCACCCCGCACGTGAATCCGCTCGCGATAGAAGCCCGCGGTTGGAAAGCGGACTCGGCCGGCGACGGCCCGGTCGAAGTTCGACGGGTTGTGGATCACAACATCGATTTCCCTGCGGGGCGTCAAGTCGAGTCGGCGCGTGAGCTCGCGGTGAGCGTCCTCGAGGGAGCGGAGCACGTCGCGCTCGAAGCGCGCCGCGCCCTCGGGTCCCGTCCGGTGCTCGAAGGGCACGTCGTAGAGCAGGAGAAAGTGGGTCGAGCTGCGGCTCTCGAAAGACTCGTAGCCCGCGGCGGACACCGCCGGCGCAGGGCCGAGGGCAAGGATCGCCAGCGCCACCACGCTTCGAGTCCTCCATTGGTGCATGAGACGAGCTTAACGGCTCTGTGGGGGGCGACGAGGCGTTTTCACTGTGGGGCTCAAGCTTCACCTTCGTGTGAGCGATAGGACCGCAACGGAGGTTCTGTGCAAATCCTCGATGCGCAACAGCTGCGGCTGCTCGCGGCGCTCCCCCGTGACCAACGCCGATCGCGCCTGCTCGGAGGTGCCCTCACGCTGATAGGAACTGCCTACCTGATGCTCGCCATCGTGAGCTTCGATCCAAGACGACCGGCGAGCGAGGCTGAGGGTCTCGACGCCTCCCTGACCGCGCCGATCCTCGCCCACTATGCCGCCACCGAGGGGCTTCTCGGGCGGATGAAGCCAGCAACCTTCACCGAGTGGAGCCTCTCGAACTGGCTCGGCGCCCAGGCGCGGACTTCGGGCGCCCTTCTCGTGCTCGCCTTCCGCGGGTTCCTGGCGATGGTCTGCCTCCTATTGGGTCTGGCGATGCTCACCGTGACCGTGGAGCGTGCGCGCTTGCTGCGGATCGTCCATGCGCTCCATCCCGCGAGCGGGGGCGAGGGCGCAGGGGCGGAGCCGGGTGAAGACCGGCCGGATCAACCCCATCCGTCGGTTGGGTGAGTTCCAAAGAGGGTTGCGAGGGTGCGCTCGAGCCAGCCGCGCACCGTCGAGGCATGTCGCGCATGCGCCTGGAGTTGCGCCTCGCGCGGTTGGGCGCCGGGCTCTTGCAGGCGACGCGCACCGCTACGCGTCCAGCGTTCAATCATCGGGCGCGTGATCTCCGGGTGGAACTGGAGCCCAAGAACGCGTTCCCGATAGCGAAAAGCCTGATGGGGAAAGTCTTCTCCCCGCACCAGGTGTTCGGCCCCGGCCGGTAGCTCGAAGGCTTCGCGGTGCCACTGGTAGAAATGCATCGGCGCGTCGAGGAAGGGGCCGGCTCGGTCGGTCGGAGCGACCTGGGTGTAGCCCACTTCGATGCGCCCTCCCGGATGGGGTCCCACCCTGGCGCCCAGGGCGAGCGCGACCAATTGGGCGCCCAAGCAGATACCGAGCAAGGGCATCTGGGCGTCGATTGCCCGCTCGATCCAGGCCAACTCGGTCCGCCGGGCCGGAAAATCGACATCGCTCGTGGCGCTCATCGAACCCCCCAGAATGCAGGCGCCGGCAAAGCCTTCCCCCCGCTCGCGCAAGGGGCGGAGGTTGGGGAGGGGATCGCCGGCGTTGGGGCAGCGCCGCTCGACGCGGTAACCGAGGCGCTCGAGAACGCCACCGAGTGCCCCGGGCTCCGAAGTTTCCTTGTGCACCAAGACGAGCACGCGGGGCCGATCCTCGCCGGTCAGAGGATCACCTCGAAGGCCTCCAGTTGCGGATGACCGCGATAGGTTCCCGCGGGGGCCCGCGCCTGCGCATGGGCCTTACGAAAAGCATCCGATTGGGTCCAAGCCTCAAATGCCTCTCGCGAGGCCCAGACCGAATGCGAGGCGAAGAGTGTCTCTTCCTCATCGCTCGGTCCCCTCAGCAGATGGAACTCCCGGAAGCCGGGGACGCCCTCCAAATGAGACTCCCGGCTCCGCCAGAGCGCCTCAAAATCTCCCTCCCGCCCTCTGGCGATCCGAAAGCGATTCATCGCGATAAACACGGCGCTCCTTTCGCGGCGGACCGGTTGGCCCCTTCCGAACCCGTCGCAGCCCAGCGTATCCGGCCCATCTCCACGGGGCTATCCTCACGCGGAACTTCGCTGGAGGTCCATATGGAGCCGGTCGCCTACGTCGAGCTTTTGAACGAGCGTTACCGCCGGATGGGCTTTCCGCCCTATCGCTGGACCGTGCATCGCGACGCACCCCTGACTCCCTTGGCGAAGCCGCTCGCGGAGTGCCGTGTCACGGCACTCACCTCGGGCGGGATTTCGCACTGCTCGGCGGCGCCCTGGGACGCAGTGGCTCGCAACGATTTCCGCCTCGATGCGATCGAAAGCGATACGCCGTCCGATCAGTTCCAGATCCACGACGCCTACTATGACCACCAGGACGCCGATCGCGATTTGAACTGCGTGTTTCCGATCGACCGACTCCGCGATCTGGCCCGGGCGGGTGTGATCGGTGAGGTGGCCCGCAAGCTCTACAGCGGTTTCATGGGGCGGATCTACAAGCGCACCGAGCTCCTGGAGAAGCACGCGCCTGCCTTTGCCGACGAATTGCAACGCGAACAGATCGATCTGGCCCTACTGGTTCCCGCCTGACCCCTCGACCACCAGACCGTGGGTCTGGTCGCGCGGGTCTTGGAAGAACGGGGGGTTCCTACCGTGTTGGTGTCGACGGGGCGCGACCTCACCCAATTGGTGCGCCCGCCGCGATCCTTGTTCGTGAACGCGCCGATGGGCAATCCGTTTGGACGGCCGGGCGAGGTGGAGCGCCAACGCGAGATCCTGCTCGACGCGTTGCGCCTCGCCGAGGCCGACGTCGCAGCGGGCACCCTCGTCGACCATCGCTATGACTATGGCCAAGGGTTCCGCGATCGGGTCGAAACGACCCTCGCCGCCATGACCTTCCAGCAGTGAACCCGGGGCGGGAGGCCCTCACTCGGGCTCCAAGGGGAGCATGAGGGAAACCCGGGGCGTGTCGTCGATCGCGCGGCTGATATGGCCCCGGCCGGTGGTGTCCTCTGCGAGCAGGATGTCGCCGGCGTGGAAGCGCCGCACGCTGCCGTCTCCGACTTCGATCTCGACGCCACCCCCCGAGAGCATCACCACGTACTGTCGCTGCGGGGCGTTGTGCCAGGCGTAGTCGTAATCGGGCAGCGTTTCGCGGAAGATCACGCCCTTCCCCGGCACGAGCTGGGAGAGGCGACCGATCTCGCCGCGATCCTCGAGGTTGATCTCGACGTCTTCGAAATGGGACTCTCCGTCCGCGCCAGTGAAAATTCGCGTCACGTGCACCGGTTTCTCCTCGAGCTGGGAACCCACACAGTACGCCAGCGGCCGTACCGGGCAAACGAGGCGAGGCGGTATCATCGCCCGCCCGAGCCGTGACAACCACGGCGCGCAGCGGAGGCAGGCGGCGCATTGGGTTTTTGCGCGTTGCTCACAGATCTGTACGAGCTCACGATGCTCCGGTCGTACTACCGCGAGGACATGCAGGAGGAGGCCGTCTTCAGCTTGTTCTTCCGCCATCTCCCCGAGCGCCGCAACTTCATGCTCGCATGCGGGCTCGAAGCGGTGCTTCGCTATCTCGAAGAGCTGCGCTTTGAGCCCGACGATCTCGCCTACCTCGGCACCCTCGGGCTCTTTGAAGCGGACTTTCTGGAGCGCCTGAGTCGCTTTGTCTTCACCGGAGATGTCTACGCGGTACCCGAGGGCACGCCGGTCTTTCCGAACGAGCCGCTCCTCGAGATTGTGGCCCCGATTCCTCAAGCGCAGCTCGTCGAGAGCATGGTGATGAATCAGATCCATCTTGAGACGGTCCTGGCGAGCAATGCGGCGCGGGTCGTGGCCGCGGCTCGGGGCCGCCCGGTGGTGGACTTCGCGCTGCGCCGCATGCACGGCGCCGACGCCGCTCTGCGGGGCGCGCGCGCGTTCTACGTCGCGGGTGTCACCGCGACGAGCAACGTGCTGGCGGGCCAACGTTTCGGAATCCCCGTAGCGGGAACGATGGCGCACAGCTACATCCAGGCCCACGACTCGGAACGCGACGCCTTCCGGATCTTCGCGGAGCTCTATCCGGAGACGACGCTCCTGGTCGACACCTACGACACGCTGCGCGGGGTCCACGAAGTGATCGGCCTCTTTCACGAGCGACCGGACGTCTTTCGCGTGGCGGCGATTCGGCTCGATTCGGGCGATCTGGGAGCGCTGGCACGGGAGGCGCGGGCACTGTTGGACCGAGCGGGTCTTCCGCGGGTTCGGATCTTTGCGAGCAGCGACCTCGATGCAGAGCGGATCGAGGCGCTGCTCGACAGCGGCGCACCCATCGATGCGTTCGGCGTCGGGACCCGGATGGGCACCTCTCTGGACGCGCCGAGCCTCGGTCTGGCGTACAAGCTCACGGAGTACGCCGGCCGGGGTCGGCTCAAGACCTCCGCCTGCAAGCGGCTCCTGCCGGGTCGCAAACAGGTGTTTCGCACCTTTCGGGACAACTGCGCGACCTCTGACGTGATCGCTCGCGCTTGCGAGCGGCGTTCGGGCCAACCGCTCCTGGAGCGCGTCATGGAGGGCGGGACACGCGTCGGGGCTGGCCTCGAGGGCCTGGACGCCGCGCGGACCCGCGCCGCCGAGCAGATCGCCCGATTGCCGGCGCACGTGCGTGCGCTCGAGCCCGCGATTCCCGCGTATCCCGTTCGCGTGAGCGAGGCGCTTCACGAGTACGCTGAGGCGGTGCGGCGAGAGGTGGCCGGTTGAGCCGGGAGCATCGGTCGGAGGCGGCGGACTTTCCTTCGCTGCGAATCGCCGAGCACGCATTGGTGCAACATCACCTGGCGCGGCTTCGCGAAACCAGAACTTCGCGCGCGGAGCTCCGTCGGGCACTGGCGGCGCTGAGCGCGTTGCTCGCCTACGAGCTGACGCGCGACCTGCCCACCCGTCGGTCGCACCGCTCGACACCCAACGGCACTGCCTCGGTGGCGCGCGTCGAGACCTCCGAGATCACCGTGGTGGCCATTTTGCGCGCGGGCCTCGGCATGCTCGATCCGTTTCTCGAGCTTCTTCCCGGCGCACGAATCGGCTTGGTCGGTATCGAGCGGCGAGGAAATGAGCGGCGGCCGCACGTCTACTGCGACAAGCTCCTGCCCGACACCGGTGGCCCCGTGCTGGTCGTCGACCCGATGATCGCGACCGGGAGGTCGGCCTCACGCGCCATCGACCTGCTGAATCAGCGCGGCGTGGAAGATCAGCGCATTCGGCTGGCCGCCGCGGTGGTTGCTCCCGAGGGGATGCGACGGTTCTCGAAGGCCCACCCCGACGTGAGGTGCGTCGCCGCCGCGCTCGATTCGCATCTGAACGATGCGCGAGAGATCGTGCCCGGTGTCGGTGACGCCGGCGATCGCCTCTTCGGCGCGCCCGGTGATCGCTAGCCGTTGGCCTGTGGTTTCGCAGCGCGATCGATCGCCACGAGCAGGGCCGGCAGCAGCAAGAAATCTGCGAGCAGGGCGGCGCCGATCGTGATCGCGACCAACAGGCCAAAGTGGGAGTTGATCCGGAAGGACGACAGCGCCAACACCGAGAATCCCGCGAC
>CAZTOE010000260.1:0-6434 GCA_964615045.1 uncultured Spirochaetales bacterium
GTTCGGCAAAGAGGTCGACCACATCCCGGCCGAAGTTGAAGGTTGCGGGGATCTCCCAGCGGAACGCGTCGCAGCGCCGCTGATAGTCGGCGAGAGCTGTCCTCAGATCTTGCATGTGCCGATGCTAGCCCGAGAAAGCGGCAAAGCGGGCGGCTAAGAAGTCGCCGGCGTGGCCATTTTCCCTGTTCAAGGAGCGCGTCCGCAAAGCCGATCCCCCTTCACCAGGGATCCGTGCTCGGGTCCGGGCGGCGACCCGGCGTCGGGGTCGGTATGCCGGGGCGTGGGCGGAATCAGCGGGTGGACTCGGTGGGGCTTGGCGAAAGCCGAGATTTCGCCACAGTCTCCGCGGGTCCCCGTGGTGTTGAGGTCTGCGATGCACGAAGCCGAGCCGCGACCCGAGATTGTGGTCGTGGACAACAGCCGCATGGACCGCGAGCTCCTGCGCGAGGCCGTCGCAGAGATCGCGGAAGCTCGCAGTTGCGAGAGCGGCGAAGAGGCCCTGGCGGCGCTTCGCGAAGCGCGCGCCGACCTGGTGATCTCGGATCTCACCCTGGGCGGCATGTCGGGCCTCGAGCTGCAGGAGCGGCTTGCCCGGGAGCACCCCGAGACCGCTTTCATCCTGACCGCCGACCATGCCTCTGTCGACAGCGCGCTCCACGCCATGCGCGATGGCGCCGCCGACTGCGTGCCCAAGCCGTTCACACCCGAAGAGCTGCGCCTGGTGGCATCGCGCATGCTCGAGGCGCGCCGGTTGCGCAGGGAGAACGATCACCTCCGCACCCTGCTCGCGACCATGGACGATTGCCGTTCGCTCGCCGCGGCGATCGAGCCGGCCGAGATCCACGGCATCGCCCTCGACGTGCTGCTGCGGCGGCTGGGGCGGTCGCAAGGCGTTGCGATCTACCGCGGCAACCCAGCGCTCGGCACCGATGAGGTCGTTACCCGCGGCGTGAGCGATACCACGACCGAACGCCTGCGCGGTCTCTTTACGAGCGAGAAGAGGAGCGAGATCGGAGCACAGCTCGATGCCGAGGTGCTGGAGGCGGGAGAGCTGCTCGAGACGCTGCGCGAAGCCGGAATCGAACTGCGCCGACTCCTGGTTGTGCCGATGGATGCGTCCAACCGGGAAGACGTGGGCTTTCTGTTGCTGCCCGACCAAGGTGCGCCCTTCGCCCCCGACGACCTGGAGATCGCCCGCATGGTCGCCGCCTACGGCCAGGTCGGGGTCTACAACGCCGAGCGCTACCTGCGCGCCAAGGAGCGAGCCTTCATCGACGACGTCACGGGGTCGTACAATGCCCGCTATCTCTTCGCGGCCATGGAGCACGAGCTGCGGCGGGCGGACCGCTATGGGACGCAGCTCAGCGTGATCTTCCTCGATGTGGATCGCTTCAAACTCGTGAACGACTCGCATGGTCACCTCGTCGGGTCGCGCACGCTGCGGGCCTTGGCGCAGGTCCTGTTGCGCTGCATCCGCCAGGTCGACACGCTCGCCCGCTACGGCGGCGACGAGTTCACCATCTTGCTCGGCGACACACCTCACGAGACCGCTCAGACGGTGGCCGAGCGGATTCGCGCCGCAGTCGCCGAGACCGAGTTCGAGGGGCAGGGCGCATCCTTTCACATTACGGTGAGCATCGGCGTCGCATCCTTCCCCGAACACGCCCAGAGCGGAGAAGCGTTGCTGGACGTCGCGGACAAGGCCATGTACCGGGCCAAATCGCTCGGCCGCGACCGGGTGTGTTCGGCCGCGGAGCTCGCGTCGGGCTAGCGGCCCCGCGACCTGGCCCACCCGTCGCGTGTTCGACAGATGGGGTACGCTTTTGGCGAGTCGCGTCCCCCGACCCACCCCGATTCCCTGGGAGGTTGCGTTTTGCTCAGCGACAAGATGGCGGCAGCGCTGAACGATCACCTCAACGCCGAGCTTTACTCGTCCTATCTCTACCTCGCGATGGCGGCCTTCTTCGAGAGCGAGGACTTGTCTGGCTTCGCGAGCTGGATGGAAGTCCAGGCCCGCGAAGAACTCGATCACGTGCAGCGGGTCTACCGCTACATCTCGGAGCGCGACGCCCGCGTCCTGCTGCAACCCATTGCGGGCCCCCCCAACGATTGGGCCTCGCCGCAGGCTGCCTTCGAGGAGACCCTCCGGCACGAACAGCGGATGACCCAACGAATCCACGCCCTGGTCGATCTGGCGCAGCAGGAGCTCGATCACGGGACCCACAATTTCTTGCAATGGTTCGTGGCCGAGCAGGTCGAAGAAGAAGCCACCATCAAGAAGGCGCTCCAGAGCGTGCGCCTGGTCGAGGGAGCGCCCGGCGGTCTCTTTCTGGTGGACCAGACCCTGGGCGCGCGCGTCTATGCGAAGGAAGCGCCGGGTCAGTCGTAGCCGGTTCGTCGAGGGGCGCCGCGATTGCCTCGGGCGATCGCCTGCGCTACCTCCCGACGCCAATTTTCCCGAGCGAATTCGGTGTCCTTCGCTGCCAGCGACCGGAGATTCCGGCTTGAGCCAACGTTGAGCCAACGAGAGCCGCAGCTCCCGAACGACGTCGCCGCCGCCGCGGCGCCCGAGGTCCGCGACCGCCCCGTGCTCGAAAGCATGGGCCTCTTGCGGCGTACGCACGCGTGCGCCGCGTTGCGCGAGGGGGACATCGGCAGCGAAGTCATCGTGGCCGGGTGGGTGCATCACCGCCGCGATCACGGTGGCGTGATCTTTATCGATTTGCGCGACGCCAGTGGCGTCGTCCAGGTCGTGTTCAAACCCGACACGGCTCCCGAGGTCCACCGGCAGGCCCACGCCTTGCGTTCGGAATACGTGGTTCTCGTGCGCGGTCGGGTCGCGGAGCGGTCTTCCGACACCGTGAATCCGACCCTTCCCACCGGTCACATCGAGGTGCTCGCCGAAGAACTGCGCCTGCTCAATAGCGCCACGCCGCCGCCGTTTCGGATCGAAGAAGACGCCGGCGTCGACGAGAGCGTCCGCCTGCGGCATCGGATCCACGATCTTCGGAGGCCGCCGTTGCAGCGCGCGCTGCGGCTGCGACACGAGTTGTATCAATCAGTCCGGCGCTGCCTCTCAGAGCTGGATTTTCTCGAGATCGAAACGCCGATGTTGGGCAAAGCGACGCCAGAGGGTGCTCGGGACTTCTTGGTGCCGAGTCGGCTGCAACCCGGATCCTTTTACGCCCTGCCGCAATCTCCCCAGATCCTTAAGCAGCTGCTCATGATCGGCGGCTTCGACCGCTACTTCCAGGTCGTGCGCTGCTTCCGCGATGAGGATCTGCGCGCCGACCGGCAGCCCGAGTTTACGCAGATCGATTTCGAGATGGCCTTCGTCGGCGTGGAAGATGTCCTCGACGTGCTCGAGGAACTGACCGCGCGCATCTTCACGGAGGTCGGCGGTGTCGACCTGCCGCGCCCGTTTCGCCGCCTCTCCCACGCGGAGGTGATGTCCCGCTACGGGAGCGACAAGCCCGACACGCGGATCACCCTCGAGCTGGTGGAGCTCTCGGACGTTTTTCGAGTCTCCGATTTTCGGGCGTTCCGATCGTGCGTCGAGGGCGGAGGCGCCGTGCGCTGCCTCGCCATCCCCGATGCCGAAGGCCTCTCGCGCAGCGAGATCGATCGCCTCGAAGCCCTAGTGAAAAAGGAGCTGGGCGGCAAAGGCCTCGCCTGGGTGCGGATCGGCTCCGATGGTGGCTGGCAGTCGCCGATCGCCAAGTTCCTGTCCGACACCGAACGGAGTCAAGTCGCCGAGCGCACCGGCGCGGAACCGGGCAGCGTATTGCTCTTTTCCGCCGACGAGCCCGCGCGGGCCAACGCGATCTTGGCGCGCCTGCGCAGCGATCTCGGCCACCGCCTCGGACGCCTGGAGCCGCGCGCCTGGGACGTGCTCTTCGTCGTGGATTTCCCGCTCTTCGAGCGCGACGACGACGGTCGTCTGACTTACGCGCACCAACCTTTTGTCGCGCCTTTCGAGGAGGATCTCGCTCGGCTCGAGGCGGGCGAGGACCTGGAGGCGGTGCTCGGTACGCACTACGACCTCGTGATCAACGGCGTGGAGATCGGCTCGGGAAGCCTGCGCAACCACCGTCGCGACGTGCAGGAGCGGATCCTCGCCGCGCTGGGCTATGCGAGTGCAGAAGCCGAGGAGCGCTTTGGGTTCCTGTTGCGCGCGCTCGAGGCGGGTGCGCCGCCGCACGGCGGTTTCGCCTTTGGCTACGACCGCCTGGTCATGCTCCTCGCGGGATGTGAGAGCCTGCGGGACGTGATCGCCTTCCCCAAGACCCAGCGCGGTCTCGACCTCCTGATGGAGGCGCCTGCCCCGGTAACGACGGAGCAGCTCCGGGAGCTCGCGCTGCGCATCACGCCCCGCGCCAAGGGATGAGCGCCGCGCCCACGCGGTTGCTTCGCGTCCAGGTCCTGATCGTCGGCGGAGGGATCAACGGCGCCGGGATCGCCCGCGATCTCGCCCTGCGCGGGGTCCGCTGCGCGCTGGTCGAGAAACGCGAGTTCGGTTCCGGGACCTCCTGGGCCTCCTCGGGGATGATTCACGGCGGCCTCCGTTACCTGCAGAGCGATCCAGAAGTCACCTACCACTCCTGCGTCGATTCGGGCGCGATCCAACGCATCGCGCCGCACCTGGTGTTTCGGATCCCGTTTCTGCTCCCGGTCTTTCCCGAAGATCCCATCGGACCGGAACTGGTCGAGATCGGGCTCGAGATGTACGACCACTACCAGCCGCTGAAGAACGGTCGCCCTCATACGCGGCTCTCGCGCGCGGAGGCGCTGCGGCTCGAGCCGGGGCTCTCCGACCGCATCGACTGCGCCTTTACCCTCGACGAATGGGGGGTCGACGCGGCGCGCCTCACGGCGGCCAACGCACTCGACGCGGCGGCCCACGGGGCGCAGGTTTGGTGCGGCGCGGAGGTGGTGGAGCTGCTGCGCGGCACGGGCGGTCGCGTCGAGGGGGCACTCGTGCGCGACCGCGCCACAGGGGAGACGCTGGGCATCGAGGCGCCGCTCACCATCAATGCGACCGGTCCGTGGGCGCCCAACCTCGCGCGGCTGGCCGACGTCGACCTGCGCCTGCGGCCCTCCAAAGGGATTCATCTGGTCTTCGAGCGGCGTGTGTCGAATCTCGCGGTCTATGCCCGGGGTGTCGACGGCCGGGACATGTTTACCTTCCCCCATGAACAGAACAGCATGGCGGGCACCACCGATGACGACTTCTACGGTGAGCCCGATCACATCCCGGTAACCCGCGACGAGATCGCCTATGTGTTCGAGGCCATGGAGCGCTCGCTTCCCGCGATCCGTCGCCACCGGGTGCTGCACACGACGGCGGGCGTGCGCCCGACGCTCTACGGCTTCGGCGTCTACGAATCCGAACTGTCCCGTGACTATGCGGTCCTCAACCACGGCGACCGCGATGGCGTCGCGGGCCTTTGGTCGATCGTCGGGGGTAAACTCGCGGCCTATCGGTTGATGGCGGAGGACCTGTCGGACCGGGTGTGTCGCGAGCTCGGGGTGCGCGAGTCGAGTCGGACCGCGGAGACGCCGCTGCCCGGCGGCGACGAGCGTCTCGACGTCGGCGCCGTGACGGCGCGGCTCCGCGTTTCCCCGCCCGCCGTGGTGCGCCTGGCGTTCCGCCATGGCGCGCAGACGAGCCGCGTGCTCGCCGAGAGCCATCCGAGCCGGCGGTCCCGTACGGTGTGTGCCTGTGAGCCGGTGCTCGATCGCGAGCTGCTGTATGTGGCGCGCCGCGAAGGCCTGCGCTCGCTCGAGGATTGTGCGCTCCGGGTGCGACTGGGCGTGGGCCCGTGCCAGGGGGCGCGCTGCGCCGCCGAGGCGGCCGGCCTCCTCGCCGAGCCGCTCGGGTGGTCGGCGGTGCGCACCGCGCAGGAGGTGGCGTCGTTCGCCGCGGCACGCTGGCGCGCGGTGCAGCCGGCCCTTTCGGGCGATCAAGTCGCGGCGATGGAGCTGCATCGCTTCGCCCACCTCGCCGGGGAGGGTTGGAGCGCCCGGGAGGCGGTCTCGTGACGGTCGTGGTGATCGGTGGCGGACTCGCCGGAACGGTCGCCACTCTCGAGCTCGCTGCTCGGGACGTACCGGTCGTGATGGTGAGGGCGAGCGCCGGCGCGAGCGCCCTTGGCGGTGGCACCCTCGACGTGGCAGCGGCGTCGGCGAGGTTCTGCCCTCTGCGCCGGCGCGATGGATCGCTCACCACCCCGCGCGAACGCCTCGCGTCGCTACTCGAGCACGCGCCCCGCCACCCGTATCATCGAGTGTTCGCTGGCGAGGAACTCGGCAAGGGTTCGATCGAGGGCGCCCAGGCCCGCCTCAACGAAACCCTGGCGAGCGAAGGCCTCGCGATCGAAGGTGATCTCGAGCGCGCCTACAGCGTCTTCATCGAGGCGCAGAAAAATCACTTC
>CAZTOE010000261.1:0-6402 GCA_964615045.1 uncultured Spirochaetales bacterium
CCCTCGACGGGCGGCTCGACGCCCGGGTTGTAGCGGAGCCCGAGCCCTTCGGCGAAGTTGCGGCTGTAGCGAAACGCGATGAAGGCATCGTCGCACACCCACGACGAGTGCAGCGCGAGCGCGAGGAAGACCGCGAGGGACGCGACGAACTCGGCCGCCTGCTCCTGCGCACGCTTGAGCATCACGGCATCTCAGCCGTTTTGGTGACTCACGATGCCCACGAGGCGCTCGCGTTGGCCGACCGGGTCGCCCGTTACGAACGAGGGCGCGTCGTCGAGGTGGGTGAACCGGAGTCCGTGCTCGAACCCTTCCTGTGGCGTTCCAAGGCCGTTCCTTCCGGCCGCGGCGTGAGTGCCTAGATCACCCCGCGGTCGCGCAGACCCGCGATTTCTTGCTCCGAGACGCCGAGCTCCGCGAGGATTTGATCGGTCTGTCCGCCCAGGGCGGGTGCTCCTCGTCGCACCCGCAACGGGGTCCGAGAGAACTTGGCCGCCGGCCCGGTGATGGGCGCGATACTGCCGTCTAGCTGGGCGACCTCCTGCAACATCTCCCGTTCTCGCACGTGGGGATCGCGCGCCGCCTCGGCATAGGTGCGGATCGGCGATACGGGGAGATCCGCCTTCCGCAACGCCGCGTACGCCTCGTCGACGCTGCAGCGCGCCATCCATGCCGCGACGACTTCGTCGACTTCGCGCCGGTGCTGGAGGCGCGCCTCTACGCTGGCGAAGCGCGGATCGTCGGCGAGCTCGGGTTGTCCAATCACGGCCGCGAGTTTTTGCCAATGGCGGTCGAGCAAGACGCCCGCCATCAGCTTGCCGTCGCGGCACGCGAAGATCCGCGCGGGGGCCGCGACGCGATACTCGTTGCCCAGCCGCGGCAGGTCGACGCCCATCGCCCCTAGCGTCAGGTAGCCGTTGGACTGAAACAGCATGGCGTCGAGGAGCGAGATATCGATGCGCTGCCCTTCGCCGCACTGATCGCGGTGGCGAAGGGCCGCCAAGGTGGCGAGTGCGGCATGCAGTCCGCCCAAGTCGTCCGCGATGAACGTGGGTGCCTTCACCGGCTCGCCTTGGGGATCGCCATTCAGGGAGATGAAGCCTCCCGCGGCCTGGGCGATCGGGTCATAGCCCACGCGCTCGGCGTCGGGTCCGTACTGCCCAAAGCCGCTGATCGAGACGTAGATCACGTCGGGACGGACCGCGCGGACATCCCGATATCCGAGCCCCAGCCGCTCCATCGTGCCGGGCCGGAAATTCTCGACCACCACATCGCTCTGGGCGGCCAAGCGGAGAAAGAGGGCGCGCCCCTCGTCGGAGCGGATATCGAGGGTGAGACCTCGCTTGTTGCAGTTGGCCGTCGCGTACAGAAACGAAACCGGGGGCTCGGTTTTGGGCAAGAAGGGCTGCACCCGGCGGCCCACCTCGCCCTCGCGGGCCTCGACCTTGATCACTTCGGCACCGAAGTCGCCCAGCAGGCGACCGCACATCGGTCCCGCCCAGGTGGTGGTGGCCTCTAGGACCCGCACTCCCGCCAAAGGGCCACTGAGGTCGGTGCGCGCTTCGGCGTAAAACTCGTCGCGCTTCACTAGAACAGCACGGCGTCGAGGGAGAAGGCACCCGGTCCCAACAAGGCGAAGACCGCACAGATCACCGCGAGATTGATGGTGTACTCGGCGCCGGGCGGGTCATTGGTGATGAGATATCCGGCGCCCCGGTGGCCGATACGTCCGGCCATCAGCATGGTAAAGATGAGCAGCAGGCAGGCCGGGCGCGTCAGGAATCCGAAGGTCAGCAACAATCCCCCCGAGAGTTCAGACAGCATGGCCAGACGCGCTTGAACATGGGGCATCGGCACGCCCAGCGCTGTGAGCCACTCCACGAAACCCTGCATGTTGCCGGTGCCAACCACCCCGAGCTTGCCGAGCGCATGAATGATGAAACAGACGCCGATGGCGACGCGCCCGAGCAGAACCGCCCAGTCGACCAGCGCCGGGTGGCTCGCGGTGAGCAGGTTGCCCCAATCCATGACCGCACCTCCGTTGCGAGCGGCCATTTGTACCAGATCGAATGGTGCTAGGGGGAGCGGGTTGCACCGCTGCGACGGGCGAGCGCTCGCATCGCGGCCTGTCCCGTGCTCCGGGCCACCGGGTCGTCGCCCGAAGCGGCTTCTTCCAGCCGCGCCACGACGGCCGGGGGCGGGTCGAAGAGACCCGCCATCGCCAGCAGAGCGGCGCGTTGGAGCAGGCCGTCCTCGCTGTGGCTCGCCGCTAGGAGTGCGGACGCGGACTCCGGGCGATCCGGCGCGAGCTCGCGCAGCGCGTAGAGAGCCATGCGGCGGACAGCGAAGGTTTGGCTGCTTCCCATCAGGCCGATCAGGAGCGTCAGCGTTTCGCCGTGAAGGCGCCCGATTTCGACCAACAATCGCGCCGCCGCCCAGCGAACGGGCCCCGCCGCGTGCCCCAGCCCCGCTACAAGCGCAGGGAATAGCTCGGGCCCGGGAGGCTCGAGCCGCGCCAGGGTAAACGCGGCCGGGAGGCGAGCGTTCCGTACGGGACCGCGCAGCACGCGGCGCACGAGGCCCGGGACTTCCGCTTCGTGCTTCGCGATCGCGACCAAGGCGTCACCGGCTGCCTGCGCCACCCGCGGATCGGAGTCCCCTAGTCGACGGGCCAGCGGCTCGAGGAAGAGCGCCGCCGCGGGGTCATCCCGGACAGCCTGACATGCTGCCCGCCGTTCCCCGGGATCCAGGCTCTCGAGCCGATCTCCCAAGGCGGTGCTCACACCAGGCTCCACGTGGCGTCGAGCGCTTCGCTGTCCGCCGGCTCGCGCCGCGCGCGACCTTCGCGCTCGAGTTTTCGCAAATGCGACGTCACCGATTGTGCGGCGGCATCGTGCAGGACCTCCGGGATGTCCGTGTACACGCGCTTCACCACGGTCGCAATCGGTGCCGCGGCGCCTCGCAGCGCCGCCAGAATTTGCGCCTCCCGCTCGCGCCGATGGTCGAGGTATTCCTCGATCTTGACCGTTCCCGCTTCGATCGCCGGCCCGTGGGCGGGATAGATTCGGCCCGGGTTCGCGGCGCGCATCCGCTCGAGCGAGCGCATGTAATCGAGGAGATCGCCAGAGTCGGCCGGGATCACGGTCGTCCCCACCCCGAGCACGTTGTCGCCCGAGAAGAGCGCCTGCTCCTCTTCGAGGATAAAGCACAGATGATCCGGGGCGTGGCCAGGGGTGTGGATCGCGCGCAAGGTGGCCCCTTCCGTGTGCACGACGGCCCCGTCCTCGAGCGGCGTCACGGGCAGCGGGCAAGCGCGGTCGAAGGCCGGCCATGGAAACTTCGAGACGCGTAGCGGGCCGTGGCGTTCTGAGATCTGCGCCACGCCTCCGATGTGATCGCCGTGTCCGTGGGTGAGCACGATCTCCTGGATGCCCTCGCAGCCGGCCCGTTCGAGCGCGCGCTCGAGTACCGCCGGATAATCCGCGACACCCTGTCCGGTGTCGAGCAGGATGCGACGGCGGCCGGTGCCGATCAGATAGGTGTTCGTGCCGGGTCCGGTAAAGAGGCTCGGGTTCATTCCGAGCGCCACCACCACCCGGTCCGACCAACGGTCGACTTCGGGAAGCGTCAGCCCGATCATCGTGTTCGCGCTTTGGCTCATCGCACTAGCTCCCGGCCACCGTCATCTCGGCGATGCGCAGCGTCGGTGCCGCCACGGAACCGATCCACTCCAAGTCATTTCCCACTGCATCGACTCCGAGCAGCATGGCCTCGAGCCGCCCCGCGATGGTGACCTCTTCGATCGGGTGGACGAACTCGCCGTCTTCGATCCACATCCCCGCCGCACCTCTCGAGTAGTCGCCGGTCACGGGATTGAAGCCCATGCCGATCAGCTCCGTGACGTAGAAGCCGCGCTGTGTCGTTGCGAGGATGTCTTCGGGTGAGCGCTCGCCCGGCTCGATCCAGAGGTTCGTCGTGCCCGGGTGGGGTGCGCCACCGGGGGCGCGGCTCGCGCTCCCCGTCGGTGACATCCCGAGTTTGCGGGCCGCGTAGGTGTCGAGGAGGAAGCTGCGCAAGCGCCCGCGCTCCAGGATGACGTTGCGCCGGGTCGCGGCGCCCTCGCCGTCGAAAGGGCGACTCCCGAGGCCCGCCGGCAAGCGCCCGTCGTCGATGACGGTGACGGCTTCGCTGGCGACCTGATCGCCCAGCCGCCCTACCAAATAGCTCGCCTCGCGATACAGGGCGCTTCCGTTTACGCAGGCGGCGAGGTGGCCCACCAAGCTTCGCGCGGTGCGCGGTTCGAAGATCACCGGGACACTACAGGTGGGAATCTGGCGCGCCCCGAGCCGGCGCACGGCACGCTCCGCAGCCAGCCGACCCAGCACCGCGGGGTCCGGGAGCGCGTCGAGGCGACGCCCGACTGCCATCGCCCAGTCGCGCTGCATCGCGGCGCCATCTCGCGCGATCGGTTCGCTGAACAAGCTGTGGGAGGCCGCCTCGTACTCGCCCAGGAAGCCGTCGGAATTTCCGTACACGAGATGCGACGTCTCGCTCGCGACCGAGGATCCCTCCGAGTTCACGATGCGCGGGTCGAAGGCGCGCGCGGCGGCCTCGGCGCGACGCGCATCTTCGATGCGCGCCTCCACCGCGACGTGGCGGTCGCCGGGTTGCGCCAGGTCCAGATCGGGAAGCGCGTCGGCATAGGTCCCCGGCAGACCAGCGTCCGGATCCTGCGCCGTGGCGCGCGCCAAAGCGAGCGTTTCGTCCACCATGCGGTTGAGCGTGTCCGGCTGAAGGTCGCTGGAGGAAGTGATCGCGCAGCGCAGGCCGTGGTCGCCGGTGACGAAGGCGCGAATCCCCAGGGTGCGTTCGCGGGCCTGCTTCACAAAATCGATCGCTTCGCCTCGCACGCGCGCTTCGAGAGCATCGGTTTCGCCAAAACACACGTCGGCAGCGCCCGCTCGCTGTGCGCGCAGGCGGTCGAGCACGTACTCGACAGCCGCGCGTCCGCGTAGTGCAGCCACGGTCACGCCTCCGTCCCGCCCACGGTCAAACCGTCTATGCGGATCGTGGGCAAGCCGACCCCCACGGGCACTCCCTGTCCGTCCTTGCCACAGGTGCCGACGCCGAGATCGAGCTTCAGATCATGACCGATGCGCGAGACGCGCGTCAGCACGTCCGGGCCGTTTCCGATCAGCGTGGCTCCTTTGAGCGGTGCGCCGAGGCGGCCGTCTTCGACGCGGTACGCCTCGCTGGCGGAGAACACGAACTTTCCGCTCGTGATGTCCACTTGGCCGCCGCCGAAGGAGACCGCGTAAATCCCGTTGCGGACCGAGCGCAGGATCTCGTCGGGCTCGTCATTGCCCGCCAGCATGAAGGTATTCGTCATGCGCGGCATTGGCAGATGGGCATAGCTCTCGCGGCGCCCGTTCCCGGTGGGCTGCATCCCCATCAACGAGGCATTGAGTTGGTCCTGCAGGTAGCCCACCAGGACGCCATCTTCGATCAGCACGGTGCGCTGGGTCGGAGTCCCCTCATCGTCCACGTTGAGCGAACCGCGGCGCCCGGCCAGCGTGCCGTCGTCCACCACCGTCACGCCGGGTGCCGCCACCCGATCTCCCAAGCGACCGGCGAAAGCCGAAGTGCCCTTGCGGTTGAAGTCACCTTCCAGGCCGTGGCCGATGGCCTCGTGAAGCAGAATGCCCGGCCAGCCGGGGCCGAGCACGACGTCGAGCGTGCCCGCCGGGCAAGGCTCGGCGTCCAGGTTCAAGGTGGCGATACGGACCGCCTCGTCGACCAACGGCTGCCAACTCGCCGGATCGAGCAGGTGGGCCAGTTCGGTGCGCCCTCCCATCCCCTGATAGGCCATCTCGCGACGGCCCTGCTTGTCGCGGGCGATCACCTGCACGTTCAGCCGCACCAACGGACGGACGTCGGCGGCCTGAAGACCTTCGCTGTTCACGATCAACACGTGTCGGTGTTGACACACCACGCTCGCCATCACCTGGGCCACCCGCGGGTCGCGCCCGCGCGCGTGGGCGTCGATCGCCTCGAGAAGCGCCACCTTCTCTTCGATCGGCACTTCCGTCGGAGGCGTCTGCACCGGGTACAAGTTGTGGCGCGCAGGGGCGGTCGCGACCGCGATCGGCGCCGGGACGCCGCCGCTTTCGGAGATCGCCCGGGCTGTGGTGGCGGCCAGTTCGAGGCTTTCGACCGTGATGTCGTCCGAATGTGCGTAGCCCTGTCGTTCACGGTCTTGGACGCGGACACCAGCGCCCTGGTCCACATGGCGATCGCCGGTCTTCACGAGCCCGTCTTCCAGAGCCACCTGGTCGGTCGTGGAGTACTCGAAAAAGAGCTCCGCGCGATCGATGCGGCGCTCGAGTGCGGTCCCGAGAGTGCGCT
>CAZTOE010000262.1:0-6357 GCA_964615045.1 uncultured Spirochaetales bacterium
GAACGTCATGTTCCGCCACGGTGGCCCGGCGCGCCTGGCCGCCATCGTGGACTGGGAGATGTCCACCATCGGCGACCCGCTGCTCGATCTGGGCTGGGTGCTGATGGGCTGGCCCGACCCGGACGAAGAGCGCGGGCCCTCGGAGTACTTCGACTACAGCGGCATGCAGAGCCGCGCGGACCTGATGCAGCGCTACGCCGGAATCGCCGACCTGCCCCTCGAAGCGATCGACTACTACATCGTGCTGGCCCGCTTCAAGATGGCCTGCGTCCTCGAAGGCGGCTACGCGCGCTTCGTGCAGGGAAGAGCCGACAATCCGCGTATGGGGAAATTCGGCGACGTGGTGCTCGACATGGCGCGCCGCGCCGCCGAGCTGGCGCGCACCTCGTCGCTGCCGCCAACGTGAATCGGTCGTCGCCGCTGTGCCACCCACCCGGAACGGAAACCGGCACCCACCCCGTCAACCCGACCCGAGATCTACGCAGGAGCGCCTATTTGCAATCTCTCCCAGGGCATGTCATGGCCGTTTCGAATCCGCTGGATCCCAGGCGTTGAATCGCAGGGCGGCACAACCCGTCCTGTACCCACTCAAGATATTTCCCCTCGCGCCAATCGCTCGCATCCTCGGCCAGAATGAAATGAAGGCCGCGGTACGTACTCACGATTCGCTTGACGTCAGCTAGGTCGGATAACCCTTTGAGATCGTCGCGACCGAACAACGCCGTCGGGTTACCCATCCCATCATAGGATTCGAAGGATTCCGTCAGGTCGAGCACCTTCCCCACAAATCCGTTGATCGAATTCCGTGCCTTCTCCTCGACCTTTTTGTCTAAACGGCCCCCGGCATGTAGGTCCTGAATGACCATCTCGTCGATGCGCGCCTTGATGAGTTTCGCAGACGAGACGCCCGGTGGGGCTTGACACAACTCCAGGCCTGCATCACACACGTCCAAGTTGAGCAACATCTTCAGGTCGGCGTCAAACCAACCAGCGAATTTCGCAGCGCCGCAGATACCCTGAACGTCTGCGAAAAGGTGGAAGTTGACCTGCAGCGGAGCGGCCCGAAAGTAGCGCGGGGAGTCTGGCGGGCCGCCAGAAGGAATGCTCGGTTTCGGCACAATACGTAGATTGCTGACTTTTGCACTGACTACTTTGCAGTCCTTTTCGACCTCCTCCTCGATAATAGCGGGTGTCCGTTCGACAAATCCGGCAACGTCGCCAAATCCATTCATCAGGAGGCCCCAACCCACTCTCGACGAGCACTCGCCTAGGTCGACAAGGCTCACTCGGTCATCCCAACTGGAGGCCGCGACTGTCATGGGGAGCGCTTGATCGCGCGTTCCCCAATATGGGACATAGCGAGCACGATCGGGCGAGGCCGCAGTGTCGTAGAACGCTAGAAGGGTCGCGCCGTCGCCAACCCAGGTCACAGATTCTATCGGACTCTGCGAGATGGGAGCGGGAACGGGAAGGATGGGGTCTGGCGTACGCTGGTACGTATACAGCACTTCGGTTTTGGTACCGTCCTTGGTTGCAACGGTGGCCGAGGGTCGATCGCAGTAACTTCTTCGGTGATAGCCCTCAGGCAAGAAGTCCTTGGTGCACGCGTGGAAGTAGAATCCGGTCCTCTTGAGGGCCGCATTGATCCCGTCTGTGCCCGGAGATTTATACGGAAGAGCGCTCGTTGAGACCACATTCCACGCCGGCTTGGGGAACCTACATGTCGCCGAATATATGTCGACATCGCCAGTCCTGATTCCTCTAGAGATGCACGTCTGATCAAACGGCTCGATCAACAATCCCTCCTCCGAATGCTCCACGAAGAATCTCGCGTAGCTCCCTCGTACGCCAGGCCTCCACGCCCACGGGGGCAGTCTGAAGGGGGCGCTCCAGTCAGCGTAACTGGGGCCTTCGATTAGGTAGTTGTTGGCGGTCGGTACTGTCAGTGGAGCGAGGGAAACCTCCCGCCAGATGGGTGTTGAGCCTTCCTGCGCTCGAACCTTCACCTCCCCGCCCAGGCCTTGAAGCACAGTGCCGGAAACCGACAGCCTGGAGCCAGTGCTCGATACCTCAACGGCCGCGGGACCCCCACAGGCTACAGGACCGATCAGGGCCAAAATGCCTGTCCCATTCGCAACGAGTTTCCCCACTCGAGTGCCGATACCAAATCCGAAACTCCGAAACGACCTGAACTTGTAACGCATGCTCCGGCCCTCTCATTTGTTGCGATCGGTGGTGGGAGAAGTGTAGTTTCATCAATTATCAGCGATTCGAAGGCAGGAAGTTCGAATTATCGCGCCCATCCGATTCTCCCAGCCCGGCAAGGGATTCTTTTCAATCCTGCGCCTGTATAGCCCGCTCGAGCCCTTCTTCTCCAAGAAGTGGCGACCGAGCGAGGTCGAGCTGGTCGACTGAACGAAGCCAGCCAACACGCGATAAAGCTGACGGCGCCTACCAGCGCCCGCCGCTCACCGGCGATCCGTGGGCGGCTTCATGTCCTCGGGAGCCACATCGCGCGTGTGCTGGGCGAACGTCCACCGGTGCCCCTCAAGATCCTCCGCGACGTAGGTGCGGTCACCCCAGAACATGTCCTCGGGCTCCGAGTCGATCTTTGCCCCAGCGGACCGCGCTCGGGCGCAGTGGGCGTCCACGTCGTCGACGTACACATAGAGCCCCTGAGTTACCGAGCCACCCAGGGACTTGGGGCTCTTCCACTGTTCGGTTGCCGCCGTCGGGCTCATCATGACCGCGCTGTCTGCGACCTGCATCTCCGCATGGATGATTGCGCCATCGGGTCCGGGCATCGACATTCGCGTCTTGAAACCGAACGCCTTGGCCAGCCACTCGAGCGCGCCAGCCGGATCGTCGTAGAAGATGTTCGGGGTAATTCGAGGCATGTTCTCCGGGGGGTTCGCGGGCATGGTGGTCCTCCTGCGCATGGGGTCACGCGTGGCTGATTCTACCACCCCGCGGCGCCCAGAGAACGGCCGACAGGAGGACTGGATGGCCCGAAGCATGACGCTGTCGGATGGACGCGAATTGACATTCGACATCTATGGCGATCTCGAGGGAGCACCTGTGATCTTCAGCCACGGGTTCTCGGACTCGCGCGGATAGTAACTCCAAGCGGGCTTCTGAGGTCCTATAACGCCCGAAGTGACAACTTCCCGGGGGATCTCAGCCTGGAGCGACCGTAGGCGGGAAGGGCGGCCTCCGCTTCGCGAGGAGCGAGCGCCCTGCGCCGCTAGCAACGCCCCGGGCAAGAGCGCCGCTGCTACGGGGAGCCGCCGGACGGAGCCCCCGCCCGTATGAGGTGGGCGGTCCCCCGATGTCCCTCGTGCACCCGCACCCGCTCGTCGTCTTCGAGGTGGAACCTGAGGCGCGGAATGCGCCGAGGCAGGATGCTGAAGAGGTTCCCGGCGATCACCCCCAGGAGCCGACCCGACTCCGCGTCAGTGCCGACGACGTCCACGAATCCGCTCTTCTCCTCGTACCGGACCGCGGCACAGATGGGAGATTGCCGGTGCTTGGCGAGCTCTGGAGGCAGATGGAGCACGATGAGTCCGTCCTCGAATGCCAGGCGCTCCATCGCCAGACCCACGCCCGGGACGTGGCCTCCCTGCGGACCCGTCGAGTAGTCGAACCGCCAGGCTCCGCGCAGGCCCTCCGGGACCGGGTGCGCCTCCGGGTCCCCGGATGGCGTCGTGCACAGCGAAGGCGCGACCGGATCCTCGCAGCGGATCGTCCGCTCCACGGAATGAAGGGGATTGCCGCTCGCGTCCACGACCGTCGCCTCGATCCGATGCGACCGGTCCGAGGCGAAGCCACTGTCTTCCACGCGCTGGCGTGTCCTTAGCAACGGCTCCGGCGCTTCCACGGAAGCGATCCGCTGGGGCGGCTGCTCGCCTGCGGGTGTGATCCGCTGCAGCTGCAGCTCGAGGCTGTGATCGGCCCCCAGGCACCCGGCCACCAGCTCGACCTCGTAGTTGGTGCAGGTCTGGCGGTCCACCTCGCCGGAGAGCACCTGGGGCGTCGGCGACAGCCGGAGCGTGTAGTCCTTGTCGTGGCCCAGGTCCGGGAGGTCCCGCCTGGGAGGGAAGTAGTCGCGGTGGGTCAGGGTGAGCTCGGACGAGATGCGGACCTCGAACTCGACCCGAGCCAGCTCTCCCGTTTCAAAGACGACGAAGTCGCCCTGGCTCTCCTCCACACACTCATCGAAGGTCTCGTGCGAGGCCAGCTCGAAGAGCTCCTCACAGGCCTTGCCCGTCAGTTGACCGACGGCCCACCCTCGAAGACCACCCTTTCGCAGCTCCTTGCAAAAGATGTTCGAAGACAGGGAGCCGATGCACGCGACCGTCGCGACATCGACCGGATCGCCTCCGGAGATGCTGCACACGATGTCCTTTGTTCGGTCCTGTCGCGCGGCCTCCGCTTCCGTCGGACACCCCGCGAACGGGTCGGCGTACTGCTCGCGGAGGTCCCGCAGCAGCGGGACCCGGCTCTTGCAGAACTCGGTGGCCTGCTCGAAGGGCGTGCTGAACTCCGGCAGCCGCCACTCGTACCTCCCCTCGCCGATCGCCTGGAGGGGCAGGGGCATGAGGGGTCCGTTGCAGGTTACGGAGCCCTGCTGGGTGGGACACCAGGTGGCACTCACCTCGTGCGGAATGGCGATCGGAGCCCCGCAGAGCTCCACGGCGAGGTACCGGGTACCGGCATCGCGAAGCTGCGATCGCACCGGGGCCGCAGCGAGGATGGCCGCGACCCCGGCGAGTGCCAGCGCACCCGGACGGAGACTCGATCCACCGGGCGCCCAGCCGCGATGGCCGCCTTCCCGTCGAGCTGCCCTGGCTCCGCGCCGTTCCGGGAGGAGCACGGCCAAGAGATCGCGCTCCCCGAGCTCGTCCAGGCCATGGTGGAGCAGTTCCTGGCGTCGGATCGCGCCTTCGGTCGCCACCGACGAGGCCGCGCGGCTCCGTGCACGGCACCCGAGCGCGAGGGGCACCTGTGACCGCGGCAGGTCCAGGAAGGCGGTTCGGGGATGTTCTCGCCGGCACAGGTTCTCGCCTCACTGGAGGGCACCCAGCGTGCGGTACGCTGGGAGCTGGTGGGCAAGCTCGGACGCATCCGGAGCCGCCGCGGCGGCCGCGAGTTCTTCCTGGACTTCCGCCCCTACGGGCGCGTGTGGTCGAACCGCGGCATCCGCATCACGGACGAGGCCACGGCACGTCGGCTGCTGGAGCAGATCCGCGGCCAGGTCGCCGAGGAGCGTCCGCTCGAGGAGGTGCTGGCCGACTACCTGCCGGCACACGCGAAGCCGAACCTCGTGCCGGCCTGGATCGAGAAGTGGCTCGACCTGAAACGACGCGAGGCGACAGCGGGCGACCGCTCGCCCACCTACCTGCGCGAGCTCGAGCGCTACGCGCGAGCGGGCGGACATTTCTCCTGGTGGCGACACCGGAGCATCCACGAGATCGAGTACGGAACGCTCGAAGACTGGTCGCACTGGTTGGCAGACCGCGGCCTCTCGCCGAAGACGCGCCACAACGTGATCGCGGCCTTCCGCTCCTTCGTCGGCTGGCTGAAGCGCCGTCGAAAGCTCCGCGAGCTGCCCGAGTTCCCCTGGCCGAAGGTCCCAGAACACGAGCCGCGGGTGCTCACGCTCGAGACCCAGGACGCAATCCTTGCCGCCATCCCCGAGGCCGACCGCGGCATCTTCCTCGCCCTGGCTCGGATGGGCCTTCGGCCCGGCGAGGCCGTGGCACTCGAGGCCACCGACTACCAGGACGGCTGGCTCCACGTGACCCGTGCGCTGAAGGGGCGCCGGCTCTCCGACCCCGTGCGGGCCCCGAAGAACAACCGTGGCAAGCGCCTCCCTGTGGACCCGGAGCTCCAAGCATGGATCGAGCGGCACGTCCCGGCCGAGCGGCGGATCCGCGGCGGTCTCCTGTTCGAGAACGCCCGGGGCAAGGATCCCACTCGCCGCTGGACGCCGACGTCGCTCCACCGTCGCTGGGAGGCGGCCTGCCGCGCCGTGGGCCTCACCGCACCGATCTCGCTCTACGAGGGCACCAAGCACACCTTCGCCACCAACGCGAAGCGGCGCGGGGTGGAGGATCGTCTGCTGCAGCGCTTCCTCGGCCACCGCGACAGGCGCTCGGTGGAGCGATACGCGCGGCTCGCGGACGAGGCGCTCATTGCCGTCCTGAGGCCTCTTTCGCCGACACCGGAGAGCGACGGTTTGTCGCCAGCTTGTCGCCAAGAGGGGGAGCGGTCTCGCAAGCCCTCGAAACCGCATCGAGATCTGGTGGAGGCGGCGGGAATCGAACCCGCGTCCGCTTGCTGGACTCGTCCGGTACG
>CAZTOE010000263.1:0-6303 GCA_964615045.1 uncultured Spirochaetales bacterium
CGCACACCCAGCGGCATCAGCACCCGGTTGTACCACCACATCGCCCTCTGGCGCCGGTGTCTGAGAAACCACATCCCGAAGTCGAGCAGGCGCGACGACTGCGGCTGCATCCCGTAGGCGGCGCTTCGCTCCACCGAGAAGCCGTGCTCCGCGAGCTTGCCAAGCAATCGCTCCGGCTCGTAGCGGCGCCGGTGGCCCACGAAATCGTCGAACGCAGTCCAGCGCGATGGGTGGAGCGGCACGGAGAGGAGAAGCGCTGCGCCCCGCGCGGACACCCGGGACAGCTCCGCCAGCGCACCATCTTCGTCGCCGACGTGCTCGACGATGTCGAGAGCGCACACGAGATCGAAGGCGCCGTCGGGAAAGGGAATCGACGTGACGAGGCCGAGTACGGCGTTCGCGCCACGCTTTCGTAGCGCCTCGAGCGCCGGTCCGCTGATGTCGACGAACTGGGTCCCTGCAAGTGGGAGGCGCGGTCTCAGCCCCGGCGCGACTTCGAGGCGGCGCCGCGACTGCGCGACCATGGAGTGCACCAGCGGCCACGTGTTGAAGCGCTCGGGCTCGATCAGCCGCGCGTCCCTCCAGAGAGCATCGTAGAACTGGCGGTTCGCTTCCAGGAGCTCCGGGGCGGTGCGCGCCTGCGGCGTCCTCGGGTTCATCGCGCCGTCACTCCAACAAGAACGGCATCGGTGCGTCATGCGCTCGGCAGGCGTAAGAGTTCGGACACCGTCACGCACTGCAGCCCCTTCTCGCTCAAGCCC
This sequence comes from uncultured Spirochaetales bacterium, assembly GCA_964615045.1. Classification (GTDB taxonomy): domain Bacteria; phylum Myxococcota_A; class UBA9160; order UBA9160; family PR03; genus JANQRO01. The sequence goes on from CAZTOE010000263.1 coordinate 762, forward strand.
TGCAGGATCGACGGCACGGCCTGCGCGCAGGCGGGGCGATGCCGCCCGGGCCGGTCGTGTCCGTCGTGCATCAACACGATGTCTCCCGGGCGGATCCTCTCCAGCACGCGTTGCGCCGTCCGTTTCGGATCGGCGGTCCGCGTGTCGCGGCTGTGCAGCGACCAGGCCACCAGGGTCAGCCGATGTCGACGTGCGGCCCGCGCCAGGGGAGGGCTCTTCAGGCCCATCGGTGGGCGATACAGCGGCTCTACCTGGCTTCCGGTTACCGCCGCGATCGCCTGTGCACCGCGCTCGATCTCCCCGGCCAGCTCGTCTTCGCCGAAGAAGTTCTGCCAGCGCGAATGTCGCCAGGAGTGATTGCCGAGCTCGTGCCCTTGCGCGACCAGGCGTCGTGCCAGTTGTGGATGCTTCTCCAATGATCGGCCGATGCTGAAGAAGGTCGCGCGCGCGCTGTGCTCCGCCAGCGCGTCCAGCACGGATGGGGTGACCTCCGGGTCCGGGCCGTCGTCGAAGCTCAGCGCCACGCGCCAGCTGTCGCGCGGCCCATGGGTCACGGTCGGATAGAAGACGTTGGAACCCGGGCGCGCGATTCCGTCGGCGACCAGCGCAAGAAACCCTGCCGAGGGGATCCCCAGGCTCAGCGCCGACACCCCGAACGCGCCCACGGCGCCGGCGGTGGCAGCGGCGTAGGCGAACGTCAGGATCTCGGCGCGGCTGAGCGTTACCAACGAGCGAAGTCCATTCCTATTCGCTCCCCCATGAGCCCCGGCGGCTCACGCCTGGGCCTCGTCGCGCCAGAAGTCGAAGAAGTTGAACCACTGGTACGGTGCACGGACGCACCACTCCTCGAGGGCGGCCGCGTAACGCAGGGCGAGCTCTTCCGCGTGCTTGGCGCGGTCGCGACGCGGGACCGTGCCGGCTGGCGCGAACGGCTGCGCCGACGCCGCGTAGCGTCCGGGCCCCGTGCGAACGCACACGGTGAGGAGCAGCGGGCAGCCGAGCACCGCCTGGAGCAGGAACGGACCGAGTGGGAAGCGCGCGGGACGCCCCAGGAACGGGACGCTCACCGACCGGTCGCGCTCCGCCTCCCACACGCGGTCGCCCAGGATACCGACGAACTCGCCGCGTTCGATTGCGGCCTTGATCTCGAACGCGGCGCTGACGGAGCCGGGCTCGAAATGAATCAGCCGCATCTCGAGTCCGGGGTGTAGCCGCTCGAAGAAGGCGTTGATGCGCTCGGCGTGCCGCGTGAACATGAGGACGTTCACCACGATCTCCTTCTTGGCCGAGAGCAGGCGCAACATGTCGTAGCTCCCGAGGTGGGAGCCGAGCAGGATGCCGCCGCGGCGCTCGCGTACGAGTTCGAGGAGGTGCTCGGTCCCCTGGTCGTCGATGCAGATGCGGTCCACGTCGCCGCTCCACACGACCATGCGATCGAGGATGTTCTCCGCGAACTCGTGAAGGTGCCGGAAGACGTGGCGCCAGTTGGGCGGCCCGCCGAGCGCTGCGGGTCCTCGGGGCGTGGCCCACAGCGTGCGCAGGTAGTCCATCGATGCCCGGCGCGCCGTGCGCCCCGTCACGAAGAAGTAGGAGACGATGGGCGCGAGCAGCGCGACCGAGGCCCGTCGCCCGAAGCGTCCGTAGAACCAGCGGATCAGGAAGAGCGCGGCGAGCGACCCGCGCTCCGCCGTGTTCGTCCATGCGCTCCGGGGGCTCAAGCGCGCGTCCGCCGCGCGGCGCGCCTCCGCAGGAGTTCGGGCGCGCGCGCCAGCATGCCGACCGTGAGCCGCGCGTAGAGCCATGCGAGACGCAGGTCGTCCCAGACGACGTCGAAGTGCGAGAGCCCGCCCGGGGAGTAGCTCACGTGCGTGACGACGTTCAGGACGGGCACGCCCATCCAGGCGAGGCGCACCGCGAGCTCGGGCTCGAAATCCATCCACCGCCCCATCGCCACATGGTCCACCATGCGCAGCGCGGGCGCGAGGGGCACGCAGCGGAAGCCGCACAACGGGTCGCGCACGTCTCGCGAGAGGGTTGCGAGCCACACCAGGCCCACCGAGAGCTTCCGGCCGTACAGGCGACTCCTCGGTACGTCGTCGCCGAAGATGGGTTGCCCGAGCACGAGGGCGTCGGGGTTCGCCTTGGCCGCGGCGAGAAAGCGCGGGATATCGGCGGCATCGTGCTGGGCATCGGCGTCGAGCTGGATCACGTGGGTGAAGCCGCGCTCAGCCGCCGCGCGGTAACCAGTCACGAGCGCCGCGCCCTTCCCCTGGTTCACCGCGTGGTGGCGGATTTCGACCCACTCGAAATCGCTAGCGATGCGGTCGAGGGTCGTCCGCGTGGCCGGGCCGCTTCCATCGTTCACGATCAGGAGCGGGAGGCCCGCGGTTGCGAGGGACTCGACCACGTGGCGGATGGTCGGGCCGTGGTCGTAGATCGGGATGAGGAGACAGGGGTTCACGCGGCCTCTCAGGCCCTCCGCTGTCCTTGCAGCTGGAACACGACTTCCACGATGTCCTGGACGGTGGGCGATCGCTCGAGCCGTTCCTCCTGCAATAGGAGTCCCGTGTCCTCCTCGAGCCGGGTGGCGAGCGCAACGGCGTCGAGGCTGTCCAGGTCGAGATCCTCCCGCAAGCGCGCGGTGGGCACCGCCGCCTCCGCCGGAACGTCGAAATCGTTGCGCAGAATCTCGAGCACGCACGTGAGAATCTCCTCACGCGTCATGCAGGCGCGCGGCCGCTCGCGCCGCGCTGGGAGACGACGAATGCGGCGAGGCTCTTCACCGATGCGAAGATTTCGCGGTTCGCGTCGGGATCATCCTCGATGTGCACGTTGAAACGCTCCTCCAGCGCCATCGCGAGCTCGAGGGCGTCGATGGAATCGAGCCCCAGCCCTTCGAGGAAGAGCGGTGCGTCCGACTCGATCTCGGCGACCGTCAGGTCCTCGAGCATCAGCGAGTCGATGATGAGCTGCTTGATCTCGGCCTCGAGATCAACGGAGTCCGACACGGTTCAGAATCTCCCCGATGCGCTCGCGCAGCGTGGCGGTGAGCCGGCGGACGGCTCGGACGTCGGAAAGGTCGGCTGCGCTCGTCGCGCGCGGCTCGATCGGATCGAGCACGCGGATCGTGAAATGGCCCGGGCGCTCTGGCACATCCCACCAGGGCTGGCCCTTCGAGAGCATGCTCGGAGCGCACGAGATGGCGACGGGCTCGAGGGGCACATCGGCGCGCAGCGCGACGTGCGCTGCGCCGCGTCGGAACGGGTGCATCCCGTTGCGCGGCGATCGTGTGCCCTCCGGGAAGAGCACGACAGTGCGGCCGGCGCGCAGACGCTCCACGCAGGCATCCACGACCTCGGCGCCCCGCGCATTCGTGATGTAGCCCGCCCACGACGCAGCCAACCCCAGGAATGGGTTGTGCGCGTACTCGTCGCCGATCACGCAGTCCGCCTGGGGAAGCTTCGAGATCACGTGCACGACGTCGATTAGTGTCGGGTGGTTCGCGACCACCAGGTGTGGGCCGGGCCTGGACAGCTCCTCGGCGCCAACCCACTCGGTGCGGATCAGCCCGAGCGTCTCCATGAACGCGACGAAGAAGCGATAGGCGTAGTGGATCACGCGCTGGACGCGCGCCTCCTTCACGGAGGCGTCACCGGGAGCAAGGTGACAAAGCGGAAACGCGATCAGGGCCAGACTCAGGGCTCCGACGCCGAAGATCAAGAACGAGAGCCCGGTGCCGACTACTCGCCAGAGGCGGAAGGCGCGTTCGGCAAGTGCAGCGGGACCGGACGCGGGTTCCCCGCGTTGCGTGCCGGCCTCTGACTGCTCCGCGACGGTTCCCAAGGCGCCCTATTCCCCCAGGCAAACAGAGCAGTACAAGCTACCGACGCTAACCACCCCAAGCCGCGTTGTAAAGGCTGCCGCGGAGCGACCGACGCCCCCCGTGCACGCTAGATTGCCCGGCATGTGCCGAGTGCTCTCGGGCCCCGTGGAGACTCCCGCGCCCCTGCGCGGAGGAGGGCCTTCCCGCCGTGGAGTGGTCGTCATCGGGCTCGAGCCACTCTTCGCCGTGGCGGCCCTCCTGTTGCTCGCGGGCGCCGGCGGCAGAATGCCGGCCGGCAGCGAGCGAGGCCCGCTCACCCTCGAGACGCTCATGCAGCAGATGGCGACGACGTCGGGCGTTCGCGCCGAGTTTCACGAGGTGAAAGAGATCGCGCTCCTGAATCGGCCGCTCGAGAGCACCGGCACGCTCTACTTCGTGCCTCCGCGCCGCCTGGCGCACTACACGACCAGGCCCACGCGCTCGGCCTTCGTGATCGACGGGTCGCGCCTTTCGTTCCGCGACGAGACCGGCGGCGAGAGCGTCGACCTCTCGGCGGACCACATCGCCCGCGCCATCATCGAGAACTTCGTCGTCCTCTTCAACGGCGATCTCGAGGCGCTGCGGGACCGCTACGACGTGGGCTTCGAAGCACAGGGCCCGCGCTGGAAGCTGGAGCTCGTGCCGCGCGACCCGCGAATGCGGTCCGTGGTATCGCGGGTGGTGCTGCGCGGCGACGATGCGGTGCTGGAGCAGATGGTCGTCTCCGAGGCCGGCGGCGACCGGACCGTGACGACCTTCGACGACGTCCGCACCGACGTGCGATTCAGCGAGACCGAACTCGCGCGCATCTTCTCCCTCGACCTGAACGCGCCGCCCCCGTGACCCCGCGGCGCAGTCTCCTCCTCCTGCTCGCGCTGCTCGCCGGGCTCGGGTGGATCGCAATCCCGCGCCTCGATGTGGGCACGGACATCACGAACATGATGCCCGAAGGCACCCGGGGGACGCTCGCCGCCATCTCGCGCCGCCTCACCCAGACGGAGCTTTCTCGCACCATGATCCTCTCCGTGAGCGCTGACGATTTGGTGCACGCCGTGGCTGCCGTGCGCCAGCTCGCCTCCGCACTGCGCGAGCTCCCCGAGGTGGAATGGATCCGCACCGGTGTGGACGAGGACGAGACGCGCGCGATCTACGAGCTCTACTTCCCGCGGCGTTACGACTTCTTGACCGACGATCCGACCGCGCTGCCGGGCCTGTTGTCCGACGCGGGCCTGGCGGCCGCGGCCCAGGCACTTCGGCGCGAGCTCACCCTTCCGACCGCTCCACTCGTGAAGAAGCTGGCCCCGCCCGATCCGCTGGGCGCATTCCGACGCGTGCTGGACCGACTTCGCGGGACGCGACCCGAGCTGCTGCTCCAGGACGGGCAGTTCGTCTCCCGCGACGGACGCTGGGCCATCCTCTTCCTCGCCACGAGGAGCTCGGCCTTCGACGGGAATGCGCAGCGTGCTTTTCTCGACGACTTGCACGCTCGCTTCGACGAGGTCGCGGCGCACACGAGAGGGCATCTTACGCTCGAGATGGCGGGCGCGAACCGCTTCGCGGTCGAGGCGGAGCGGAGCATCCGCGAGGACGTGCGCGCCATGGCGATCCTCTCGACGCTGGGCGTAGCCGGCCTGGTGTTCGCGTTCTACCGCTCGCCACAATATTTTCTCCTCGCGTCCC
>CAZTOE010000264.1:0-4688 GCA_964615045.1 uncultured Spirochaetales bacterium
GCCCTCGGTGGTCAGTAGTGCGATCTTGATCTTCGTGGTGATCCACGCGTCCGGTGTCTCCGCTGCCAATACAGGTAGGGATACCGAAGCGAGCGCGGCGGCGATGGCCAATGCCCGCCCCCAGCGATGAACTCGGATTCGAGATGACATTTCGATTGCTCCTGAGTATGTGCTTTGATCGGAGAAGCGCGAGCGATGTGCTCGCGCAGCCTACGCGGATGTTCCAGCGCCCGGGAGAATCCGCGCTCCGAGGGCGAGAAGTCGATCCGCCGATGCAACAGAGTTCATCACTCGGGCGCTCGGGTGCCGCTCTCTTCTCGAAATGGCGTCGGTCATTCTGCTGGTCTCTCGTTCTAGATCGCGCCCGCAAGACGATTCGATCGAGTTTCGAGCCCTACTGGAACCGCGCTTTCGTCAGTTCCGGAGACGATGCTAGTGGCTCACCAAGCGGGCCGATATCAGCGGATCTGGGGGGACCCGTTGCCGAAAGCGCGGATTGGATGCCTGCGCTGCAGCGGCGCGCGTCGCGTAGTCGCCCCTGTTCGCCTCGAGCAGGCCCGTCGTGACGTAGAACTCGCCTCCACCGGCGCTGGCGGCGTTGATGTGCGGATCGCCATGCGAACCTGATCCAAGCAGCGTGGATGTTCCATGGCTCCCACGAGCGGCACCCTGATGCGCCCGAGGCGCTCCGCCTGCTGCACATGGGGCGCTCGGCGAGCACCTCGACGCGCTCGGCCACTTCGGGACGCCCGCTGGGATGGGGCCGCCTGCCTCCACGGATCCTCTACCCGAAGCACCGACTTCTGGGGGGGGCTTTCCCAAGATCTGGGAATGGTCCGCCCGGCGCCCTCTCCGGCACGCTCACAGTCGACGAACCCAGGACACGATCTCCAGGAGGCGGACCATGAGCGGGAGCGCGGCACCCAGCGTCGACCTCTTCATCAGTCCTCGAGCGTGGCATCGATCCCGAATCCACGGCAGGCGGATCCTGTACGTGGACGACGAGGCACTGACGCGGAGCGCGGTGGCGCGCCTGCTGCGCGGCGCGGGCGCGGTCTGTCTCGGCGCGGACACGCACGACCAGGCCATCGCGCTGCTCGAACTCGAAGCTCCCCTCGACCTGGCGATTCTCGACTTCCAGATGCCCGATGGCGACCCGGGCTGCCTGGCACGGCACCTTCGCGGGCGGTGGCCATTCCTGCCCGTAGTGGGAACGAGCGGATTGGGTCGGCGCTCGGAATTCGCGGCTCGGGGAGTTGACCGCTTCCTGCCGAAGCCCTGGACGCTCGACGACCTCATCCAGGTCGCCGATTGGTCGGAAGCGCGCGGCGATCGGTTGCAGGTACTTCGCCGCTGACCCCGCGGTCCGAGGTCCGCGCGCTCGAGCGCCATTCAAATCCACGGCTTCGGCGCGTGATCTACCAAGATCTGGGGATGCTGAAGTTCCTCTGTCTCAACGTAGGGTGAGATCGAGGCGACAACACGTTGCGAATCTGGTCCCTGCTGCAAACCCAGTGGCTCGATGTCCCGATCGGGCGGGATGTCAGCCGCGCCAACCCCACCTGGGGAGCCTTCTCGGAGGCCTTCGCGAGCTGCCTGCTAGGCGTGTCCCTTCACGTCGGCCGGCGCGTGAGCGACCGCACGGGCCTGGAGAGCGTCGTGACCGAGGTGTTCATCGAGAATCTCGACGTCCTCGCGTCGCCGCTCGGAGAGCAGGAGAAGCTCGGTCGCCTGCTCGCAGCGGCGGATCTCCTGATCGCGAAGAGAGTCGCGAGCAGAGCGATGCACGCTCCAGGGACCGGGGCGTGACGATCTCGGATGGCGAGCGTGACACCTAGGTCCGTTGGTCGTGATTCTCGTCGTCCCTCCCACGATGGGGCGACACGGGACGGGGAGGCGGCGGAGACGAACGGGGTCCCCCCGCCTGCCGCCCTCCCCGAAGCGCATGCTCGCGCCCGGCCGCCCCGGTATAGTGTCCGCGTGGCCGCCAAGAAGGGCGCACCTCGCGCTCGACCCACCCGCACCAAGAAGCGGGCAATGACCCCCCAGGTGAATGAGAACGCACCGACACGGCGCGATCCGGGCCACCTGCTCGCGGAGTCCGTTGCCACGCATACGGCGGACGCGGCCCCGTTAATCGTCGGAATCGGGGGCTCGGCCGGCTCGCTCTCGCCACTGCGCGAACTCCTCGCCGCGATTCCCGCCGACTGCGGCATGGCCTTCGTCGTCGTGAGCCATCAGGCTCCCGGCGCTCACAGCATGCTCCCCGAGATCCTCGCGAAGTGCACCGGGTTGCCGGTGAGCGGAATCGGCGAGGAGACCCGGGTCGAGCCGAATCACGTCTACGTCGAGCTGCGCGGGCAGAACGTGGCGATTCGAGCGGGGATGTTGAGCCTGGAGCCGATCGTGCCGCGCGGAATTCCTCACCTGCCGATCGATCTCTTCTTTCGCGCACTCGCCCGCGATCAGGCGAGCCATGCCGCCGGCATCGTCCTCTCCGGCACCGGCACGGATGGCACGCTCGGTCTCGCGGCGATCCGCGCAGCCTCCGGTTTCTCCCTGGTGCAGGATCCCGCGACCGCCGAGTTCGATGGGATGCCGGTCAGTGCGATCCACGCGCGCGCGGTGGACTTCGTGCTGCCGCCTGCGGAGATGCCAGCGCGCCTGCTCGCCCATCGGAAGGAGCTTGTCTCGCTGGCGCGCGTTGACGCCGCGCCCGAGATCGCAGACAACGAGATCCAGTCAGTCCTCGCCGTCATGCGCCAGCGCGGCGGCCGCGACTTCTCCGAGTACAAGCACGCGACACTGGCTCGGCGTATCGCGCGGCGGATGCACCTCCACGGCATTGGCGGCCTGGAGGAGTACGCGCGCTACCTGGAGCAGAGCGACGTCGAGATCGATTCCCTCTGGCACGACTGGCTGATCGGCGTCAGCAGCTTCTTCCGCGATCCGGAAGCCTTCCGGGCGCTCGGGTCCGCGCTTCCCGAACTTCTCGCGGAACGCGAAGACGGTTCCCTGCTGCGGATCTGGGTCCCGGGCTGTGCGACGGGTGAGGAGGCCTATTCGCTGGTCATCCTCTTGCTCGAGACCCTGCGCCAGCTGGAGAAGCACCTGGAAGTCCAGTTGTTCGCCACGGACCTCAACCCGGCGGCGATCCAGGTCGCTCGCGCGGGGCGCTATCCCGAGGGCATCGCGGCGGACGTCAGCCCCCCGCGGCTCTCCCAGTTTTTCGTCCGAGAGGATGGGTTCTATCGCGTCAGGAAGGAGCTGCGAGACCTCGTGGTCTTCGCGGTCCAAGACGTGCTGCACGACCCGCCCTTCACCCGCATCGATCTCATCTCCTGCCGGAATCTCCTGATCTACCTGGAGCCCAACGCCCAGCAACGCCTGCTCCGGTCGTTCCACTACAGCCTGAATCCCCGAGGATTCCTTCTGCTCGGTTCCTCCGAGAATACGGCCGGCTCCGAGGAGTTCTTTCTGCCTCTGGACGGCCGCTCCAGGCTCTACCGGCGAAATGACTTCACGGCACCGCAGCCGACGCTTCGCTGGCCGGCCGGGCAGGGTGCACCCTTGGGCGCCCCGACCGGCGCTCCCCCCGTCGCGCCGAGGAGCGATCTGGCGAGTCCGCTGCGCAGGGCCCTGGCGGAGCGCTTCGGTCCTCCGGCCGTGCTCGTCGACGAACGGGGTCAGGTCCAGCAGGTCCACGGACAGGTGGGCGCCTATCTCGAGCTGCCGGCGGGGCGCGTCAACGTAAACATCGTCGATATGGCGCGGCAGGGTCTCCGGGCTCCGATCGCCTCGGCGCTACGCGAGGCGATCCAGACGGACGGCCGGGTCGCGGAGCGAAGCGTTCGCATCCAGGTCGATGGCAACCAGCTGACGCTGAATCTGAAGGTGTCGCGGCTCCACGAGCCGCGCCTCCCGGCGCGGATGTTCCTCGTCTCGTTCGAGCCGACGAATCGCAGCCCGCGAAAGCGCTCGCGCAACGCTGAGACGACCGAGAAGGAAGCCAGGACCCAACACAAAGAGCATCTGGAGCAGGAGCTTCAGAATACGCGGCACGACCTGCAGGGCAGCATCGAGGAAGTTCTGGCGGCGAACGAAGAGCTGGCAGCTGCGAACGAAGAGGCGCAGTCCGCGAACGAGGAACTGCAGAGCACGAACGAAGAGCTCCAGACGGCCAAGGAGGAGACGCAATCGCTCAACGAGGAGCTGCATACCGTGAATGCGGAGCTCACCCTGAAGCTCGAAACGTTCGAACGAGCCACCGACGATCTGCTGAATCTCATGAACAACATCGAGGTGGCGGCGATCTTCCTAGACGCCCAGCTGCGGGTAAAGCGTTTCACGCCGCAGGCACGCCGTGTCGCGTACCTGATCGACGCCGACATCGGACGTCCGCTGGCCCACCTGACCACCCTCCTCGACTACCCCGAACTCCTGTCGGACGCAGCGAGCGTGATCGAGACCCTGCACGGGTCGGAGACGCAGGCCGCCGCTCCCGACGGGAGCTGGTACCTCGTGCGAATCCGGCCCTATCGCACCGCTCGAAACATCGTCGAGGGCGTGGTCGTCACCTTCATCGACATCACCGAAGCGAAACGCAACGAACGCCTCCAGGCGTCGCGCGTCCTGGCGGAGAGCATCGTGGACGCGGTGCGCGAGCCCTTCCTGGTCCTCGACGACGG
>CAZTOE010000264.1:4788-6283 GCA_964615045.1 uncultured Spirochaetales bacterium
GAGCGCCCGTGAGCACCGGGAGCCGCAGGCCGACTGCGCCCGACCCGCTCCGGGCGCAGGCCGAGAGAACGATGGCAGCGACGACGTCCGTCGATCTGGAGAGCCTCACGCCGGACGAGATCCAGGCCCTCGTGTACGAGCTGGAGGTTCACAAGATCGAGCTGAAGACCCAGAACGAGCAGCTACGGGAAGCGCAGCGGGCAACAGAGGCATCCAACGAGCGCTTTCGGCGTCTCTACGATTCGGCTCCGACCGGCTACCTGACCCTCGATTCCGAAGGAGCGATCGTCGAGGCAAACGAGTCTATCTCACGGATCCTGAAGACCCCGCGCTCCTACCTGGTCGGGAGCAAACTCTCGGCGTTCGTCACGGCTCATTGCCAGGATCGCTGGCACCTCGCGCGGCATGCCTTGATGGGGAGTCGAAGGCGCAGGGATCTCACGCTGGAGATCGTGTCGGCCGCCGGAGGTGCGATCGATGCCCAGATCGTTGCCATGTCGGGCGACGCGAGGGGCGCCGAGCCGAATGAGATCCATATCGCCGTGATCGACATGACGGAGCTGCGCAGGACGGAGCGCGCATTGCAAGCCGCCGTGGTGGCGGCAACCCAGGCAGAGGAGAACGAGCGTCGCAAGCTGGCAGCCGATCTGCACGACGACGCGGGCCAGCTGCTCTCTCTGGCGTCGCTGAAGCTGCACGCGTTGGGCGATGCGAAAGAGACGGAGCGCGGCAGCCGGATGGTCGAGCTGGAGGATCTTCTCGTGGAGATCCGCAGCCGGATCTCCTCGCTGAGCTTCCAGCTGAGCCCTCCGCTGCTTCACGATGTAGGCCTCGTCGCAGCCATCCAGTGGCTCGCAGAGGATCTGGAGACCAACCATGGGCTGACCACCCGGATCATCGAGGAGCAGGAACTGCAACTCGACGAGAACATGCGCATCGCGTTCTATCGGGCGATTCGCGAGTTGCTCCTCAACGTGGTGAAGCACTCGGGTGTCAAGGAGGCACGCGTCCGGATCGCACGCGAGGGAGGGATGGCCCGAATCGCGGTGGAGGACGGCGGTGTCGGCATGCCTCCGAGAGCCAAGCGATACGGCTTCGGGCTCCTGGCGCTGCGCGAGCGGTTGGAGCAGCTGGGCGGATCGCTGGAAATCCGCGGAAACTCGGGCACCGGAACCACGGTCGTGGTCAGTCTCCCGACCCTGAGGTGAACGATGACGACCCGTATCCTGCTCGTGGATGACCATGAGCTGATGAGACAGGGATTGCGCTCGATCCTCGAGCGAGAAGAGAACGTGGAGATCGTCGGGGAAGCCTCGAGCGGCCGCGAGGCCGTCGCTCTCTCGCGGAAGGTCGAGCCGGACGTGGTGGTCATGGACGTGGGCATGAAGGACCTGAACGGAATCGATGCCACCCGACAGATCCGGAGCGATCTCCCCAGGGTCCGGGTGATCGCACTCTCCAGCCATTCGGACAGCCGCTACGTGAGCGCCATGCT
>CAZTOE010000265.1:0-6283 GCA_964615045.1 uncultured Spirochaetales bacterium
CTGATCGCATCACCGCTCTGGTGGATGACTTTCTCGTCCTCGCCCAGGGCGAGCGGCTACGTCTGACCCCGATCAATCTCCACGAGATCCTCGACGACGTGCTTCACGTGCTCGAGATGGATCAGCCTGGACTCGTGGTCGAGCGGCGCTACGACCCCTCGATTCCGGAGTTCCTCGCCGACGGTAATCGTCTGCGCCAGGTGTTCTTGAACTTGGGGCGCAACGCAATCGAAGCCACGGGCGACTGTACACCGGACCTCTCGATCTCGAGCCGGCTGCGTCTCGACCATCGCTTTGACGTCCATAGTGGCGAGCGGTTGCCCAGCGTCGTAGTGGAGTGGGCCGATCGGGGTTGCGGGATCCCTCCATCCGATCGGCGTCATGTCATGACTCCCTTCTTTACCACCAAGCCCAACGGAACGGGGCTCGGGCTCCCCCTCTGCCGCCACTTCGCGTCCCTCCACGGAGGTTCGCTCCAGATCCTCGGGCGCGAAGGAGGCGGCACGGTCGTTCAAATCGCGTTGCCGCTGCGGAGGAGCACATGAGTTCCACGCCTCGTGCCCGCGTCCTGGTCGCGGACGATGAAGCGTCGATTCGCTTCGTGATCCGCGAGGCGCTGCAGGAAGCGGGACACGAAGTTGTCGAAGTCGCATCGGGTAGCGAGGCTTGGGAAGCGCTCATCGCGGGACATTTCCACCTGGCGTTCCTGGATATTCGCATGCCCGAACCATCAGGCCTCGAGCTCCTCGATCGACTGCGAGCGGCGGGGATCGATACCGCAATCACGATCATCACGGCCCAGAACACGCTCGAGAACGCCGTCGAAGCGATGAAACGCGGAGCGCTGGATTACCTTGCCAAGCCGTTCCAGGTGTCCGAGGTGATCGCATTGGTCGAGAAGGCCCTGCGCTTCCGAGCCCTCGAACAGGAGGTGCGCACGCTGCGGCGCGCGGAGCGGCCGCGTCTGGTTGGACGCAGCGCCGCGATTCTTGACGTCTTCAAAACGATTGGCCGCGTCGCGACTCGCGACGTCCCCATCTTGATCACCGGAGAGAGCGGTACTGGGAAAGAGCTCGTGGCGCACGCCATCCACCGGGCGAGCGAACGCGGAAGCGCGGCGTTCGTCGCCGTAAACGCCGCAGCGATCCCGAGGGAGCTGCTCGAGAGTGAACTCTTCGGGCATGAGAAAGGAGCCTTTACCGGGGCCACGGAGGCGCGGCCCGGGCGCTTCCGCGAAGCCTCGGGCGGAACACTTTTCTTGGACGAGATCGGGGACATGCCCCTCGAGCTACAGGCGAAACTCCTGCGCGTCCTGCAGAGCGGCGAGGTCACCTCGGTCGGTGGCCGCCGAGCGGAACTGGTCGATGTTCGGGTGGTGACGGCCACGCACCGCGATCTCGACCGGGAGGTACGCGAGGGTCGCTTCCGAGAAGACCTCCTCTATCGCCTCCGCGTCGTTCCGATCCACATTCCCCCGCTGCGTGAGCGACGAGAGGACATCGGTGCCCTCGCCGAACATTTTGTGAATCGCTACTCGGCCGAGCTGCGCACCAACGCTGGCGGGCTGGCGGAAGGAACCCTTGAGGCCCTCGAGCGCTACCGGTGGCCGGGCAACGTTCGAGAGCTCGAGAACGCGATCAAACGCGCCCTGGTGCTGAGCAGCCGAGAGCTTCTGTTCCCCGAGGACTTCGCCTTTTTGGGGGGACCGACGGACTCCGCCGAGGGCGAGCCTTCGCTCGAGGACCAGGTTCGTGCCGAAGCGCGCGCCGCGTTTGCCAAGGGCGCGTCCGGCGAGATCTATCGAGTGGTCCTCGAGCGCGTGGAACGCCCTCTTCTCGAAGCAGCCCTCGCACACACCGCGGGCAACCAACTGCGCGCAGCTTCGCTCCTCGGTATCAATCGCAACACCCTGCGCAAGAAGATCACCGAGCTCGGGGTTCAGTTGCCCACGCATCCATGAAAGCCTTCCCCGGCCTCTGCGTCCTGCTCGATGACGATGAACGCTGGGGCCTAGACCCGGTAGAGCAGGCGCGAGCCGCGCTTCGGGGTGGGGTTCGCTGGCTGCAGCTCCGCGCCAAGCGCGCCACCGATTCCCAGGTCCTGGTCTGGGCCGAGACCATCGCCCCGTTGGCCCGGCGCGCAGGTGCCCTCTTTCTCGTGAACGATCGTTTCGATCTTGCTCTCGCCGCGGGTGCGGACGGGGTTCACCTCGGTCACGAGGACGTGCCGCCCGATCGCATCCCGAGCGCCTTGCGCGAGCGGCTTTGCGTTGGACGTTCCACACACACTCTGGAACAGGCCCAAACGGCGCGCTTCGAACCGATCGACTACATCGCCTTCGGGCCGGTCTTTGGTACCCGGTCAAAGCGATCGGCGTACGCAGCGCGGGGTACGGAGATGCTCACAGTGGTCGCCGATCGGGTGCGCCCGCTGCCGGTCGTCGCGATCGGGGGGATCGGGCGCGGCAACTGCTCCGAAGTGCTGCGCGCAGGAGCCGATTGCATCGCAGTGATCTCGGCGGTTCTCGGAGCGGCCTGCCCGTCCCGGGCGGCCCGTGAGTTGAGCGAGGCGATCGAGCACCAACGGGGCGGGGACCGCGGTTGATCCCGGCCGATCTCGAGCTGCGCGCGGTTTCTTTGATGGGGATCGCGGTGATGCTCGCGCTTGGGTGGACCTTCTCGCTCGATCGACGTCACCCGCCCTGGCGAGTGCTGGGCTTCGGCCTGGGCTTCGAGTTCACGTTGGCGGTAGTGCTCTTGAAAACGCCTTTGGGCCGCGGTCTCTTTGCCGGCGCGGAGCGCGTTGTGGCGGCCCTCACGGCCTCGACCCAGGCTGGCTCCAGTTTCGTTTTCGGCACGTTGGCCCAGGGCGGCTTCTCGATCGCTCTCAACGTCCTGCCCGTGATCGTCTTTTTGGGTAGCGTGTTCGCGATCCTCTACCACCTGGGAGTTCTTCAGCGGGTGGTAGAAGGCCTGGCCTACGCGATGAGTCGCACCATGCGACTCTCGGGGGCGGAAAGCCTCGCCGCGGCGGCGAATGTTTTTCTCGGCATGGTAGAAGCTCCACTCTGCGTGCGGCCCTACATCGCTGGGATGACTCGCTCCGAACTCTTCACGGTGATGACGACGGGAATGGCGACAGTGGCCGGCTCGGTCCTGGTCGTCTACGCGGGTTTCCTCGGAAGCGGCTACGCCGGCCACCTCGTCACCGCGAGTATGTTGGCGGCGCCGGCGGGCGTGATGCTCGCCAAGCTCGTCGCTCCCGAACGCGACGCTCGCGCGACAACCCAGCTCCGGCGTATCGAGTTGCCCCGGGAGACCCGCAATGCGCTCGACGCCGCCGCCCGCGGCGCGCTGGCGGGTCTGCGCTTGGCCGCCTCGGTGGGCGCGATGCTGATCGCCTTTGTCGCGTTGGTCCATCTCGCCAACAGTGGCATCGCGGTGGTCGGAAATTGGATCGGCGTGCCGGAGCTTTCGCTCCAGCGCATGCTCGGATGGATCTTCGCCCCGCTCGCCTGGTTTCTCGGAATCCCCACGGCGGATGCACCGACGGTGGGCGCCCTGCTTGGCATCAAGACCGTCCTGAACGAGTTCCTGGCCTACCGCGAGCTAGCCGTGCTGGTCGACGCCCATGCGCTCTCTCCCCGAGCAGCGATCCTCAGTGCGTACGCCCTCTGTGGCTTCGCCAACCTGGGTTCCCTGGCGATTCTGTTGGGGGGCTTGGGAGAAATGGCACCGGAGCGGCGCGGCGAGTTGGCCGCGTTGGGCCCGCGCGCGATGGCCTCGGGCACCTTGGCGACGCTGCTCGCGGGCTGCGTCGCGGGCGTGGTCCTTTAGCTCACTGCAGACGCCCGCCTTCCGCGGTCGCCTCCTCCCAGACTTTTTGTACCACGAAGTCACGGTCGAGCCGGAAGATGACCGGAATGCCCAGCTCGCGATAGCCCTCGTCTTCGTGCAGCTCCGCTCGGGAGAGCGTCTCCTCAAGACTCCAACCTTCGGCGGCAGCGCGTTCCCCGACTTGCCATAGTTCCCGCAGGAAGCGCTGAAACTGCAGCAACCCCTCACGGTCGGTGACGGGCCCGTGACCCGGTATCACGCGATCGAACTCGAGCTCGAGCACACGGTCCAGAGTATCGATCCAGCCGCGCACCGTGCCGCCCGCCGCGAGATCGATATAGGGGTAGTAAAGCCGAAACAGCAGATCGCCGGCGTGGAGAACACGATCCTCCACGAACAACACGACCAGATCGCCACCGGTGTGACCCGGGCCGAGGAAAAGAGCGCGGACCGTTTTGCCACCGATTTGGACCTCGTGACTTTCCCGGAAGGTCTCGTTCGGGAGGTGGGCGCCGTTGGTGCCCGACCAATACTTGGCGTCGTGCGAAAGCATCAACTCACGGGTGCGCTCGGTTGCGATGACGGGCAGGCCTGCTGCGAAAGCGAGATTGCCGTGGGTGTGATCGAGGTGGTAGTGGGTGTTGAGGACGTACTGGACCGGTCCCCCGACAAGCGCCTCGGCGCGCTCCCGCAGGGCTTCTCCCTGAAGACGGAAGGTCATCGTGTCGACGACGACTGCACCCTGATCACTCCGCAGCACCCCGACGTTGCCGCCGAGCCCGGAAATGACATACACGTCGTCAGTGACCCGCTCAGTCCGCAGCGCGGTGATCTGTTGATAGATCCAAATCGCGCCCACCGAAGCGCTGACCAGCACAACGATGAACCCCCAGCCGAGCGTGCGGCGCATCGCTTCCTCCTACCGAGACGGGCGGCGATTATAGGGAGCCCGGCAGCGACACCCCCTACCTTTGCGCCGCCGCCGCGTACCGTGCTGCGGCGTACGGAGGTCCCTGATCTCTGGGCGCGCACCTGGGGACGAGAACTGCGAGGCTTCAGTGAATCCCGGGGGTGCCGACGACGGTCGCGGGATCGACGCCGAGGGTGCGCCACGCGTGGTTCCAAAGCTCGTCACTCGCGACCTCGAACACGGCGCGTTCCGAGTGCGGCGCCACAACCCAGGCGCCTTGAGCGAGTTCCTCTTCGAGCTGCCCGGCTCCCCATCCGGCGTAGCCGAGAAAGAGTCGCAGCGAAGCGGGAGGGTGCTCTGCCACCCGCCGCAGCGCGTCGAGTGAACCCGCGAAGTGGATCCCCAGCGCGACCTCTGTGACCTCTGCGCACTCGGCCAGGACGCCCTGTCCCGAAACCAACCAGCCCGTGTTGGGCTGGACCGGCCCGCCCCAGTGCACAATCGTGTCGGGGTGTCCTGCCCACTCAACACCCAAGGTCTGGCAGAGGTCGGCGGCGAGTATGTCGGTGGGGCGGTTGAGCACCACGCCGAAAGTTCCTTCCTCGTCGTGGTGGACGATCAACACCACGCTCCGACGAAAATTCGGGTCGACGAGGTCGGGCATCGAGACCAGGAGCGACGGCGCGAGGGATGCCGAGTCCACGGTTGGAGGGTAGCCCATGGACTCTGAGCGGCGCGGTTCAACGCACCACCAACTGTTGGCGCTCTTCGCGACCGGAGCTTCGGCTGTGGGCTTCTTGCTCGCGTGGGAGCACCTGCGACGGCCGGGGCTCCGGGCCGCGGAGCAGCTGG
Source organism: uncultured Spirochaetales bacterium (assembly GCA_964615045.1). Classification (GTDB taxonomy): domain Bacteria; phylum Myxococcota_A; class UBA9160; order UBA9160; family PR03; genus JANQRO01. Next base: position 5,599 of record CAZTOE010000265.1, read on the forward strand.
GCCTGGGCGGGGTGGCTGCGGGAACGGCGCTCGCGTTTCTGAGCCTCGTCTTCGCCTTGCGGTCCGCCGAGGGGCCGGCAGCGCGGTTGGGTTGGGTGGCCGGGCGTCTGGAACCGGCAGCTTGGTGCGTCGGTGTTCTGGCCATCGTGGCCCTGAGCCACGGCGTCGACGCCTGTCTTCATCTGTTGGGCTGGGGAAGCCCGTCGATGGACCGTATCCAGAGCGGTCTAGAGGGAGTTTCCACGGGGTATTTTGCTCTCGCCTGGATCGGAATTGCGGTGATTGCACCACTTGGAGAGGAGCTCTTCTTCCGTGGCCTGGTACAACGGGGCCTGTGCCCTGGTTTGGGTCCACCCGCCGCTCTCCTGGTGGCGAGCCTGCTGTTCGGGCTGGCCCACGCCGAGCCTACGCGAGGCGTGGGTGCCTTTTGCTTGGGGCTCGCGCTCGGCTGGGCTTTCGACCGTAGCGGCTCGCTCTGGCTCCCGTGCCTGGCGCACGTCTTCAACAACGGGATCGCGGTTCTCGAGTTGTGGGTGCCGATCGCGCCGCCTGTTGGGGCGTGGGAGACGGCACTCTGCGGCTTGGCCGTCGGGCTCGTCGGACTCGCATGGATGAAGCGAGGCCTCGGCCCGACTCCGGACCGAGGTCTCTAAGGCGGCCCTCGGGATGTTCCGAAACACCTCAT
>CAZTOE010000266.1:0-6275 GCA_964615045.1 uncultured Spirochaetales bacterium
TGGCGGAAGACGTCGGGGTACCAGCGCTGCATTTCCTGGTACGTGACGGCCTGGATCTGGGCACCCACGATCTTGCGTGCCATCTGATAGATCGCCTCGTCGCTCGCCAGGGGGTCAAGTTGGGCGATCAGATCGGCGAGGCGGTTGTGCTCGCGCACGAAGAGCGTGTGCATCGTGGTCAGCCCCACCTGCTCGTTGGCGCGCACGTCTCCGGCCATGAAAAAGCCGTCGCCATCAATGGGGAGCAGATCTGCGCCCTGCGTCAGCAGCCGCCCACCCGAGAAGCTGCGAAGCGAATCTGCGGTCGCGGGGTCGGAACCGTAGACCTGCGAGGCGTCGATGAAGGACGTGATGGCATTGATCTGTTCGCGGGGATCGCCGCCCCCGGTTCCGGTAGCCGGGTTGTAGTTGGAGCGGTCAAAGGGGATCGGGCCCGGTGCTAGCAAGTCGCCCGCGGGCACCGCAATGGGTGCCGTACCGTTGTCTGGATGGCTTTGCGTGAGGTCGATGTCGTGATCCACGAATTGGCCCCATTGCCACACCAGGGCGCTCAGAAAGCGACCGTTCGGGATGTCGGTCGGGGAGGCGCACATGGCGTTGCTGATTTCGCGGGGATTGGCGCGCATGGAATCGTCGACCATCGTGGTGCCGGAACCGTCCCCTCGGTAGTCGGCGTCCCCGATGCGGGTCAGCTCGGTCCCGGCCGCACCGAAATCCCCGGGGTGGTTGCCGGCGCCATCGATGCTGCGATCTTCGGCGAGCGCCAGTGATGGCAGAGCACAAGCGAGCGCCGGAAAGAGCAGGTGGGTGACTAGCGGCTTGAGCGCGCGACGGGGGGATTGCCACATGGCTGATCGGGCCTTGAGCTACAGCAGTTGAGCACAGCGAGGGAGCGCGCGGGGATTCCCCACCGCCCACGCCGCGTCTAGGTATACACCACGGATTGCATTCTTCAACGCAAGCAAGACAGAGACCGCGTCTTTCGTCGCGCTCGAGCGGTTCGACGGCTTGGCAGAGGGCTGCGATCCCGGGCTAAGATGCGGCGTCGTTTCGCTATACGGGGGGAACCATGAAACGCATCTCTTGCTTGCTTGTTGCGGCGGCCGGTCTGGTGGTCGCTGGTGTGCCGCAGTCGTGGGCCGATCCGGACGTCGGCTGCGGCTTGGGAACCCAGGTCTGGGAGGGGAAATCGGGATCGGTGGTGAAGGCTTTTGCTGCGACAACCAACGGCACTTCGGGAAACCAGACCTTTGGCGTCACGTCCGGGACCTCGGGGTGCAACCAGGGTGGGACCGTCACGGCGCAGGCGCGCTTGCAGATGTTCGCGAGCGCGAATCTCGACACGTTGGCCCGAGACATGGCCCACGGCGAAGGAGAAACGCTACAGGCCTTCTCGCGCCTGTGGGGTGTCGCACCGGCTGACCAGGAGGCCTTCTTCGCCTTCACCCGGACTCATTTCGAAGACCTGTTCGCGGATGAGTCGGTGACCGCCGGAAGCATGCTGCAGACCCTGCGGCAGTTGCTGGCGGAGGACAGGGCCCTCGCGGCGTACGCCTCTATCTGAACGCCGGCCTGAGCGTGCGAGTTGACGCGGGATCCGTGCCCCGGGCACGGATCCCGCTCCTCGTTGTATCGCTCGGATGTTGGGCCGTTGCTGCGGAGGCGGTGAGCCCGCGGACTGCCGCCGTCGCTCCAGAGCCGGCTTCCGCGGCGTATCTCGGGGCTCTGGTCGCCGAGGCGCGGCGCGCCCGCCTCGCCAACGCTCCCGCGTGGCGAGCACTTCTTCATTTCCGCACCCAACGGCTCTCGCGTCAACCCGCGAGCCTGATCGACGAACCCTCCTTCTTTCTGTCTTCCGACGGCGACCGCGACCCGGCGGCAGAACTCGAAGCGACGCTCTCCGCCTTCTTCGCAGCGGAGCCCGCCGACGCGGTTCACCCGCAGTGCCGCTATCCCGCTCGTTACCACTGGCTTCGCGAGCAACTGGGCTTCGACCCGGAGCGGCTCCCCGAGCTTCGCTGTCCCGCCCTGGTTCGCTGGCGCGAGAATTTTCGGGCCAGCCGACTCACGCTGGTGTTTCCCGAGGCGTACTTGAACAATCCCGCGTCGGCGTTTGGCCATACGCTGTTGCGGATCGACGCGGGAGATGTGGCCGAGGACCTGCTCGCCTACGGCGTGAACTTCGCCGCCCACACGGACGGGGAGGGCGGCGTCGGCTACGCCGTCAAGGGGATCTTCGGTCGCTACCCCGGCTACTTCTCCGTGGCTCCCTACTACGACTTGGTGAAGCGCTACGGAGACTGGGAGAACCGTGATATCTGGGAGTACGAGCTCGACTTCGAGCCGCACGAAATCGACCAGATCCTGCGCCACCTCTACGAGCTCGATGGCGTGCGTTTCGACTACTTCTTCTTTGACGAGAACTGCTCGTACGAACTGCTCGATCTGCTCGAGGTGGGACGCCCGGGCACCGGCCTGCTGAGCCGCGATCCGGTATGGCTGATTCCCGTCGACTCGGTGCGTCGGGTGACCCGGCAAGCCGGGTGGGTCCGGCGGGTGCGCTATCGACCGTCTTCCGCGACCCGGCTCCGACACCGCGCCTCGGAGCTGCCCGGCGCGCAACAACAGCTCGCCTTGGCGCTGGCGCGGGGCGACCTGGCCCCGGATGCGTCGGAGCTGACGGCACTCCCCGACCCTCAGCGCGGCGCTGTGCTCACGCTCGCCTACGATGCCTTGCGCTATCGGATGATGCGACGCGACGAAACGGCCGACGCGACCCGGGGCCGCGCCCTGGCGCTTCTTGCGGCCCGCAGTCGTGCCGCTCCGCCGCGCGATGCGCCCGAGGTTCCGGTCCCGGTGGTCCGGCCCGAACAGGGCCACGCGACGCGGCGCGCAGCCCTCGAGACGGGGGTGTGGAACCGCGAGCCGTATCTCGAGTTCCGCCTCCGGCCGGCCTTCCATCAGCTGATGGATCCGCAGGGAGGCTACACGCGGGGCGCTCAGATCCAGTTTCTGGATGTGGCGGTCCGGGTGCTTCCGCGCCGTCACCGCGTCCGACTGCAGGAGATCCGGGTACTCGACATCGTCTCCCAGTCGCCCCGCGACCGGGTCCTCCGCCCGCTCTCCTGGCGTCTGGCTACCGGTCTTGGCACACGCCTCATCCCGGATGGGGAAGGGGACCTCGAGGCCGCGAGTGTGTGGCGCAACGAGGCTGGGGTGGGATTGAGCTATGCGCGAGGTTCGTGGAGCGGCTATGCCTTCGCCGACGGGCTCCTCGAGTTCGGTCCCGAGCTCGCCGGTAGCGTCGCCGTCGGCCCGGGCGCGTCGTTGGGCGGGTACTGCGGCGACGAGCGCGATTTCTGGCGCGGCCACCTCTTTGCTGGGCTGACGCGCTTTGTCGCTGGCGAAACCGGCCTCGTGATGCGCGGCGGGCTCGAGCAGCGCCTGCGTTTCGGCCACCGCATGAGCGTGAGCCTGAGCACGCAGTGGGAGCGGCGCTTCCACGAGGACCGCGTCGAGGGGGCCTTGCGGTGGAATCTCTATTTCTGAAGCGCCCCCGGACGGTGCTGCTGTTGGCGTCCGTTCTCCTCGGCGCGTGCAGCGGGTTCTATTTTCACCCCGAGCGCGGCTTGCGTCTCACCCCCGACGCCCTGGGCCTGCGCTATGACGATCGCCGCTTTCGCGCGGAGGACGGTGTCGAACTCCACGGCTGGTGGTTGCCCGCCCGGGGGACGCCGCGCGCCACCGTGGTTTTCCTCCACGGCAATGCCGAGAATATCAGCACCCATCTCGCCAGTGTGGCGTGGCTGCCCGCGCGCGGTTTCTCCGTACTCACCTTTGACTACCGGGGCTACGGCCTCTCCGCCGGCTCGCCCGACTTTGCCGGCGTTCGGCGTGACGCCGTCGCCGCGTTCCGCTTGGCGGCAGCTGCCGGTGCCCCGGTCGTGGGCTACGGCCAGAGTATCGGCGGAGCCATCGCCCTCGATACCCTCGCAGCGGTCCGCGATGAGGTGCCCGTCGCAGCGCTCGTCGTCGAGGCGGCGCCCAGCGACTACCGGCAGATCGCGCGCGAGATCCTCGGAAATTTTTGGCTGACGCGTCCGCTGCGCGTGCCCCTCGCGTGGCTGGCGCCGGCGGAGCCCAGTCCTCTCGAAGCGGCCCGGGGGCTGCGCGGCGTCCCGATCCTCTTCGTCCACGGCGAGTTGGACTCGATCGTGCCACCGCATCACAGCGAGGCGCTCTACCGCGCCGCGGGGCCGGGGGCGGAGCTGTGGCTTGTTCCCGGGGCCGGCCACATCCAGGTGTTTCAAAGTGCGGGGTGGCGAACCCATCTGGTCGCCTTTCTCGCCCGGACGCTTCAAGAGGGGGAGGCGACCCCCGCGGCCGAGGGCAACAGGGCTTCGACGCGGGTTCCGAGCCAGCCCGCTTCGCGTTTGTGCCAATAGAGATCGCGCAATTTCAGCGTCATCGGTCCCGGTTTGCCTTCGCCCACCGGACGATGATCGAGACGCGAGACCGGCATGATGCCCCCCGCCGTCGAAGTCAAGAAGATCTCGTCGGCGGCACGCAGCGCGGCGCCCGGAAATTCTCCCACGGTGACTTTGAATCCCAACTCCTCCGCCAGCTCCAACACGGTGCGTCGCGTGATGCCCCGCAAGCAGTTGCGGGCGGGGGTTTCGATGACGCCGTCGCGGACGAGGAAGACATTGGCGCCGGGCCCCTCGGCGAGGTGCCCATCGACCGTGGAGAGCAGCGGATACTCGGCGCCCATCTCCCGGGTCTCGATCGAGGCGCGAATGAAATCGCCCCAATGGAAGTTCTTGTAGCTCGCCTCCACGGCCGCGTCGGGGATGCGGCGAACCGATGCCAGGTGTGCGTGGATACCGGTCTGCTGGTGCTCGGGCGTCGAGATCCATACATAGGGGACGGCGTAGGCGCCGAAGACCGGTCGGGTGTCCCGGTAGTCGAAGACCCGGCCGTGCCGGAATTGCCCCGCGGTCAGGAACACCTCGACGTAGGCATCCTCCAGGCCGGCGCGGTGGGTGCACTCGGCGAGAATCTGCCGGATGCGATCGGGGCCATAGGGGCACCCGAGCCGAATCCCCGCGCACGAGCGCTCAAAACGCTCGACGTGATCGTCGAGCCGGAAGAACCACCCCTTCCAGGTCGAGACGACATCGTAGACGACGTCGCTGCGGTTGAAGCCGTGATCGAAGACCGAGATCTGCGCGTCCTGCGCCGCCACGAACTCGCCATCGATAAACGCGACGCCTCGAATCGCCAAGGGATCTCCTCCTGCCGGGATGATCCCGTATACTGCCTGCGCCCGCGAGGTACGCGGCCCGCGAGGTGCGCGGGCCCGGGAGGTTCATAGCGACCCCGCTTCGAGCAGCGCACGGGTGCAACCGCCGCTGTCCGCCCATCGGAGCTAGCCTTCAAGGAGCCAGCCCTCAGTTGGACCCAGCTCAGTTGGACGCCGCCGGCTTCGCTTGGCGTCTCGCGGTCACATTCTTCTTTGTCGCTGCCAACGGCTTTTTTGTCGCCGCCGAGTTCGCACTCGTCAAGGTGCGCGCCACCCAGCTCCGCCAACTCGTTGAAGGGGGAAGCCGGCGCGCGCGCCTCGCCGAGCACATCCACCAGCACCTCGACCACTACCTCTCGGCATGTCAACTCGGGATCACGCTGTCGAGCTTGATCCTGGGGTGGCTGGCGGAGCCCGCGGTCGCCACGCTCCTGATTGCGGTGGCCCAGAGCGCCGGGGTCGCCCTGGCTCCCGCGTCGCCGCTGCTCCACGGCATCGCGCTCGGGATCGCGCTCACCATCGTGACGATTCTTCACATGACGCTGGGCGAGCAGGCGCCCAAGATCTGGGCGATCCACCGGTCTCAACCCACCGCCCTCAGTGTGGCACTTCCGCTCCAGATCTTTGCGACGGCATTCCGGCCCTTTATCTGGTTGATCAACACGATCTCGAACGGCCTGTTGCGGCTGGCGGGGCTCTCGCGCGACGAGATCGGCGAGGGCTCTCACAACATCGACGAACTCAAGATGATTCTCGCCAGCTCGGCCAGCGAGGGACATATCTCGTCGCGTCAACTCGAGATCGCGCAGAACGTCTTCGACATGATGGAGCTGGAGGTTCGCCATATTCTCGTGCCCCGCGTAGACGTCGTGTACCTGTCGCTCCAGAATTCCCGCGAAGAGAATCTCCGTACCATCTACACTTCCGGTCACTCGCGCTTTCCCCTTTGCGAGGTGGGGCTCGACACCGTGCT
>CAZTOE010000267.1:0-6175 GCA_964615045.1 uncultured Spirochaetales bacterium
GACCGACATCGTGATCCTGGTTGTCGCCGCAAGCGAGGGCATTATGCCCCAGACGGTTGAGGCTATCGAACACGCCAAGGCTGCCGGTGTCCCGATCATCGTGGCGGTCAACAAATGCGATCTCCCGGACGCGAACCCGCGAATGTGCCGGCAGCGCCTGATGGAACACGGGCTGGTGTCCGAAGAGTTCGGTGGCGAGACGATCTGTGTCGATGTCTCCGCCTTGAAGGGGAGCGGCATTGACCAGCTTCTCGAGATGGTGGCGCTGCAGGCCGAGCTCCTAGAGCTCAAAGCCGACCCTGAAGCGAGAGCGCGGGGCGTCGTCCTCGAATCGCAATTGGACAAAGGCCGCGGTCCCGTGGCTACGGTGCTGATCCAGGAGGGGACTTTGCGCACCGGCGACGCAGTGGTCGTGGGGACCGCTCACGGGCGGGTGCGCGCGATGCAAAACGAGCGCGGCGATCGCCTAACGGAGGCACCGCCCTCTTCGCCGGTGCAGATCATCGGGCTATCGGCGGTTCCCGACGCCGGCCAAGTCCTCCACGCGGTCGAGAACGAGCGCGCGGCCCGCGAGGTTGTAGAGCACCGCGAGGTCCAGGAGCGCGAGCAGAGTGCTCAAACCAAGCCCAAGCTGAGCCTCGACGATCTGTTCGCCCAGGCCGAAGGTGAGGGGCCGAAAGAACTCAACGTGGTACTCAAGGCTGACGTCCACGGCTCCGTGGAGGCGGTGCGTGAGGCTTTGTTGAAGCTCAGTACCGACGAAGTAACAGTCAACGTGATCCTCGCCGGCGTGGGCGGCATCTCCGAGAGCGACGTGATGCTCGCGAGGGCCAGCGAAGCCATCGTGGTCGGCTTCCACGTCCGCCCGGACAGCGCTGCGCGGCGCGCCGCTGAGGGTCAGGGCGTGGACATTCGGACTTACCAGATCATCTATGAGTTGACCGACGAAGTACGCAGGGCGATGGCAGGTCTTTTGCCGCCCAAGCTGGAGGAGCGCGTCCTGGGGCGTGTGGAAGTGCGCAAGACCTTCAGTGTGCCCCGCGTCGGCACCATCGCGGGCTGCTACGTGACCGAGGGACTGATCCGCCGCAACGCCCGCGCTCGTCTGATTCGCGACGGGGTCCAAGTCTGGGACGGCGGACTGGGGTCGTTGAAGCGTTTCAAGGACGATACGCGCGAGGTCCAGTATGGCTTCGAGTGCGGAGTCGGTCTGGAGGGTTTCAACGACATCAAGGTCGGGGACGTCATCGAGCCCTACGAGATCGAGGAGACTCCGGCGAGTCTCTCATGATCGTTGGCGCGGCGCTCGTGGAGCTTCACGTTCACGGCTCGCGCTCTCTCAAGGAGAAGCGGGGGGTCGTGCGCTCGATCCAGCGGCGCCTCCGCAACCGCTTCAATGTCTCGGTTGCCGAAATCGGTGGGCAAGACACCTGGCAACGGGCGGTACTCGGGATCGCGGCGACCGGAAGCCAGGCACAGCGCGTGCGTCAGGTTCTCGAGCAGGCGCTCCACTTCATCGAAGAGCTCCACCTGGCGGAGGTTACGGGTGACGATGTCGAGTTGCTCGAGATGAACTACGAGGGCACGGGAATCTGGCAGGAGCCCGAAAGCGGCGACTTTGCCGCAGAGGCATCACGCGATACGGGTCTCGGGGGAGACGGAGACTGAACCCATGTCGCGTCGCACGGAACGCGTAGCGGAGTTGATCCGCGCCGAATTGGCGCGTCTTCTCCGGGCCGAAGTGATGGACCCCCGCGCGGATCTGGTCACCCTGACCCGCGTCGACGTTTCTCCCGACCTTCGCAACGCGTTGGTGTTCTGGAGTCGCATGACGATTGGTACTTCCCCGCCGCTTGCCGATACCGCCGCCGGACTCACGCGGGCTGCGTCTTTTCTGCGGCGGCGATTGGCTCAGGAACTTCCGCTCAAGCGCGTTCCCGCTCTCGAGTTCCGGTACGACCCCTCCCTCGAGCTCGGGGACCGCACCCTGGCGCTGCTGCGAGACCTCGATGGGTCGCCGTAAGCGCCGCGAACAGCCCGGCGCGAGCGGATTCCTGATAGTAGACAAACCACCGGGCCGCACGTCGCACGACATCGTCGACGCCGCGCGACGGTGGCTCGGCACACAGCGCATCGGTCATCTGGGAACGCTCGATCCCCAGGCCACCGGAGTGCTCCCGCTCGCTGTTCGCGATGCCACAAAGCTGATCCCCTTCGTCTCCTCTGAGCCCAAGGTCTACCGCGGGATCATCCGTCTCGGCGTTGAGACCGACACCTTCGACGGTGATGGTGAAATCACGCATCGCTATGAGGGGCCGCTTCCCGCGGTTCCCCGAATCGAGGAGGCCCTGGGAGCGTTTGTGGGGGAACACGAACAAGTCCCTCCGATGTACAGCGCCGTGAAGCAGGGCGGCGTGCCGCTCTACCGTTTGGCGCGCCGTGGTGAACGCGTCGAGCGTGAGCCGCGCAAAGTGCGGATCTCGAGCTTCGCGTTGCTTTCTGCCGAATTGCCGGACCTTGAGGTACGGGTGGTTTGCTCGCCGGGCACGTACGTCCGCGTTCTCGCATCCGATCTCGGTTTTCAGCTCGGGTGCGGCGCCTACTTGAAGACACTTTGCCGGCTCCAGAGCGGGCCGTTCACCTTGGAGCAGGCCCACGCCTCTTCGGAGCTCGAGCGGGCGGCCGAAGCGGGCTCAATCGGGACACTCCTGATGCGGCCCGCAACCGCGCTTGGACTCCCGACCCTCAGGTTGCGCCCCGACGAGGCGCGACGGGTTCGCAACGGAGCGGCTCTCGTACCGGGCGGCTCGACACGCCAAGTGGGCGAACGAATTGCCGCGTTGGATCCCACGGGGACACTCATTGCCATTCTCGAAGTCGCGGAGGATCGACGCTTGCGTCCGCTCCGCGTACTGGGGCGTTCGGTATGAAGCGTCGGGCTGCGCCTCTTTCCCTTCGGCGCTTGGCTTGGGGAGTCTTCGCTCGCCATCGGCTCGCTGCGCGGCGCCTTCGACGCCTTGCCCCGGTCGGTTCGCTTTGGTACACCCCGCGGGCAATTAGCGACGCGGTCAGATCAGTATGAGGAGCGGCTGTTGCTAGCTACCCAGCGCAAGCGCGCCGTCATCGATTCCTATCGGCTCCACGAATCCGACACAGGATCCCCCGAGGTTCAGGTTGCTCTTCTCACCGAGCGCATCAACGAACTCTCGGAACACTTCAAGTTGCATAAGAAAGATCACCATTCGAGGCGTGGGTTGCTCAAACTCGTGAGCCAGCGCCGTCGACTCCTCGATTACCTTCGCCGCAATGATCCGACCCGCTACCGGGAGTTGATTCAGCGACTTGGCTTGCGGCGTTAGCGCCATCGGCTGGCGCTACTGTCGGCGGACGGGAGCTCACGGTCGGGCGCGAGGTGAAGGGCGCACGGCGCACCCGTTGGTTGGTCTACACATTTTTGGGCGGTTTGACGGCGGCGCCCACGCGCCGCGAACGCTGGAGGGGCCGAGATCCGAGGGTCGGGTCGAGGCGCCGGCGGATGTGGGAGTCGGCGATTTGCGAACCTGCCGAGCCAGGGGGCCGGCTTCGCCAATCTCCGATCCCACATTCGATCCCCCCGCTTTCCTACACCGCCCCGTCCCGGGCTCTTCAGTTCCGCAATGCGGCGCGTCTTCCCATGGCCCGGGGAGGAGAACACATGGCCTCTTATTGGTTTGAACCCCACACCGTCGAGGTCGAGGTCGGGGGACGCAGACTGGTCGTCGAGACCGGTCGACTTGCGAAGCAGGCGGCGGGGGCCGCTGTGGTGACCTATGGCGAAACGAGTGTGCTCGTCACGGCCTGCTCGGCCAGACCGCGGGAGGGGATCGACTTCTTCCCGCTCACCGTCGACTTTGTCGAAAAGACGTCCGCCGCCGGGAAGATTCCCGGCGGCTTTTTCAAACGCGAAGGGCGGCTTTCGGATCGCGAGATCTTGGTCTCGCGTTTCATCGATCGCTCGATCCGGCCGTTGTTCGCGGAGGGCTACCGCGATGAGACGCAGATCGTGGCGACGGTCTTGTCCGCCGATGGCGAGAATACGCCCGACATTCCGGCCTTTCTCGGGGCCTCCACCGCGCTTACGTTGTCGGAGATTCCCTTTCTCGGGCCGATCGCCGCGGTTCGGGTCGGCCGAATCGGAGGGGAGTGGGTTGCCAACCCGATGCGAAGCCAGCTCGACGAGAGCGAACTCGACCTCGTGGTGGCCGGCAGCGAGGGTGCCCTCGTCATGGTCGAGGGCGGCGCCAAGGAGCTCGCGGAGGCCGAGGTCCTCGCCGCGCTTCGCTTCGCCCACGACGAAATCCGTCACCTGCTCCCGCTTCAGGAGGAGCTGCGCGGCAAGGCCGGCAAACCCAAGCGCGAAATGCCACCGCTGCCCGACACCAGCGAAATCGACGGCCAGGTGGAGCGGCTGATCGGGGATCGCATGCGAGAGACGGTGCGCATTGCCGAGAAGAAGGAGCGCTATCAGGCGCTCGACGCACTCGAGGCCGAAGCGGTCGACGCGATCGCCGAAGCCTACCGCGCCGAGCCGGCGCCCCTGACGAGCTTGAAGGAGATCGAGGAGCGGCGAAAGGGACTGGCGGAGCGCGTCGGTCAAACCAAGCACGCCGCTCACGAGCTGCGAGCCCGCTTGATGCGCGAGCGCATCCTCCGCGAAGGGGTCCGCATCGACGGGCGCGGGACTCGCGACATCCGGCCGATTGCCTGCGAGCTCCGGCCCTTTCCACGCGTACACGGCATTTCGGTCTTCACCCGGGGTGAGACCCAGGCGCTCGTTTCGACGACGCTCGGCAGCGCCGACGATCAGCAGACGATCGACGCGCTCACCGAGCGCTACCGGAAGGCGTTCCTGCTGCACTACAACTTCCCGCCTTTCTCGGTCGGCGAAGCCCGGATGCTGCGCGGACCGGGGCGGCGCGAGGTCGGCCATGGCCACCTCGCGGAGCGTGCCCTCCAGGTGGTGCTACCGAGCATCGAGGAGTTCCCCTACACGGTGCGGCTCGTGGCGGAAATCCTCGAATCGAACGGATCTTCGTCGATGGCGACGGTGTGCGGCGGCTCCCTCGCGCTGATGGACGCCGGGGTACCGATCCGCGCCCCCGTGGCGGGCATCGCAATGGGGTTGATCGAGGAAGGCCAAGAGGTCGCGGTGCTGTCCGACATCCTTGGTGACGAAGACCACCTCGGTGACATGGATTTCAAGGTGGCGGGTACCCAGGCCGGCATCACCGCGCTGCAGATGGATATCAAGATCCGCAGCGTCGATTGGAAAGTGCTCGAGCAGGCGCTCGAGCAGGCCCGCGAGGGACGTTTGCACATCCTCGACCGCATGGAAGAAGAGACACGGAGCGAGCTCGGCACCTTTGGGCCTCGCGCCGACCTCTCCCACTACGCGCCGCGGCTCGAGAGTCTTTGGATCAAGCCCGACCGTATCCGCGATGTGATCGGGCCCGGCGGCCGCGTGATCCGCGCGATCCAAGAGACCACGGGCGTCAAAATCGACATCGAGGACTCAGGGCACGTGCAGATCTTTTCGCCGAGCCTCGAAGATCTCGAGCGCGCACGCCAGATGATCGAGGAACTCACCCAGGAGGCCGAGATCGGGCGAATCTATGTGGGTAAGGTGAAGCGCATCACCGACTTCGGTGCCTTTGTCGAGATCTTTCCCGGCACGGATGGCATGATCCACATCAGCCATATCGCCGAGGGGCGAGTCGAGCGGATCACCGATGTTGTTGGCGAGGGAGACGAAGTCGTCGCGAAGTGCGTCGATATCGATCCGAGCGGTCGAATCCGACTCTCGCGCAAGGAGGCGCTCGCCGAACTGGCCGAGCAGTAGACTTTCGCCTCGCGGAGGATCGGCGTGAAAGAGCTACCCCCCAGCGAGCGATCGGGATGCGTGCGGATCCCGATTGCCCGCATGGCTGGTTGCGACGACCTGCCCCTTCCCGCCTACGCGACGACCGGTGCGGCCGGGCTCGATCTTCCTGCGGCGGTTCCCGATTCGATCACGCTGGAGCCCGGGATACCGGTGGCGATTCCCACCGGGTTTCGCATTGCGATTCCGCCCGGCTACGAAGGGCAGGTCCGCCCTCGCAGCGGTTTAGCCCTCCGTCATGGTGTGATGATGCCCAAC
>CAZTOE010000268.1:0-6113 GCA_964615045.1 uncultured Spirochaetales bacterium
GGCCCCCTCGCCGAGCAGGTAGTTGCGGTGCTCGCCGGTCAGGAAGTAGCTGGCTTCGATGTAGCTACTCCAGAAGTCGGTGTTGCCGGCACCCTGATCGCCGTCCACGAAGGAATGGATGTATTCGACCTGTACCGAGGTCGGCCCCCACACCAGGGCGGCCTCCAAGTCCATGAGATCGATGCCGTCGGTCGGAATATCCGCACCGCTCGGCGCCTGAGTATCGACGATCCGATCGGCGAGGTGTGACTCAGGCCGCTGTCGATAGCGCACGGCGAAATCTCCACCTCGGAACTGATGGCTGTAGGAAGCCCCGAGGTGCAGGACCTTTGCACCCTCGTCGCGGTAGATGGGCACCGCGGAGAGCCGGGCCGTGACGTTGTAGTCGCCGTCGTCGCTGAAACCATCGCCAAAATCGTCGGTGTTGCGATAGGCGCCGACCTGCCAGAGAATTCGCTTCTCGCGCAGCGTGTTCTGCAGGGTGAAACCCGTATTGCGGACGGGAACAAAAACGTTGGCGAGAGAGCGCTCGATGAAGGTGTGATCGTTGCTGCTGCCCTCCTGCTCGATGGAAAAAGGTTCCTTGGCGTGTCCGACTCGCACCTGGCCGAGCCAGGCCAGCCCCTTGAGACCCAGATAGACGTCCTTGAACTCGGCATCGCCCCCTGCAAAATCGTACTGGGCCTTGAAAAAAAACTGCTCGTACATCGTTCCCGCGAAGAAGAGCCGGGCGCGGCGGAACTCAGTGCCGGTGCCTTGACTGAACACCTCCTCGAGATCGTCGTCGCGGCCGATCGCCGCCCAGTCGTTTTGGATGCGTCCTCCGAATTTGAATTCAAAGGCTCCGTCGTTGCGCTCGAGCTTGAAGTCGTTGCTCCAGCCGAAGGTCCAGTCCTCGGGGCCACTGCTCACGGCGGGCGCTGCGGCGACCACGGCGGCCGCCTCCCGAGCTGCCCGTACCCCATCCGCGCGCTGCCGTTCTTCTTGGCGCGCCTTCTCGAGCAGACGCTCATACTGCGCATCATCGATGGTGCCCGAGGCCCACATGATCTCGATCAGCTCTTCCGCCAGGGTTCGATTCGACTCGCCGAAGGCGGGGGTCGCCAACCCTGCAAGCAGGGCGGCGACCGCCGCCAGGCCAGGCCCAAAAATCGGTCGATCCATAAAGCAACTCCTTTTGTGTGGGCGCCAAAGTGCATCGCCCCGGCCAACCAGTGGGAAATGCATGAGGCACCCAACACGCGCCAGATCGGTGGCAGCGCGGCGCGAAGAACTTGAACCTTCGGGGGTCACGAGACTTTCAGTGGTGGGTTCCCCAAGGGGCGCAAGTGAGACTTCGCCGATTCTTCACAATTCCGACCTCGCGCTGGCCCAGCGCGCGCCCATTCTATCTGAGGCCGATGCGGCGCTTGGGGGGATTTTGCGCCCAGCGATCTCCATCAATCTCAGCGCCCCCACCCCCCAGACGGAGAGCAGATTGTGACCAAGAAGTCGTTTCTCGTGCTGAGCACCTGCGCTTTTCTGGCTTTCGCACAAAGCGCTGACGCGCGGGATCAAATCCGCATCGTCGGGTCCTCGACGGTCTTCCCCTTTTCGACGGCTGTCGCCGAGCAGTTCGGGAAGTCCACCTCGTTCAAGACGCCGGTCGTAGAGAGCACCGGATCCGGCGGCGGTCTCAAGCTTTTCTGTGGCGGCGTGGGAGTCGATACGCCCGATATCACCAACGCCTCGCGCAAGATCAAGGACTCGGAGATCGAGACGTGCCGAAAGAACGGCGTCAGCAAAATCGTCGAGGTCAAGATTGGCTTCGACGGCATTGTGCTCGCCAATTCGAAGGCCGCGAAACGCATCAGCCTCACGAAGGAACAGATCTTCCGGGCGTTGGCGAAGGATGTGCCGATCGATGGCAAGCTGATAGCGAACCCCTACACCCACTGGAGCGACATCGACGCCTCGCTCCCCAACCGCAAGATCGAGGTGCTGGGACCGCCGCCCACCTCGGGCACCCGCGACGCGTTCGTGGAACTCGCGATGGAAGGCGGCGCCAAGCAGATCGACATGCTCGCCGCGCTCAGCGAGAACGACAAGGACGCCTTCCACGCGGTCGCCCATGCGATCCGCGAGGACGGGGCCTACGTAGAAGCGGGCGAGAATGACAATCTGATCGTCCAGAAGCTCGAAGCCAACAAGGCCGCCCTCGGGATCTTCGGCTTCTCCTTCCTCGATCAGAACAGCGATATGATCCAGGGCAGCCTGGTCGGCGGCGTAGCGCCGACCTTCGAGAACATCGCGAGCGGCGACTACGGGATCTCGCGCTCGCTCTACTTCTACGTGAAGAAGGCTCACGTGGGCGTCGTGCCGGGGATCTCCGAATACGTGGCCGAGTTCACCAGCGAGCGCGCTTCCGGGGAGGAGGGCTACCTCGCCGACAAGGGGCTGATTCCCCTCCCGGTCGGAGAGCGCGCCGCGGTCCGCGCTGCGGCGAATTCGCTGCAGCCGATGACGGCCGCCGTTTCCGCGGGTCTGTAAACCCCCCCGGACCCGGCTCGCCAACGGCGCGCCGAGTCCGAAACGGGCCCCCGCCATGCGCTTCCTCTTCCTGCTCGCCTTGATCGCTCTCGCCTCCGCGGGCTATGTCCTCGGGCGTCGGCGCGCTGTCGCCGCGGTGGGGGGGCTCACCGCCGAGCTTCACTCGCGGCCGGTATACCACGGTTCCTACGTCGCGCTTTGGTGCGGACTTCCGGCCTTGCTGTTGGCGCTGGTCTGGTGGATCGCCGAACCGCGTCTCGTGGAGGCGCTCGTGGCTTCAGCGCTTCCCGAGTCGGTTACCTCACTGCCGCCGGAGCGCTTCGATTTGTTTCTCGAGGATGCCGAGCGCCTCTCCCGGGGAAAGGTGACCGGCCTCGATGTGACGCCGGCGCTAGAGGGCGCGGCGGCTCACTACCGGCGTCTGCGGGACCTCGGCGATGCCGGGTTGGTCGCCCTGGGGCTAGCCGTCGCCGTGGCGGGCCTCGGTTGGGCGCGGCGCCGTGTGAAACCCTCGCTGCGGGCGCGCAACACCGTCGAGGGGGTCGTGCTCGTCGCGCTGGTCCTCTGTTCCACGGTGGCGATTCTCACTACGGTAGGAATCGTCCTGTCGCTCATCTTCGAGGCGCTGCGTTTCTTTGCGCTGGTCTCGCCCGCCGAGTTTATCTTCGGCGCGCACTGGAGCCCGCAAACGGCGCTGCGGGCGGATCAGGTGGGCTCGTCGGGCTCCTTCGGCGCGATCCCCGTCTTCACTGGCACGCTCCTCATTACCGCGATCGCGATGCTGGTCGCCGTACCGGTGGGATTGATGTCGGCGATCTACCTCTCCGACTACGCGGCGGACGCGGTGCGGTCCTGGGTCAAGCCCCTGCTCGAGATCCTCGCCGGGATTCCCACCGTGGTCTATGGCTTCTTCGCCGCGTTGATGGTGGCACCACTCATCCGGAGCACGGGCGAAAGCCTCGGTCTGGACGTCGCGTCGGAGAGCGCGCTGGCGGCGGGTCTGATCATGGGTGTGATGATCATCCCCTTTGTATCCTCGCTCTCCGACGACGTGATCAGCGCAGTTCCCCAGTCGCTGCGCGAGGGCGCCCTGGGCCTCGGCAGCACGAAATCGGAGATGATCCGCCGCGTGATCCTGCCGGCCGCGCTGCCGGGGATCGTAGGAGCGGTGCTCCTCGCGATCTCGCGCGCCGTCGGCGAGACCATGATCGTGGTGATGGCGGCGGGGCTGGCGGCCAACCTCACCGCGAACCCCTTCGAGGCGGTGACGACGGTCACGGTTCAAATCGTGACGCTTCTCGTCGGCGACCAGGAGTTCGACAGCGCCAAGACGCTCGCCGCGTTTGCGCTCGGTCTGATTCTGTTCCTGGTGACACTGGCGCTCAACGTGATCGCGCTGGGAGTAGTCCGGAGGTACCGAGAGCAATATGAGTGACGTGGTGGTCGGCTCCGGCCGAGACGCACCGACGCCGCTCGACACCGACGCCGCCGAGCGGCGGTTGCGGCGCCGCTACGCCGCCGAGCGGCGGTTTCGGCTGTACGGAATCTTGGCGATTTCGATCGCGTTGCTCGCCCTGGCGGCCCTGCTCGTGGGCATCGTTTCGCGCGGCTATTCGGCCTTTTTCACCCACGAAGTAGCGCTCGAGGTCTTTCTCGACCCGGAGGTGATCGATCCCAGCAACGCCCGCGACCCCGCGGCGCTGGCGCGGGCCGACTACGATCGCGTCATTCGCAGCGCGTTGTACGAGCGGTTCCCCGAAGTCCAAGGCCGCCGGGAGCGCCGCCAATTGCGCGGCTTGATCAGTAGCGGCGCCGGCTTTGAACTCGCGAAGCGGGTCGCGGCGAACCCCGACTGGATTGGCACCACCCGGCGTCTCGAGGTTCCCCTCGACGACGAGGCGGACATGTTTTTCAAGGGCTTCATTCGGGCCGATGTGCCGGAAAACGACCGCCGGCTCCGCGACGACCAGATTGCGTGGCTCCAGGCGCTCAAGGCTGATGGCGCGGTGTCGCGGAAGGTCAATTGGCGCTTTCTCCGCTCGGGCGACTCCCGCGAACCCGAGTTGGCTGGGGTCTGGGGAGCGGTTGTGGGCTCCGCGTTGACCCTCGCGGTGACACTCGTGATCTCCCTGCCACTGGGCGTGGCCAGTGCCATCTATCTGCAGGAGTTCGCGCCGAAAAACCGCTGGACGGACCTGATTGAGGTCAATATCAACAATCTGGCAGCGGTGCCTTCGATCGTCTTCGGTCTTCTCGGCCTCGCCGTCTTCCTGAACTTCATGGGGCTGCCGCGTTCCGCGCCGCTGGTGGGCGGCCTGCTGCTGGCCTTGATGACGCTGCCCACCATCATCATTGCGAGTCGTTCGGCGGTGGCCGCCGTCCCTCCCTCGATCCGCGAGGCCGCGCTGGGCGTCGGCGCCTCGCCCGTCCAGACCGTGCTGCACCACGTGCTACCGCCAGCGATGCCGGGGATCCTCACCGGCACCATCATTGGCATGGCGCGCGCCCTCGGCGAGACGGCTCCGCTCTTGATGATCGGCATGGTCGCCTTCATCGTCGACATCCCCTCTACCTTCACCTCGCCGGCCACGGCGCTCCCGGTCCAGGTCTACCTATGGGCGGACAGCCCGGAGCGAGCCTTTGTGGAGAAGGCGTCGGCAGCCATTATGGTCCTTCTGGCCTTCCTCATGCTGATGAACCTGACGGCGGTGCTGCTCCGCCGCAAATTCGAACGGCGCTGGTAGGACGGGGGGCGACGTCATGAGAGAGAATCGGAGGGCCCCTTCCTTGGCCGCGCAACTTCCGAAGATCACGACCCGCGACGTGTCGGTCTTCTATGGCGAGAAGCAGGCGCTCTTCGACGTGAGCCTCGACATTCCGGAGCATCAGGTGACGGCGTTCATCGGCCCATCGGGGTGCGGAAAGTCGACCTTCCTGCGCGCGTTGAACCGCATGAACGATGTCATCGCCGACTGCCGCATGACCGGAAAGATCGCCCTCGACGGCGACGACATCTACGCGTCCGACGTCGATGTGGTGAAGCTTCGCGCACGGGTGGGGATCGTGTTTCAAAAGCCCAACCCCTTTCCGAAGTCGGTCTTTGAGAACGTGGCGTACGGACTCAAGATCCACGGCCTGGTATCGACCCGCTCGGAGACTCGAGACCGCGTCGAATGGGCCCTCCAAAAGGCCGGGCTCTTCGAGGAAGTGAAGGATCGGCTGGAGGACCCGGGCACCGGGCTTTCGGGAGGCCAGCAGCAGCGTCTGTGCATCGCCCGGGCGATAGCCGTGAGCCCGGAGGTCGTGTTGATGGACGAACCTTGCTCGGCCCTGGATCCGATCGCCACCGCCAGAATCGAAGATCTGATCGACGAGCTGCGCGATAACTTCACGATCGTGATCGTGACCCACAACATGCAGCAGGCGGCTCGCGTCTCGCAGCGAACCGCCTTCTTCCACCTCGGAACCCTCGTGGAGGAGGGAGAGACCGATCAGATCTTCACCAACCCGCGCGATGAGCGTACCCAGGACTACATCACCGGCCGGTTCGGATAGCGCAAGCGGCCGAAGGCCGCGCGCAGCGA
>CAZTOE010000269.1:0-6107 GCA_964615045.1 uncultured Spirochaetales bacterium
GATCGAGAAGAACGGCACGCCGGCCTCGCCGGCGACGGCCCGAGCGAGCAAAGTTTTGCCAGTTCCCGGCGGCCCGACCAGAAGGACGCCCTTGGGCATGCGCGCGCCGAGCCGACCGTGCCCGGCGGGATCGCGCAGGAAGGAGACCACCTCCTGTAGCTCGGCCTTGGCCTCGTCCACGCCGGCCACGTCCGCGTAGGTCACCTTGGTATCGGTCTCGACGTAGACCTTGGCCTTGCTCTGCCCAATCGAGAGAAACCCACTTTGGCCCATGCGGCTCGCAACACGGCGCAGCAAGAAATACCAGAGAGCCCCGAGGAGCAGGAGCGGCGCGAACAGCATGAAAATCTGCGGGAGCGTGCCGTTCTCCCGGCGCCCCGAGTAACGCACGCCGTGGGCCTCGAGGTCGGTGGCGAGTTCGGGCTCGACGCGCACCGTCGAGAAACGCCGCTTTCCATCGATGGGGTCGCGGAGTGAGCCCTCGATCTTGCCCGACGAAATCTCCGCCTCAACGATCTGTTGCTGCGCCAGCAGCTCCTGGAACTGGCTGTAGGGGATCTCGGCGACGCGGCTCGAGCGGCTCCACAGCTCCTGAAGGATCAAGATGCCGAGCACCCCGACAATGAGCAGGATGACGTGGAAGGGGATCCGCTTCACCCTGCCTCCGGGCTGCTGGGGCTCGCTTCGTCGCAGACCGCTTCAGCCGCGCTCGGGCGCGCCGGGACAGGTCTCGCGACGCCGCGGCTCGGAGAGATCGACGACGCGCGGTTTGACGAGAGAAGCAAAATCGCGATACGGGAGTCGGATGACGTCGGCGTGGCCTCCTCCCACCAGCGTGATCTCTTCCTGCTCGGCCAGGACCGGGGCAACGTAGACCGGCAGCTGGTAGAGATTGCCAAACGGCGGGATTGCACCGGTCTCGCAATCGGGGCAGAGTTTGCTCACCTCCGCCTCGCTCGCCAGTTCGACTGCGCGATGATCCAGCGCTGCACTCAAACGCTCGAGATCGACAACGTGGTGCGCCGGCAGCACCGCCATCACGTAGTCCTCCCCGGCGCGAACAATGACGGCCTTTGCGAAAGCGCGCCCGGGCGTATGGCTATGCTGGGCGGCCTCCTCCGCCGTGTAGTCGACCTGGTGGTGGATCAGCTCATAGCGGACCCCTCCCTGGTGGAGAAACTCCCGTACCCGTTTCGCGACTTCCGTCATCGATCTCTCCTCTTCCGAGTCACCGGAAAGGAGCAAACGATGTGCCAACCGCGAGCCGTGCGAAGCCTTCGCAGGCCGTGCGGCCGCCTGCGGACGCGCTCTCGGCGTTCGGTTCGGGGCAAAGCGCCGCGGGTCGAGGCGAAGCGCCTCGTCGACCCGCAGTGCGCGAGAAAGTGGAACCCCCGGGGTCCGAGTAGCGCGCGCTAGCGCACCAGGAATACCGGCAGCTCCAGGGTGGCGATCAGTTCCTCGAGTTCTGGCGCGGAAAGTCGACCGCCAGCGGGCAGGAGCAGCAGACCGGCGCTTCGTTCGCCCAACGCCTTCGCGATCGACTCCCACGGATGATCTTGGGTGGAGATCCAAAGCGGTGCGCGCGGCAGCCCGCCCAGAATCTCCTCGACTTGCCCGCGCAGGGCGTCGCGCTCTTGCTCGCCAGCCGCGAGCAGGAATGCGTCGATTCGCCGCGGCCCCTCCCCGGTAAGCGAAGCCGCCATCCGCGCGGCCCGCTCTGCAGCGGGAGAACCGTCGTAGAGCACGACGAGGGGCGCTTTGGGCCGCGGCAGGTGGCTGGAAGTGACGAGGGCACCGACCGCTTCGCTTAAGACCGCGCGGGCGGCACTCCCGAGGCGCCCCGTCCGCGAGGTCCCGCTGCGGCGACCCAGGGCCACCCAATCCACCGAAGTGGCGGCGACGCGCAGGGTCTCTGCGACCCGGCCCCGCACGACGCGGAACGACCAGGACACGCCCCGCGAGGTAGCGGAGCGCTCCAACAGACCCCGCGCCCGCTCGGCCTGCACGCGCAGCCGCCGTTCGAGGGCGCCGGGCTCGAGTTGCCGCATCGCGCCCCCCAACGGATCCACCTGACGCGCCGACGGGTTTTGCGCCATCGAAAGGAGCTCGAGGTCTTCGACGAAGAGCCCTTCAATCTCCGCACGCAGCGCGCGCGCCAGATCGACCGCGGCTTCCGCGGCGGCGCGGCTCTCCGGGGAAAGATCGAGGGCCAACAGAATGCGGCGCGGCCGCTCTGCCTCCCTCACGTCTGACGATCCTGGGCGGCCTTCTCGGAAAAGGCCTTGCGGCTCGCAGCGAATGCCTGGAGCCGAGTCCGAACCGCCTCGTTGAAACTCGCGGTGGGGAAGCTCCCGTCGGCCGCCACTCCCCCGGGCGGCATGCCCGTCAACACCTCGATGCCGTCGTCCACGGTGCTGACGGTGTACACGTGAAACCGTCCCTCGCGCACGGCGTCTACGACGTCGCTCCGCAACATCAGGTGGACGCGGTTGGTCTCGGGGATCAGCACCCCCTGCTGCCCCGAGAGTCCGCGCACCCGACACAGATCGAAGAACCCCTCGATCTTCTCGTTCACGCCCCCGATCGCCTGCACGCGGCCGTGTTGGTTGACCGATCCCGTGACGGCCAGGTCTTGCCGCAACGGGACGCGCGCGATGGAAGAGAGCAACGCGTACAGCTCAGCGAGGGACGCGCTGTCGCCCTCGACGCCGCTGTAGGACTGCTCGAACACCAGGCTGGCCGCTAGCGAGAGCGGGGTCTCGGACGCGTAGCGCTCCCCCAGGAAGCCAGAAAGAATCAGCACCCCCTTGGAGTGAAGCGGGCCCGCGAGTTTCACTTCCCGCTCGATGTCCACCACTTCCCCGGAACCGAGTCGAACCCGGGCCGTGATGCGGGAGGGACGTCCGAAGCTGAAGCCGCCGAGGGTCAACACGGAAAGGCCGTTGATCTGACCCACCACTAGGCCCTCGGTCGAGACGTCCAGCGTCCCGCGCACCAGCGCTTCCTGAATGCGTTCGCGGATGCGATCGGCTCGGTAGATCTGCTGCTCGACGGCCTGGTCTACGTGCTGGGCGGAGATCACCTCGCAGCCTGAGCACTCGGCCCAGTGGTCGGCCTCTTGGACGAGATCGCGCAGCTCGCGAACGTTCAGGGTGAGGCGTTCCGAATCGGCGGCGAGGCGCGTGGCGCGCTCGATCGTCCGGGCGACGGCGCCGCGATCGAAGGCGCGAAGCCCCTCTTCCCGGACGAGGCTCGCGACCAGCCCGGCGTAGCGCCCTTCCCAGTCGGGGCTTCGCTCGACGCGGTCGTCGAGCTCCACCGACACCTTGAACAGTTGCCCAAATTCGGGATCGCGCTCGCACAGCAGATAGTAGAGCCAGGGCTCTCCGATGAGCACCACTTTCACGTCGAGGGGAATCGGATCGGGCTCGAGCGACACCGTCGGGACCAGACCGAGTGATTCGCCCAGTGACGTGATCTTCAGGTGGCTGGTGCGAAGCGCCCGCTTCAGGCCTTCCCACGCCAACGGTTGCCGGAGCAGTTCAAAGGCGTCGAGGAGCAAATAGCCGCCGTTCGCGCGGTGCAGCGCACCGCCGCGCAGCAGATCGAAGTCGGTCACCATGGTGCCGAACTGCGCGCGGTGCTCCAGGCGGCCGAGGAGGTTGGCGAAGGTGGGGTGGTCTTCTTCCACGACGGGAGCCCCCGCGTCGCCGGCGTGATCGACGATCAAGTTCACCCGATAGCGGTGCAGAAAGCGATCCTCTCCGCCCCCCGCCTGAAGGAGCGCCTGCAGCGGGTGGCCTTCCGGCGCCGCGGTTTGCTGGATCAGGGTCGGCGCGTTCTCCACCAGATCGCGCTCGACCGCGTCAAGATAGGTCCGGACCTCCGGTTCCTCGCGGTACTCGTTGCGTCGCTCTTCGATCAGCGAGCCCACCGCGAAGCTCGTCACCTGCCGATTGAGCTCACGGATTTTTTCGCGCCGTTCACGCTGCCAGCGCGGCAATTGCCGCAGGCGCTTCTGGATCTCGCCCTGGAGGCGTTCGGCCTCCTGCTCCAGACGGGCGCGCTCCGCTTCGGGCAGCTTCTGGACCTCGCCCGGTGGAATGAGATCCCCCCCGCGGAGCGGCGCGAAGAGGATCCCGCCCGGGCTTTGGATCATCCGGATGCCTCGAGTCTCCGCATCCCGCTGCACTTCTTCGAAAGCCGCGGACTGGCGTTCCTCGAACTCGTGCTCCAGGATCTGGCGCTGCGTCTGATACTCCTCGCTCTCCAGGGCGGCGGTGAGGGCGGTGCGCAATTCACCGACGAGCTGTTCCATTTCGTTTCGAAAGCGGATGCCGTTGCCCGCGGACAACCGCAGCATCTTCGGACGCATGGGCTCACCGAAGTTGTAGACGTAGCACCAGTCGCTGGGGGCGGGCCGCTTGCGCGCCCGTTCCTCGATGTAGCGGCGCACCAGGCGGTGGCGGCCCGTTCCGGGCTCGCCGAGAACGAAGAGGTTATAGCCTTTGCGGTCGATCTCGACGCCGAAGGTCGCCGCGGCGGCCGCTCGGGGCTGGCCGATGACGGTCTCTTCGACGGCGAGATCGGCGGTGGTTTCGAACCGGAACTGCTGCGCGTCGCAGACCCGATAGAGGACGCTCGCGTCGAGTTCCTGGGCTTTAGGCATGCGTTCTCCCGGCGGCGATGGCTTTGAACTCGCGGAGCGCGTCCAGCACGGCGGCGACGTCGGCTTCGGTGTGAAGGGCCGAGAGCTGGAAGCGAATCTCCTCCTCGCCTCGCGGCACCACCGGGAAGCTGAGGCCGGTGGCCAGAATACCCCGGTCATGCAGGTGTCTCACGAGGGCGCGGGTGCGATCGGTGTCGCGCACCAACAGGGGCACCACGGGGTGTTCCCCGGGCACCGTTTCGTAGCCGAGCCCCACGAGACCGCTCCGAAAACGGGCGGTGACCGCCCGCAAGCGCGCCAGCAGCTCGGCTCCGCGCGGACCCTCGAGAATTTCCAAGGCCCGCTTCGCGGCCGCCGCTTCGGCGGGCGTGATAGGGTTGGAGTAGACGTAGAGAGGGGCCGTCTCGCGCAGGTAATCGATCATTGCCGGCGGACCCACGACGTAGCCACCGTTCACGCCGAGGGCCTTGCCGAGGGTCGCCACCAGGAGATCCGCCCGGCCTTCGGTGACTTCTTCCGTACCCCGACCCGTGGCGCCCAGCGCGCCCACGCCGTGAGAATCGTCGACCACCGTCACGGCGTTTTCCGCGAAGCGCGGATCGAATTCCGCCGCCAGCGCGGCGATCGCTTCGAGCGGGGCGTGATCTCCACGCATGCTGAAAACGCCGTCGGTCACGACGAGCGCCCTCCGGCACGTCTCCGCCGCGCGCGCCAGCGCGCTGCGCAGTTCACCGAGGTCACCGTGCCGGTAGACGTGCTTTTCTCGCGGTTGAGCCAGGCGAATCGCGTTGATGATGCAATTGTGGTTCAGCTCATCGCTGATCACGGCGGTGTCGGGTGTAATGAGCGGTGGCAGGATGCCCATGACCGTCGCATAGGCGGAACTCAGCAGCATCGCCGCGCCACGGCCGTGGAAAGCGGCCAGCTGGCCTTCGAGGGCGACGTGGGGTGCGAAGGTTCCACCGATGAAACGCACCGCCTGGGGACCGGTGCCAAAGCGCCGCGCCGCCTCTTCTTCCGCCGCGATCACTTCGCGCTCCTGGGCCATGCCCAGATATCCGTTGGAATTCATGCGCAGGAAGGGTCGCTCGCCCTCGCCCGCGAGGAGCACCCGGGGGCCGCGCCGCCCCTCAGCGGGCAGGACGGCCGTGGTGACCGCCTCCGCTCCCTTGCGTGTCCCCGCCCGGTCCAGCGTGCCGAGGGCTTCGCCGAGGACGGGGCCGATGCGATCGAGCGGCATCGCGCCTCCCTACGCTTCCGCGCGTTGTGTGCGGCGCTTCTCCCGCAACCGTTCGAGCATGTCGCGGACGGTTGCCGCGAGGTCGTAGCGGGGTTCCCAGCCCCATTCGCGACGGGCCGCCGTATCGTCGATCGACTCGGGCCACGAATCGGCGATGGCCTGACGCACCGGGTCGAGCGCGTACTCGATCTCAAACTC
>CAZTOE010000270.1:0-6102 GCA_964615045.1 uncultured Spirochaetales bacterium
GGTCGCCGACGATCGCGTGAGGCGCGTCGCCTTTACCGGCTCGGAACGGGGTGGACAGCGCGTCTACGAAACCGCCGCGGCGGGCTTGAAGAAGGTCTCCCTGGAGCTCGGCGGCAAGTCGCCCAACGTCGTCTTTGACGACTGCCACCTCGACAACGCAGTGAGGGGCGCGGTCGCGGGGATCTTCGCCGCGACCGGCCAGACCTGCATCGCCGGCTCGCGCCTGTTGCTGCAGCGCGGCCTCCACGACGAGTTCGTCGAGCGCCTGGTCGCTTTCGCCAAGACCGCCAAGATGGGCAATCCACTCGAGATGACCACCCAGGTGGGGCCGGTGACGACGCCACCGCAATACGAGAAGGTGCTGTCGTACATCGACGTCGGGAGGCAAGAGGGAGCGGAGCTCGTGCTCGGCGGCGGCCCGGCCACCCGCCCCGAGTGCGGCAAGGGCTGGTTCGTCGAGCCCACGATCTTCACCGGCGTGGAGAACAAGATGCGCATCGCCCAGGAGGAGATCTTCGGGCCGGTGCTCTCGGTGATTCCCTTCGACGACGAGGAGGAGGCGATCGCGATCGGCAACGACGTCCTCTACGGCTTGGCGGCCGGCGTGTGGACCCAGAACCTGAGCCGCGCCCACCGGGTGGCCCATCGTCTCGAAGCCGGCACCGTGTGGGTGAACACCTATCGCGCGGTCTCCATGACGCTGCCCTTCGGTGGCTTCAAGCGCTCGGGACTCGGCAAGGAAAACGGCTCCGATCAGGTGAAGGAATACATGCAGGAAAAGGCCGTTTGGATCGACATGAACGAGGAGTTTCCGAGCCCATTCCAGATGAGGTGATCAGCCCGCTGTGGCCGCAGCGAGCGCCTCAGTCCGCCGGAGGCGGTACGGTGCCCGCGTCCCAGATGCGGGCGAGCGACTCCTGCGCCGGAAGTCCCAGGGCGTCACAGATCTCGTGGAGCGCCCGTTCTTCGGGCTCCGACAGGTTTTGATCCGCCTTTGCGATCCCGGCCGCCACGTAGAGGATGAGCAGGCCCTGGTCTTCGTCGCCGCGAAACGCCGTGAGCGCGGCGAGCGCTTCGCGCCGGCCGTGGCCGCGATGGGCGCCGATCCCGTCGACGAAGCGGCGGTGGAGGTCCACGCCGGTGTGCGGGTCGAAGACGCGGAGCAGGTCCATCCGCTCGAGAAGCTGGTCGAGCGCGAGCTGCTCGGAGAGCCGGACGTCTTCGTCCGCCGTCGAGACGAGCGCGGCCGCCGCCATGGCGGCGTTGAGGAAGGACCGATTTCGCAACTGCTGGACTTTTTGAGACCACCAGTGGCGGATCGAAGGTTTCAACGCGGGCTCCCCTCGTGTCTTTCAAACCAGAGAGTGGGCCTAGCTCTCCTCGGTCGCGGCACCATTCTACGCCGGCGTCGGGTGGAAGGGAACGAGCGGTGAGCACATCGCAGCCGGCATTGACCTGCCTGCCGGAAGTCGATTAGGGTGCAAAGCGATGCGCGAAGCGAGCAAGCAACCGCTCCACCTCGTCGCGGTGGCCCCGGTTGCCGCGGCACTCGCGGCGCTCCTGGCACCCGCGGTTGGGTATCCGTGCGGCGTGCACGGGACGAACGCGGGCAACGACATCAACGACTGGTTCTTCGGCGATACGGATCAGGACGGACTTGCAGAAGCGTTTATCGGCGTCGAAGACCTCTTCGTTCCGCCCGTGATGACCACGACCTGTGTCTGTGGCATCGGCCTCGGAACCTCCAACAACCGTTTTCCACCAAGCTCTCAGGTGACCGGAGCTCGAATCGCGGTCGTGAACGTTGCCACGCGGGCCATTGCCGATCTCGGGGCCTTCGCCTTCTCCGCCAACGTGAACACCACCGCAGGGCTCGCCAGTGGAGCGGGTCCCGGGGGTCCCGCCGGCACCAATCCCCTGTTCGAAGGCGCCGCCTGGTTTGGCTTCGCGGCGACGGTGGATCCATTCGTCCTGCCGGTGCTCGCGCCCGGCGAGATCTTTGCGCTTGGTTTCGACCTGACGCTCCCGGTCGCTGATCTACCACTGGCCGTCGAGGTGCAGTTCGCGGCGGGCGAGGGCGACGCCAGCGGGAACCCGCTCTTCTTCGGCGCGCATCCGCCCGGATATTTCTCGGTCGATGATCCAATCGCCGTGCTGGCGCCCGAGCCGGGAGGCGCGGCGCGCGCGCTGGGCGGCCTGGGAATCCCAGCCCTGCTGGCGCGGCGGAGGCGAACCGCCGCGTCGCTCGGATCTCGTGACGGACGGGCTAGCTCGAAGCCCAAGGCCCGATCCCTGCAAGCCGTTCGGGCGTGATTCGCGTGAGGTAGCCCGCCGGTGGGTCCTCGATGGGTGGGAATCGCACGTCGGGGCCGAGGTAGAGGTGGGCGAGTTTCTGGAGGAGCTCCGGTGCGCCCCCGGTTTCGATGCGGGCGCGCCCGTAGATCACCAGGTAGTTCCGCAATCCCAGCTCGTTGGTTCCCGGCGCCTCGATGGAGAGAGCGACCCGTGGGTCTTGCTCCACGTTCTTCACTTTGCGCCACCTTTGCAGGTGCGCCGAGACAATCTCGTCGCCGTCCATTCCGACCCAGATCGCGGTCACCTGGGGACTGCCGTCGGCGTTCAGAGTCGTCAGATAGGCGAGGGCCGACGACTCGACCACTTCGCGGGCGGATTTGGGGAGTCTCAAGACCTTCCTTTCGAGCGTCTGATCGTCTCTATACTTTGGCACAACCGGGTGGCGCCTCGCCGCGGAGGCAGCGGGCCGCCCGCCCAAAGTGTCCGATGAGAGCGAGGAGTCCGATGAGAACGGTCGAACCCGGGATCGAAACCGACCTCGCGGGGCAGCTCACCTACTCGGACTACCTGAGCCTCGACCAGTTGCTCTCGGCGCAACACCCGCGCAGCCGACCCCTACACCACGACGAGTTGCTTTTCATCATCCAGCACCAGACCTCCGAGCTGTGGATGAAGCTGATTCTCCACGAGCTCGGCGCAGCGCTCGCCGAGATTCAAGCCGATCGCCTCGACCCCTGCTTCAAGATCCTCGCGCGCGTGAAACAGGTGCAGCGCCAGCTTTTCGAACAGTGGGGAGTACTCGAAACTCTAACGCCGAGTGAGTACGCTCATTTTCGGGGCGTCTTGCAGAAGGCGTCGGGGCTTCAATCCTACCAGTACCGCGCGATCGAATTTCGCCTCGGCGCGAAGGACGCCGAGATGCTCGCGTTCTTCCGCCACCAGCCGGTGGTCCACCGGGATTTGGAGCGCATCCTCCACGAGCCGAGCCTGTACGACGAGTTCTTGCGCTACCTGGCGCGGCGCGGCTTTGACGTCCCCGCGCACTGCGTCGAGCGGGATTGGTCGCGGCCGCACGAACGGGAGCCGGGTCTCATTCCCGTCTTTCGCCAGATCTACACCGAAGCGGAGCGGCACTGGGACGCCTACGAGATGTGCGAAAAGCTCGTCGATGTCGAGGAGCAGTTTCAGCTCTGGCGGTTCCGCCACATGAAGACCGTCGAGCGGATCATCGGCTATCGCCGCGGCACCGGGGGCTCCTCCGGGGTGGCCTTTCTCAAAGCGGCGCTCGAGGCATCCTTCTTTCCCGAATTGTTGGACGTGCGCACCGAGATCAGTCCGGCCTGAGCGTCGGCTCCAATCCGCGCCGGATCGGCTCGAGGCGCGACTCGACCAACAACGCCGCGCGCGCGAAATCCACATCCTCCAGATCGGCGACCTCTTCCGTCAGCGCTTCCAGGATCTCCGCCTGGAGCGTCCCGCGCCGTTGCGCCTCGGCGTAGGGCAGCTCCGGGTGGAACATCACCATCGAATAGCGCGGAATAAAGTGGTCGGGGTAGCGGCCCTCGAGCTCCCAGGCGAGGGCCTTCTTGAGCTGAAACCGCGGATCGCGCACCGTATCGCGCATCTCGACATAGTTCTCGAGCGCCATCGCGGCGATCGCGTCGGTGTTCGGTTTGCGAAGCCGCTCGAATGCGCCGAAAAGCGCGTCCCAGTCGCGGTGCCGGTCGAGCAGCCGATCGATCCAGAGGCAGTCCTCGAAGGCGCAGTTCATTCCCTGACCGTGGAAGGGAACGATGGCGTGCGACGCGTCACCGATCAGGCAGATTTGGTCGCCCCGGTGCCACGGGCGACAGCGCACGGTGACGAGCGAGCCGGTCGGGTTCTCGAAGAAATCCCGCGACCAGGCGGGGATGGTCTCGAGCGTATCCGGGAAATGGCGCGACACGAACGCCTGAAGCTTTCGGGGTTCGTCGAGGCGGTCGAACTCGATGCCCGGCAGGAACAACGTCGCGGTGAAGCTTCCGTCGGTGTTGGGAAGGGCGATCAGCATGAACTCGCCCCGTGGCCAGATGTGGAGGGCGTGGGGATCGAGGCGATGGCCTCCGCCCTCCGCGGGCGGGATCACCAGCTCCTTGTAGCGGTGACCCAGAAGCTCTTCGCTGCACACGAAATTCGGCGTTTGAACGAGGGATCGGCGAACGACCGAGCCCGAGCCGTCCGCGGCGAAGGTGCCGCCCAAGGGTACCGCGTGCTCGACACCCGCGGTTTCCTCGCGGATGCGCAGCGCGTTGGCGCCGAAGTCGACACCCGCACAGCCGTGTTCGAAGCGAAACACGACGCCGTATCGCGACTCCGCGGCGTCGATCAGCAATCGGGTCAGCTCGGCGCGAGAGACCGAGTAGATCACCTCTGTTTCGCGCCGGCCGTAGGGTTGGAAGCTCAGCATGCCCGCGTCATGGAGCATGCGCCCGCGCATGGGGATCAGCAGCGGCTTGACGGCGTCGCGCAGCTCGACCTGCGCGAGGGCAAGCAGCCCTCGTTCGGCCAGGGCCAGGTTGATCGAGCGGCCCGCCGGAATCGTGTGCTTGCGGAGATCGGGGAGCCGATCGTACACCGTGACCGCCAGGCCGCGTCGGGCCAGGAAGATCGACAACAGCGAGCCGGCGAGACCGGCGCCGACGATCGAAACCTCGTCCTTCACTCGCTCGCGACCTCCTCCGCGAGGAGCTCCACGAAGCGGTAGACCTCGGCGAAGGTGTTGTAGAAGGGCACCGGCGCTACGCGCAGGACATTGGGCTCCCGCCAGTCACAGATCACACCCCGCGCATCGAGGGCCGCGTGCAGCGCGCGCCCCCGCGAGGGCGATCCGCGCAGGCGGAGCGAAAGTTGGCAACCGCGCGCCCCCGGTGCCCTGGGTGTCAGGATCTCGACGCGGTCTCCCAAGTGTTGCCCGAGCAGAAACTCGAGGTAGCCGGTGAGGCGAAGCGACTTCGCGCGGAGCGCGCCCATGCCGGCTTCGTCGAACAGCTGGAGCGAAGCCAGCAGCGGCGCCATGGCAAAGATCGGCGGATTGCTGAGCTGCCAACCTTCGGCGCCGGCCAGCGGCCGAAATATCGGGCCCATCGCAAAACGCGAGGCTTTGTCGTGTCCCCACCAACCGGCAAAGCGGGGCAGATCGAAGCGGTGCGAGTGCCGCGCGTGGACGAAACAGCCCGCGGTCGTGCCGGGACCGCCGTTCAGATACTTGTATCCGCACCAGACTGCGAAGTCGACGCCCCAGCCGTGGAGATCGAGTTCGAGATTGCCCACCGCGTGCGCGAGGTCGAACCCGACCACGCAGCCGTGCCGGTGGCCGAGCTCGCTGATCCGCGCGAGGTCGAAGGCCTGCCCGCTGAAGTACTGGACCCCCGGTAGGAGAATCACCGCGATCACGTCTCCTTCGGCTTCGATCAGCGCGTCGAGATCGCCCGCCGCGATCGAATCGGCGCCTCGTCGGGGCCCGATCTCGAGCAGCGACGAGGTCGCATCGAGGCCGTGGAAGCGCAACTGAGACTCCACCGCGTAGCGATCCGAGGGAAAGGCGGGCTGTTCGATCAGGATCTTGTGTCGCGCTGGAGTCGGCCGGTAGAAGCTCACCAGCATGAGGTGAAGATTGACGGTGAGACCGTTCATATGGACGACTTCGAGGGGCTGCGCGCCCACGAGACGCGCAGTGAGATCGGCGAGCTCTTCGTGAAACGAGACCCAGGGGCGCGGCCCGTTGAAATGCGCTTCGACGCCGAGCCGCTGCCACCGCTCGAGTTCCTC
>CAZTOE010000271.1:0-6088 GCA_964615045.1 uncultured Spirochaetales bacterium
TTGCGGAGCATGTCGCCCCGCAACGCAGCGTCCAGAGCGCCGTAGACCCGGTTGTCCTTCTCCTCCTGCATCGGGAAGTAGGACCGAAGCACTTGCTTCATCGGGTCCTTGGGGGCCTTCTCCACCTTGTAGTCGGTGGGGTACTTCAGCACCTCATCGAAATAGGACGGGGTCCATCCCAAGTCGGCAATCCGCTTGGTCGCTTCGCTCAGGCTGATGCCCTTTTGCTTGATGATCTTCGAAAGCGTAAGGGATCCCGACATCGCCTCGTCCTCCCCTGCGGCCCGGTTGGTAGTTCCGAATGCTATCTCGCCCCGGACAGTCGGCCAAGAGGAGGTGACCGAAGGTCCGAGGCCGCGTCGAATTGGACTCCCGGGCCGCTTCGTGCGGAGGCGCCCGCGCTCAATCGCTTGGCGCCTCGCTCATGAGATATCCGTCCAAACTTTCGGGAAGCCGGGTCGCCCGGTCCCCGTGGGCCGCATCGAGTTGTTCGCGGGTGAGGCCGTTCGCGAAGCGAAGATCGGCACCGCTCAGATCGGCGCCTCGCAACACGACGCCGAAGAGAACCGCTTCGCCGAAGTCGACCTGTGCCAAGCGGGCCCCGGAAAGATCGACCATCATCAACTTCGCCGCGTGGAGGTTTGCCCCGCTGAGGTCTGCCGCGACGAGTGCGCCGCCTGCGAGGTTGGCGTCGGCCATGTCGCCGCCCTTCAAGTGGGCTCTGGAGAAGTTGGCGCTCAGCAGATTGGTGCCTCGCAGCGACGCGCCCTCCAGGTAGGCGTCTTCGAAGAGGGCGCCGGGAAGGACAGCCCCGTCGAGACTCGCCCCGCGTAGGTCGGCCCGACTCAGATTGGCGTTGACCATGCTCGCCCCCTCGAGCCGGGCGCCCCGCAGGACGGCCCCGGTCAGATTGCAGTCGCGTAGATTGGCGCGGAACAAATCGGCACCTTCGAGATCGGCGCCGGCGAGGTCGGCCTCGAAGAACATGCCGTAGTTGAGGTTGGCGCCGACCATCTGGAAGCGTTCGCCTTCTCGCCCCTCGCACGAGAGCCAGCGGGCGTGTGCGGCGATCCGGTCTTCGAGCTCTTTCGGAGACACACCGTCCGGTTCGGCGGCCACGTCTGCGCCAAAGCGGAGACTCGGAGGGGGATCCATCGCTCTTCGCTCCCGTGGTGGGCGCTTGGCGGATTCCCGGGGCGGCTTCCGGGCGGCACTCACAGCGCTTGCTGCTTCATCTGTCCCGCAATGTAGTCGGCCTGGCGAATCGCGAGCGCCACGATCGTCAAGGTCGGATTTTCCGAAGCCCCGGTCGTGAACTGGCTTCCGTCGGAGATGAACAAGTTGGGAATGTCGTGGCTCCGTCCGAAGCCGTTGCACACGCCGTCTTGGGGACGGGCACTCATGCGACACGTCCCGAGGTTGTGTGTGGAGGGGTAGGGGGGCGTGCGATACACAGCGCGGGCACCGGCGGCTTCGTAGACCGCCGTACCTTGCCTATAGGCATGCTCGCGCATGGCCTCGTCGTTCGGGTGGTCGTCGAAATGCACGTTGGGAACGGGGAGTCCGTGTTGATCCTTCTCGCGTGGGTGAAGGGTGATCCGATTGCCCTCCCGGGGCATGTCCTCGCCCACGAGCCACATCCCGGCCATGTGGTCATATTGATCGATCGCCCGGGCGAAATCGCGGCCCCAGCCACCTGGATCGAGGAAGGCTGCGAGGAAGGGAAGGCCCAGCGAGATCGTTTCCATCTCATAACCGCCCGCGAAGCCTCGCGATGGGTCGTGGCGGCTTTCGTCGGTGATGATGCCGGCCATGGTGGTGCCCCGGTACATGTACACCGGGTGCTCAAAGGCCGCGTACACCGAGCCCGTCGTGTGTCGCATGTAGTTCCGGCCGACCTGACCCGATGAGTTCGCGAGCCCGTCGGGGAACTGGGCGGTCGCCGAGTTGAGCAGCAGGCGCGGGGTCTCGATGGAATTCCCCGCGACGCAGACGGCCCGAGCCTTCTGCAGGTGTTGGTTGCCGCCTTCGTCCGCGTACAACACCCCGCTGACCTTGCCGTCGGGCCCGTGGTTGATCTGGAGGGCGTGGGATTGCGCTCGCAACTCGAACAGGCCCGTGGCTTCGGCAGCCGGGATCTCGGTATAGAGCGTCGACCACTTCGCCCCGGACTTGCAGCCCTGGAAGCAGAAGCCCAGCTGCATACAAGACCCGCGTCCCGCGCGAGGGCGGCTGTTGATCGCCATGCGCCCGGTGTGGCAATGCTGGTAGCCCAGCTTTCGCGCGCCCGCGTACATGACTCGAAAGTTGTTGTTGCCGGGAAGTCCCGGAATGTCGTGGGTTCGCGTGACGCCGAGCTTCCCCTCGGCCTTCGCGTAGTACGGCGCGAGGTCCTCCAGGCCGATCGGCCAATCGAGCAGGTTCGCACCGTCGAGAGCTCCGTAGAGCGTGCGCACCCGGAACTCGTGGTCTTGAATTCGCAGGCTGGCGCCGGCCCAGTGGGTCGTGGTGCCGCCGACGGTCTTGCAGACCCACGCGGGCAAGTTCGGAAAGTCTCGCGCCACCCGCCAGCTGCCCGACGTCGTCCGCTTGTCGAGCCAGGCGAGCTGGTTGAACGACTCCCACTCGTCGTTGACGAAGGACGCCAAACTTTCGCGCTTTCCCGCCTCGAGCAGGACGACGGGTACGCCCTTCTGGCACAGTTCGTTGGCGAGCGTTCCGCCGCCCGCACCGGAACCGATGACGACCACGACCGAAGCGTCATCCCGGCCGTAGCGGGTCACGATGGCACCGGCGGGCTGGCGGCGGCGTCCGGCGCGGGCAGCCAATCGAGATCGTTGAAACCGCGCTGGAGGTAACCACCCTTGCGGAAGGAGGCTCCCTCGTAGCCGAAGTGGGCGAATGCCAGCTCGTTGTCGTATAGCGAGACCACCGCTGTTCCGCGTACCTTCTGGAAGAAGGGGGTCGCATCGCGTTCCCGGATCAGTGCGAGCTGCCGATCGGATGGCAGCTCGAGCCATGAACCGCCGGCGGCGCGGTCGAGCTCAGCCACACCCTCGCCCAGGAGCGCGGCCGTCGCGGGATCGGTTTGGGCCTCGGCATCGAGATCCTTCACCACCAGCGCGTACGCCGCGTCCTCCAGCCCGTCGTGGGGGTACAGCTGGCGCCCGAAGCGAATCAGCGTCGCTCCCTCCTGGGTGCTCAGGGTCGTGAGAGAGAGCGCCCAGGTTCGGCTGGGTGCCAGCAAAGCAATCGGACCCGAGGCGAACGCGAGACTTCCCACAAGCACGCCGCTGGTCGAGATGAAATCGCGTCGGCTCAAGAGCTGCGAACTCATTCACCTTCCCCTCGGATGGCTAGTATACCTCGCCCCGGAGAGTCCGAGTTCACCTCCACTCCGGAGCGCTACGAGGCCGCGCGCGGCAGCGGGGCGACGAAGCCGATCGCGATGCCCGCGAGGTGGATCAAACTCGTTGTGATCACGAAGCCTTTGCTGTAGTCCACGACGCCCGCCTGGTTCGGGAGCTCGACGCCACGCGGGTAGCCGTGGAAGACGGCAAAGAAGGCGACGAGCGAGGCTGCGATCGGCAAGGCGGGTCGGCGGTCTAAGGCGATCATGGCACCGAGCTCGATGACCGAGAGCGCAATGCCGAGTTCGACCGCCGACAGATGATCTCCTCTCGAGGCAGCACACACTGCTATCCGCCATGCTGGGCACACTTCAGCGAGGGGAAAATGACGCGATTGATCGCGTTCCTGGCGCTGGCTCTCAGTGCTCTCACGGCTGGTGTTCCCGGGACTCGCGCACAAGAGCGGGGCACCGATCGCGCCGAGGTCCTCCGAGCGCCTCTTTCTGGAGACGCGCTTTGCCCAGTTCTTCGGGCAGTTCCTCGCCGATCACCCCGGCGCGACGGTGAATGACGCGCTGCCGTTCGGGGATCCCGTGATGAACGAGAAGGTGACCGTGGATGCGCAGCTTCCGGGCCCCTTTCAAGGGTCTGTCCATCAACTGTCGCCAGTGCCATCAGGTCGACGAGCAGATCGAGGAGGTCGGCGGCGGGATGCGGACGTACAACGACTTCGCACGCCGTAGTCCTGTCCCGTTCCGGGTCGAGGACGGCCTCCTGACGACGGCACGTAACTCCCCACCCTTGGTCAACGCTTCACTGCGGCGGCCGGATGGCCTGCTCGTTCACTTCGATGCGGAATTTCCCACGCTGCGCCGGCTGGTCAAAGGCACCATCGCGGGCCGCAACTACGGCTACCTCCCCCTCGAAGGCTCGCAGGCAATCGCTTTGGTGGCGCGGGTGATGAGAGAGGACGACGGCGGCGGCACTCTAGCTGCCGAGTTCGGGGTCGCCGCGTACAGCAAGGAGAGAAAGACGTGGGAACCGAGGACCGATGCGTTCACGAGGCGCTGGTTGCCGGACGAACCTGCCGTGTCGATCACTGCGCGCACGGAACGGTTCACTTGACGATGGGCGTGCTGACGCTGCGACTCACCCCTGAGCAGCTCGCGGAGCTCGCCGCGACGTTGAGCGAAGCCCTGCATCGGCTCGGGGCCCCGGACGAGCCTCCGTCCGGTCAGGCGCTCTGCTGAGCGCCGCGATCCGAATGGTCTCGAAATCACCTGCGACTGTGCCGAATTTGGCGCAGTTCAGCGAACTCTGGTTCTGACCCGTTTACAGGTCGGGACACCCGTCTGCGCACGCCGGACCGGCGATCAGCGACGGGAGAGGAGGATATCCCCGACGAGACCCAATAGGAACCACATTCCGAAGCGTCGGTTGTACCAGAACGCCGCGGCGACGAACCAGAGGGGCCATACTCCCTCGGGCAAATCCGCCGGGGCCTCGCTCGGCCGCGGCTCGCGAAAGGTCTTGAATACCCGCCGCAGGGAAGGGGCAGCCACCAAGGCCACCAATACGGCCGGAGTGAAGTAGCCGGTTGCGACGAGGTAGCCAAGAACCAAGAACTGCGCGATCAGCATGCCGAGCACCGCGTAGCGGGACACCGCCTCACCGAGCAAGACCGGAAGCGTGCGGATCTTCTTGGCTCGGTCCCCTTCGAGCTTGTCGATGTGTTTGCCGAAGAGGACGGCGGTGGGACCGAGCGCGTACACGAGTCCCGCCACGGCGACGTTCTGGCTCCATTCGCCGGTAATCACATAGTAGCTGCCCCCCACCATGAGAGGACCCCACACCAGAAGCACCGCGGGCTCACCGAGCCCGATGTGCTTGAGCGGGAAGGTGTAGAAGAGGACGAAGAAAACACCGACCCCGAGGAGCATCAGGACGATCGGTCCCCGCAACGCGACCAGAAAGGCGCCCACAGCCAGGGCGGCGCCCCCCGTCACCACCGCGTAGAGGAACAGTTGCCTCGCGCTGAGAAACCCGTCCTGGACCGTCTGCGGGCCATACTGCGTGCGGAAGGAATTGCCTTCGTCGACGCCCTTCCAGTAATCGGTCAGATCGTTCACAAGGTTGTTCGTGGCGTGGGCGAGACACAGACCCAGAGCCACCAGCGCGAAGAGGGCGCCGTCGAACCGGCCGGCCTTCAGCGCCAACAGGCCCCCGAACGTCGCCGACATCAGGGTCATGACCAGGACGGCCGCCCGCGTCGCGATGAGCCAGCGCGAGACGAGGTCGAGACCCTCCCAGTCCTGCTTGTTGAGCCGAGGCATGGCGGTGAGCGCCTTGCCCCACATCGCGACGTTCGGCAATGCGGCCTCCTGCGATCTCGGCAAGCGTACAGAGCCCGGGACGAAAAGGCCCGTCGGATCGGGAGGGCCTACGCCGCGACCCCGTGTCGGGCGCGGCGAATCCCGGTCGCCGAAGTTCTCGGGAGTCGTGCGTCGAGGTTGGGAACACCGTATCGCGTACGACGCCACCCGAGTGTGGCGAGGCCGAGGGCGAGGCAGGCGAATGTGGAAGGCTCCGGGATCACCGTCGTCGCCGTGAGCAGGACGTTGTCGAGCTTTCCATAGTCGCACTCGCCGTCGTCGAGCCAGAACCCGATCGGGGGTTTCGAAGTGCGCGCCGTACCAACGCATCGAGGCCCCCTCCGATTGCAGCGGGAGGCCGGTGTT
>CAZTOE010000272.1:0-6033 GCA_964615045.1 uncultured Spirochaetales bacterium
GGTTTCCTCGGGGCTGGGCGCGGTCACCCCCGCCCACATCTCGACGGCACCATCGCTGCTGGGAAGGGCGGCATTTAATTTGTTGACCTCCTCGGCGCACACCTGGATAACTCGCTGACGTACGTCTTGGTGGATGCGATCCCACTCCCCCGTGGTACCAGCCGCGAAGACGACGTCCGCCCCGAGGCCGTCCTGCACCACGTGACGCACCACGGCGCGTTGGTCGGATTCGAGCAGTTCGCCACCCTCTCCCAATACGGTCACGACAGGAACCGAAAGCCCCCGTCTGGGCTTCGTCCGTTCGACGCTGCGCACCTGGACTCCTTCCACACTGCCGAAGCGATCGCGGGCAGGCTGCCCCGATCGGAGCGGCTTCGCAAGCGCGCAGTGACCCGGGGCTCAGATCTGGTCGACGAGTTGGCTGAGCTTGCTGTGCAGCGCGCGCGAAAGCTTGTAGAGGGAAGCTAGTGAGGCGGCACTCTTGCCGAGCTCGATCTGGGAGATCAGGCTGATCGACAGACCGGTTCGATTGGCCACTTGCCGCAGCGTGAGGCCAGCGGCACCGCGTCGCGCCCGGAGCCGAGCACCGATCTCTCGGTTGAGACGTTGCTCGAGAGTCACGAACAGGCCCTTCTCCTCGATGGCCTCCTCGATCGCCCGCTCCAGCGCATCTTCGTCGACCGGCTTGACCAGGTACCCCAGAGCCTTGTGCTTCATCGCCAACACGGCGGTCTCGACACTCGGATCGTCGGCCAACGCGATCACGCAGACGTCGCGGTCATAGCCGCTCACCGCCATCAGCCGACGCTCAGCCTCAGCCGGATCAGCCGGCAATGCAAGGAGCACCAGCTGCGGCCGGCTCTCGCGCAGTGCAGCAGTCAAGCCGTTGGGATCCTCGACGAGTTGCGCGTGGAGCCCCCGCGCACGCAGCAGCTCCTTGAGAACCAGCCGGCTCTCCTCGTCCGAGTCGGCCACCAGCACCTGAAGGGGGGTTGTCGTGCCCACGATGACTCCCCCCGTGTACGTGTCCAAGCGACACCCACCGCGATCGAGGCGCGAGATTGCAGAGGCTTGAGAGGACCCCTGCGGTCCCCCTGCCGTCGTGCTGCCTATTCGGACTATCGGGCGTCGCCCCCATGGGCATGAGGGAAACGCGGGGCTTTCGGATGGAGCGGAACAGGGAGAACTGCTGTCAAGGAGTGGCGGCCGTGGCCAGCGCCTCGATCTCTACCCGGCGCCGCGGGGCGTCGGCCGCTGCACCCCCTGCCGATCCATCCACTTCGTACCAGGCCGGCAGCTGGACGTCTCCGAAGCGAACCGGGGGACCCAAGCGGTAGAGCGGGCCGCTCCCGGTGTCGATTCGCACGGGCTCCTTGGTCTCCAAGTCGATCCAAAGTGCAGCCCGGTCGTTGGGCGCAAACGAACCGAGCTTGCGGCCGCCCAGAACCCAGCAGTCGCGACCGGCCTCGAGGCCCAGTTCGACCAGGGTGGGATCCCCGCCGAGTTCGCGCAGAGAAGCCTTGAGCTGTTGCGGACTGGTGGCCTGCAGTAGGGCAAAGGGTGGCAGCAGGGAGACCCCCGCCACGTCGACTTCCTCCGACGTGAGATACTGACCCGGTGCTGGCCCGTCCGGGCCAGCTTCCCGGCGGATCCGGCTCGCAGCACCCCGTCGCTCATACCATTCGCGGCTCCCATCCGCGTACGTGAGCTCGAGCCGCGCCGGGCCACCGGGCTCGATCACCGCCTCTCCCCGGGCGATGACCTCGCCATCTGCCTCTCTCACCTGGACCGCCAACCGCAGCCGGGCGTGCCGCTGTCCCATTCGGTTGCGCTCGGCCACCAGACCGGCCAAGCGCTCTCCCGCCGGAACCCAGGCCCGGGCACCCGACGCGTCAATCAGAAGCAGGGTGGTCAGAGCGGTCAGGGCCATCGCTCGGCGCCCGGCGGCCCACCTCCGGCGCACGGCCTGGGCCCTCAAAGAGCTCCACCTCCCGCGAGGCCATTTCGCCCCGCATAACGCGCACGGGCTCCAAGGGCGTCTTCGATGCGAAGGAGCTGGTTGTACTTGCAAATGCGGTCGGTCCGCGAGAGGGATCCCGTTTTGATCTGACCGACCCCGGTCGCAACGGCCAGATCGGCAATCGTGGTGTCCTCGGTTTCGCCGGAGCGGTGTGAGATCACTGCCGCGTACCCCGCTCCTCGAGCCATGGCCACAGCCTCGAGGGTTTCGGTCAGGGTGCCGATCTGGTTCACCTTGATCAGGATCGCGTTGGCAACCCCGCGGTCGATGCCGCGTTGCAAGATCGCCGGGTTCGTAACAAAAAGATCGTCTCCGACCAGTTGGCAGCGCGCGCCGAGCTCTCCAGTCAGCGCCTTCCACCCGTCCCAATCCCCTTCGTCGAGACCGTCTTCGATCGACACGATCGGATAGCGGGACACCCAATCCTTCCAGAATGCGACCATCCCGGCCGTATCGTGGACAACGCCCTCCCCCTGGAGCTCGTAGCGGCCGTCGCGGCAGAATTCCGAAGCCGCAGGATCCAGCGCGATCGCGACCTGTTCGCCGGGCCGATAGCCCGCGCGTTCGATCGCCATTAGCACCAGTTCGATGGCTTCTCGGTTACTCGACAAGTTGGGAGCAAAACCGCCCTCGTCGCCGACGGCGGTCGCATAGCCGCGTTCACGCAGGACGTCAGCCAGCGTGTGAAAGATTTCGGCCCCCCAGCGCAGGGCCTCGCGAAAGCTCGGCGCACCGAGCGGAAAGATCATGAACTCCTGAAGATCCACACTATTGTCGGCGTGGGCACCGCCGTTGAGGACATTCATCATCGGAGCCGGGAGCAGTTCGGCGCCCTCCCCACCGAGAAACCGAAACAGCGCGACTCCTTGGGCGGCAGCCGCGGCATGCGCCGCCGCGAGGGAAACGCCGAGCAGCGCGTTGGCCCCCAGACGCTCCTTGGTGTCGGTGCCGTCCAGCTCGATCAGGGCGCGATCGAGCGCGCGCTGGTCGTCGAGATCGCCGAGGGTCCAACCGGTGATGGCGCGGGCGATCTCGCCCTCGACATGTTGGACGGCGCGCCGCACTCCTTTGCCGCGATAACGGCTCGCCTCGCCGTCGCGAAGTTCGAGCGCTTCTCGCGAGCCAGTTGAGGCTCCCGAAGGAACCGCGGCGCGTCCCAGAGCGCCAGTCGACGCTCGGATCTCTACCTCGACGGTCGGGTTTCCCCGTGAGTCGAGAATCTCGCGGCCGTGAACGGATTCGACTTGGAGCTTCGACATAGGGCCGAGCAAGCTAAACCATCCGCAAGCTGCGGGCGAGGGAAATGCCGGCAGCAGGGGCTGCCGGCACCCCGGGAGCTATCTCCGGGACGATGTCTCCGGAACCCGGGTCTTGCCGCTGACCCGGACGTGGGGGCGCAGCCGCTCCAGGCTCGCCGGCCCGATTCCCTTGACTTCCACCAACTCGTCGACGGTCTTGAAACCGCCCCGGGCTTGCCGGGCGGCGAGGATGGCGCGGGCGCGGGTCTCGCCAACACCTGGCAGATATTGGAGTTCCTCGAGACTCGCGGTATTGAGATTGACGACCACCCCGACCGGCGGGTCCGCATCGGCGTACGCCCCGGACACGGAGGCGATCGTCCATAGCACGGCGGCGCACAGCAGGGCGCCCCGGCTTCGTTGGGTTCGCAGCATGGCTTTCTCCCACGGGACCGTGGGGTGAAGGCTGCGCCGGGCGGCCGAAAGCCTCAGCGATCGCGCTGCACGGCGAAATTCGCTGCGGCCAATAGGGCCTCCTTGGCGGGTCCGTCGGGAAACGGAGCGATGGACTCCCGGGCTCGCTTGACCCGATCGGCGGCTCCTCGGATGGCGTCTTCGACGCCCCGGTAGCGGCGCACGACTTCCAGGGCGGGCTCAAGGTCGGCATCTTCGACCGAGCTTGCGCCGCTCGGGTCGACCAACGCCTCCCGACTGACCGTCTTGAGCACTGCGGCGATCGCTTCCCGCTCCGCCGGTGTGCAGCGCTTGAGCGCGAGGAGCAGGGGTAGGGTCACTTTGCCCTCGCGGAGATCGGCGTAGCGCCGCTTGCCGAGCACATCCTCCCCCGATTGATAGTCGAGCGCGTCGTCGCGGATCTGGAAGGCCAAGCCAAGTTCGCGGCCGAACTCCGCAAGGCGTCGACGTTCGCCGCGGGTCACGCCTCCGAGAATCGCCCCGCACTCCGTTGCCCCGGAGAGAATGGACGCGCTCTTGCGCTCGATCACGGCGTGGTAGTCGGCACCGGTAACACTCGGGTCAAAGCTGCGTTGGAGCTGCAGCAGCTCACCCTCGGCCATCGCGCGGATGAACGAAGCGAACACCATCAGGACGTCGGCATCGCCGTCCTCGGTGATCATCGAACAGGCCCGAGCGTAGAAGAAGTCGCCCGCCAGGACCGCGCGGCGATTGCCCCATATCGACATCGCCGAAGCTTGCCCGCGGCGCAGGGGGGACTGGTCGACGACGTCATCGTGAAGCAGCGTTGCGGTGTGAATCAGTTCGATCGCGGCGCCGAGTTGGATCCGCCGAGGTCCCGTGTAGCCACAGAGTTCGGACGCAAGCAACAGGAGCGCTGGGCGCATGCGCTTGCCGCCCGAGGCGAGGACGTGATCGCCGATCGCGCGCAGCACTTCGCTCTGCGACGAGAGCTGCTCTCGCATCGCGTGCTCGACCTGGTCGAGAGGGCCCGCGATCCGCTCGAGCGATGCAGTGAAAGAGGGGAACGGCATGCGTTGGCGAGGCTAGCCACAGCCCCCTAGCGTGTCAAAGCAGTCAAGCGGCGGAAACGGTTGACAGACCGAAGGAATTTCGATTTTCGAGGACTCGCTCGGCGGGTCCGAAGACGCTCAAGCCACTCCCGGAATCCTCCGATTTGAAGAACGTGTCGGAAGCGCCTTCACAGGTCAGCGAAGAGCTGCAGATCCTCGAGAACAAGATCAAGCAGCTCAAGTTCGAGTACGAGCAGTATTTCTCCGGGTCGCGCCCCCGCGAGCCGGCGATGCTCCGCGGCGAGGTCCAGAAGATCGTCGGGCGCTACTCCAACACCCCGATCCAGAACACCGCGATGCGTTTTCGCTTCAATTCGTTGTGCGCCCGCTTCTTCGCGTTGAGACGTCACTGGGACAGCGTGCTTCGGAGAATCGAAGAAGGCACCTACGAGCGACACATCTTCAAGGCCAAGCTCCGCCATCGCGCGCGCGCCGAGGAGAGCACGGCGACGGCAGCGAAAGCGTCGCGCGGCGAGGGCGGTGCCGACCTCTTCTCTTCCTACCTCTCCGCCCGCAAGGAATGCGGCGAAAGCATTTCGGGCGTGACCCGGGAGAGGCTGGAAAAGGTGATCTCGG
This sequence comes from uncultured Spirochaetales bacterium, assembly GCA_964615045.1. Lineage (GTDB taxonomy): Bacteria > Myxococcota_A > UBA9160 > UBA9160 > PR03 > JANQRO01. Next base: position 5,382 of record CAZTOE010000272.1, read on the forward strand.
AGCAGCGCTCGGCGCTCCGAAGGCGCTACGCGTGCGACGACGTCCGCTTTCGCGTCGTGATCGAAAACGGCAAGACGAAGCTCAAGGCGACGCCGGTGCGCGCCGGTTCGCGCTGATCAGCTCGCTTCGAAGCTGCAGCGATCGACCAATACCACGACGCGGTCGTCGCTTACTTCGGCAAAGCCTTCCGAGATTTCTGCGCGCTGCGCGTTCGGGTTCCGGACCTCGAGCGATCCTTCGCGAAGCGCTGCCAGCAGCCGTTCGTGACCCGGCAATACTCCGAAGTCGCCGGCCTCACCGGGAAGCACCACGCTCTCCACAGGGCCGCGAAAGGCCTCGCCCTGCGGTGTCACGATGGTCAGGTCCAGCGGCATCGCAGCTACACCAGTCCCTTGGCCTTCTCGACGGCCTCCTCGATGGTTCCCACCATGTAGAAGGCCTGCTCTGGGAGCTCGTCGTGGCGACCGTCGAGGATCTCTTGGAAGCCGCGAATCGTGTCGTCGAGTCGCACGTAGACGCCGGGCGTACCCGTGAACTGCTCCGCCACGTGGAAGGGCTGCGACAGGAAGCGCTGCAGCTTGCGCGCCCGCGCGACGGTGAGCCTGTCCGCCTCAGAGAGCTCGTCCATCCCGAGGATCGCGATGATGTCCTG
>CAZTOE010000273.1:0-6007 GCA_964615045.1 uncultured Spirochaetales bacterium
CTGGTCCTTCTCGCGGGATGGGCAGGCTGCCGGCAGCGAGGCGGCAGCCCCGAAGCGCCCGCCCCCGGAGTGGTCGGCGGCACGCTTTGCGCAACCCCGACCCTGCGAAGTGGCACCTACCCGCTGGGAGAGATTACTCATGGGAACGCCGAACCATCGAGAACGGCGCCGCTTTCGTCGCCGCGGTGCGGACCGGACCCTCGAAGCCCCGCGTCGCGGGACCGCGCATTACGGCCACCCCGGGCGCCGCTCCGATGACCAGGTCACGCCCGCAGCGTACGAACCCCTGGCGCTGCTTTTGGACGAGGGCTTCGCGGTGTGCAGAGGCTGCGAGTCGCTGATCGCCGACGGTACGCTATGTGAGGCGTGCGCGACGCGTTCGGTCGGGGATCAGTCGGCTTCGAGCGTGTAGACCCGGTAGGTGACCACGCTTGGGCCGAGGCGCCCCTCTCCCACGGCCAGGCGGTTGTTGAGCCAGGCGTAGCGCTCGTCGCCGGTCTCGAACTGAAGCTGGGCTCCTGGTGGTGGGTGCTTCGCCGCAGGGAGCTTCACGGCTCGGCGCACCGACCTGCCAAACTCGAGAGCGCGGCGCCGCGGCGCGGGCCCCGAAACGCGTGGCGGTCGAGGCCGTTGGTGATGAAGGCAAACGAGAGCCCGCTATCGGGGTCGAGCCAGGCGATTTGTCCGCCCGCGCCGTTGTGGCCGATCGTACGCGGCGACACGGTACGGCCAAAGCCTCGCAGATGCATCAACCCGTCGTCCCCCGCTTGCGTGAAGCCGAGCGTTCGATTGGCAGGATATTGGAGCAGGGGCTCGGGAAATCGGTTGCGCACGCGCGAGCGCGCATCGTCGAGAACGGCTGCATCCCAGATCCCGCCCGGGTTATGCAGCACCGCCTGGTAGAACAGCGCCAGATCGGCGGCGCGCCCGAAGCCCCCACCTCCCGGGACGCCCACCGCACGCGCCGCGGGCTCGTTGAAGAAGAGCAGCACGTTCTCGTCGACTTCGCGAGTCGGGAGCTCGCGCACCCCGAGCACGGCCTCGATCTCATCGGGCGTGGCGTGTTCCCCGACCGCCTTCAGGGTCGCGATGCCCTGCTGATCGTCGGAGCCCAGTCCGAGCAGGCGGGGCAGACCGGCCGGTTCGGTCACGCGCGCTTCTACCACGTCGCGGAAATCGCCTCCGGTCACGCGGTCGATGATCTCGGCGAGCACCCAGTGCGCGGAGGTGGGGTGATACTCGTAGCGGGTTCCGGGCTCCCAGTTGAGGCGCCACGCGGCGAAGGCGCGCACGCGCCCCTCGCGCGTCTCCCAGGTCGGCGGTCCGAGCGGCGCCCAGGGGAAGCCAGCGGTATGTAGCATCAACTGCTCAATCGTAACCGCGTCCTTTCCGTGAGTCGCGAATTCGGGGATGATCGCAGCGACGCGCTCGCGAACCTTCACCTTGCCGTCGCCGATCAGCGCCCAGATCGCGGCCGCGACCAGGGGTTTCGTGGCAGAAAAAAACGCAAAGCGGGTGCTCGGGTCGGCCTCTCCAAAGGTCTCGTCCACGGCGAGTTCGCCCTCGTAGCCCAGGGCCACTTGGCACGCGGGCAGGAGCCCCTCTTCCACGTCGCGACGAGCGCGGTCGAGGAGCCTCGAGACACGTTGTCGGTTCAGCATCCAACCTTCAGGGTTGTAGAAGTTCGAGGGTGGCTGCGACGAAGGTTTGAACCCCCGTCGCCAGGGTCGGTTCGATGTTCGGGTAGTAACGGGCCGAGTGCAGCGAAGGGGGCGGCTCGCCTCGCGCGGCATACGCTTCGAGGCGCTCGCGCTCGACGGATCCGAGACGGATCATCAAAATGGGCACCCCCGCTCGCCCGTAGCGGCTGAAATCCTCTCCGCCCATGACAGGCTCATCCCATTGAACCTTCTCCGCTCCCAGGGCGCCCTCCAAGACCGGCCGCAGCCGCCGGGCCAGGGCTTCGTCGTTGCGCAGGGCCGGCGTACCTTCGGCGATGGTCACCGAGGGCTCCGGAGCTCCGGCGCTCTGGGCCACCGCGCGCGCCTTGCGCGCGATGCCGTCGAGGAGTGCTTGACGCACGGCGTCGGTGTAGCTGCGCACCGTGAGCATGAGGTGACAGCGATCCGAAATGACGTTGTGTTTGGTTCCGCAATGGAGTGCGCCCACCGTGACAACTGCAGCGTCGGTGGGGTTCGTTTCGCGGCTCACCAGGGTTTGGAGGTCGAGCACCAGCTGGGCCGCTTGCACCACCGGATCGATGGTTTGATGCGGGGCGGCGCCGTGACCGCCGCGACCCCGCAGTTCGATGTCGACGCTGTCCACGTTGGCCAACATGAATCCCGGTGCGAAGGCGATCTGGCCGGCCGGGAGATCCGCTTTGACGTGGATCGCGAGGGCGTAGTCGGGCTTTGGAAAGCGCTCAAACAGTCCGTCTTCGAGCATCGCCTGGGCGCCGGCTCCGCGTTCCTCGGCGGGTTGACCAATCAGCACGACGGTGCCGCGCCAGCGCTCGCGATGCCGCGTGAGGGCGCGCGCCGCGCCCACCAGGTTGGTGATGTGGACGTCGTGACCGCATGCGTGCATGACGCCCACCTCGCCGTCCGGCTGCGCGACGCGGACCCTCGAGGCGTAGGCGAGGCCGGTCTCCTCGGTAACGGGCAGCGCGTCGAGGTCGGTGCGGAGCATCACCACGGGGCCGGGCCCGTTCTCGAGCAGCCCGACCACGCCGTGGCCGCCGACGCCCGTCGTGACCTGTGCCCCGACCGCCTCGAGCTCTTGCGCCAGCCGGGCGGCGGTCTGGGCCTCGTCGAAGGAAAGCTCGGGCTGGGCGTGTAGATGCCGGTACAAGGCGTGGAGCTCGCTCCAGCTCGAATCCGGGAGCCAGGCATCGGTCCCGCCGGCCGCGGGGAGCGCCCCCAAATTGAGCCCCAAGGCGAGCCCCATCCCGAGCCCGATCTCGAGCCTCAACTCGAACTCCAGCACAGCCCGCGTCGCCCGTCGAAACATTTTCACGCGGGTCCCTCCTTCGGGGGGAGAAGATATCCGGAAACCGGTAACCTGCTGCCCGCAACCACCCCGCCCTTGGTCAGGCCGAACTTGGTCCGGCTGGGACACCGTCTGGCCCCAGCTTCCCCACGGAGATTTCATGCGTGTTCTCGTGCTCTCGATTCTATCCCTGGGCCTTGCGTTGCCGGCCGCGGCTGCGCCCGAACTGAAGACGGAGGACGACCGCGTCATCTACGCGCTCGGTCTCGCGATGGCCCGCAATCTCGGGAGTTTTGAGCTCACCGATCAGGAGTTCGAGATCCTCCAGGGCGCCATGGCCGACAGCTACCACGGTGCCGAGCCGAAGGTCTCGCTCCCCGAATACGGGCCGAAGATCAACGAGCTTCGCGCTGCCCGCTCGAAGGCAGCGGCGGCAGCAGAGAAGAAGCAGGCCGAGGCCTTTGTGGCCGCGGCGGCAGCGCAGAGCGGCGCGACCCGCACCGAATCGGGGATCGTGTACCGAGAGCTTGAGCCCGGGAGCGGTGAGCATCCCAACGCCGCGAACACGGTCGAAGTCCACTACCACGGAACCCTGCGCGACGGCACCGTGTTTGACAGCTCGGTCGAGCGCGGCAAGCCCGCTAGCTTCGCGCTGGGTCGCGTCATCCCCTGCTGGACGGAGGCGATCCAACTCATGCGCGTCGGGGGCAAGGCCATCATCACGTGCCCCCCCGACCTGGCCTATCGCGACCAGGGGGCTGGGAGTATTCCGCCGGGTGCCGCGCTGCAGTTCGAGGTCGAGCTCCTAGCGATTCAGTAGAGGCCCGCTAGCAGCCCAACAGGAGGCGTCATGTCCACCGCCACTCCCCTCGCGGCGCTCGATGCGACCGCCCAGGCCGAATTGGTTCGCCGCGGCGGGGTTTCGCCTGCCGAACTTGTCGAAGCTGCCATCGAGCGGGTCGAGAAGACTGACCCGCAGCTCAACGCCGTGATCCACAAGCTCTTCGACCGAGCGCGGGAACGCGCGCGTTCGGAACTCCCTGCCGGTCCGTTCCGTGGCGTCCCGTTCGTGATGAAGGATCTCGTGGGCGGCAACGCCGACGAGCCGCTTCACAACGGAATGAAGCTCCTGAAGGAGCTCGACTTCCGTGCGCCGACATCGAGCTTCCTCGCGCGCAAGTTCCAGGCGGCGGGCCTCATCACGATTGGTAAGACCAATACGCCCGAGTGGGGCCTGGCGGCAACGACCGAACCCATCGCTTACGGCGCTTCGCGCAACCCGTGGAATCCCGAACACTCGACGGGAGGTTCGAGTGGCGGCAGCGCCGCGGCCGTGGCAGCGCGCATGGTCGCCGTGGGCCACGGAGGCGACGGCGGCGGCTCGCTGCGGATTCCCGCCAGCGAGTGCGGCATCGTCGGGCTCAAGGCCTCGCGCGGTCGCATCTCGATTGGGCCCGATCACGGCGAGGCCTGGCACGGTCTCGCCACCGAAGGTGTGATGACCCGGAGCGTCCGTGATATGGCGGGCTTGCTCGACGTGATGGCCGGGCCGATGCCCGGCGATCCGTATACAGCGCCGCCGCCTGCCGCGCCCTTTGCGGAGCTCGCCGCGCACTCGCCCGGCCGGCTGCGGATCGGCTTCCTGGCCGAGCGACCCTGGGGTCGCGGAACGCTCCACGCGGACTGCCGTGAGGCGGTCGAGAAGGTGGCGCGCTTGCTCGAGGGACAGGGTCACGCGGTCGAGGACGCACACCCCGCCGCCTACGATGAGCCCGACTTTTTTCGGCACTTCAGCCGCGTCGTCCAGGCCCACGCGGCCCGCACTTTCGCCGAGATCGCCGAGGGCCTCGGGCGCGAACTGGGTCGCGAAGCGGTCGAGCACTACACCTGGCACTTCGTCGAGAGGGGGCGGCAGATTTCGGCCGCAGACTATCTGGCGGCCGCAGACTGGCTCCACGGCTTTGGGCGCCGCATGGCGAGCTTCTGGGAAGACGGCTTCGATCTGTTGCTGACGCCCACGATCGCCGAGCCCCCGCCGCGCCTCGGTGACCTCGGTGGCGTCGACGCGGATCCGGAGACTGTCTGGCAGCGCAACCTCGAGGTGATTCCCTTCACGCCCGCCCAGAACGCGACGGGGCAGCCGGCGATCAGTTTGCCGCTGCACTGGAATCCGGCGGGCCTTCCGGTTGGCGTTCAGCTGGTGGCCGACTATGGCCGCGAAGACCTGCTGTTGCAGATCGCCGGGCAGCTCGAGACCGCAAATCCGTGGGCGCTCCGCCTGCCGCCGCTTCACGCCGCGTAGGTTGCCCGCGGCCTCCACATGTTGGTGGCGCGGGGGGCAACATCGCCGTCGTTTCGGGCGTCGACGGGGTCTTTCTGGTGGACGACGGGCCATCGCCGGTGGCCAAAGCGCCGACGCATCCGTGGCCAGCGACCCGACCCGGGATCTGGATGCCGTCTGGGGTCAGGGCTTCCTCAAGCTCGAGTCGTTCCAGCGGATGGTCTTCGCCGACCTCTCGCGCTGAGACGCACGTCGACCGGTTTAGAACTCGTACGCGAGGCCGGTCGTGACGCGCTGTTTGAAGATTCCCTTGTAGTGACTGAAGACGCGTTCGTACGCGACGCTCAGCGTCACATGCTTCATCAATGAAACGTGCGTGCCCAGGGCCCAAGTCCAGAGGTCGAAGCCCGCTACGCCCCGCGATCCCAGGTTGGCGACGTCCGCCCCTTCGAAGTGCCCGGTTCCCAGTGCCTTCTGCACAGTATCCAGCGGGAGCTCGACACCATTTCGAAGTCGGATGGGGAAGCTGCCGTCGCCCCCGTCCGTCCAGGTCAAGCCGCTCAGCTGGGCAAAGGGCTGTAGAAAGCGGTTCAGCGTGTAGTCGGCGTAGAGGTGGTAGAAAAGACCGGTGCTCTGTTCATCGGTATCAAAAGGTACCTGGGCTCCACAATCCCCGATGAAGTGGGCGTTCCCGTGGCGCCAAGCCCCGGCAATGGAGGGCAGCACCAGCCCATTCCC
>CAZTOE010000274.1:0-5980 GCA_964615045.1 uncultured Spirochaetales bacterium
AGTTTCGCGAGAATCGGTGCGCCCCGCCGCCCAACGGACTGGGCGCTCAGCTGCGGACAACAGCGCCGCCGAAGGTCGCTGAGCCACCCAAGTTGAATGCCCGAATGCTACCAAACATCAATTGAAACACCGCTGTTAGCCGTCAGCTGCAGCGCCTTGTTGGGCGGCATGCGCGACATCTACCGGAAGGTGGAAAGGCACCACTATGACTTCGTTCCCAACACGATGTGTGCTGGGGATTCGAACTCGACTCTTCCGGCGGGCGTGACATAGCGACTCAGGGCGCGCTCGGCTTCCTCGAGGATTCGCTGAATCTGCTCCTCTGGTAGGGCGACTCCCATCACAGGTAGCCATCCTCGAAGATCTGCTTCGACCATTGCGCGAACGCTCGGAAAGCTCGCTGTTCCGCGATGGGTTGTGATCTCTACCGATTCCACGCCAGCGCTTCGGAACAGCTTCTCAAGTTCGGTGCGATCGCCGAGCACGAACGGGGCGCGAAGGGCTTCTGCCGCTTCCGAGCCGGCAACTCGCTGAAGCAGCTCGACCTCAATCGGGTAGGCCTCGGATCTTTCGAGAGATTCCCAGACGGCGACGGCCATCCGGCCGCCAGGGGCCAGCACCCTTTTCATCTCGCGAACCGCTGCACCTCGATCGGTGACGAACATCAGACCGAACTGGCTGACGACTGCGTCGAAGGAGTCGTCGTCGTAGGGAAGGGACTCCGCGACGCCTTCCTGCCATCGGATACGCGGTTCGAGCCGTCCAGCTACGACGAGCATCCCGGGATTCGGATCAATGCCAGTTACGGATCCATGGGAACCCACACGTGAGGCCGCCTCCCGCGCGAGCACTCCCGTCCCGCACGCCACGTCCAGCACGCGGTCGCCATCGCGAACGTGGGCAGCGTCCACAACAGGTACGGCCCATTGCTCGAACAAGGCGGGTACGTGGAGTTCTTCATAGGCGGACGCTGCGGCGATTGCCTCTTCGGGTGCAGAAATCACGGCTTTCTCCATGCCGCCCAACGGACTGGCGGTTCAGCTGCGTCCAGCAGCGCTGAACCCCAACGCTGGGGCACGGTGCCCGCCGCCAGAACGGTACCACGGATCGATCGGAGCGAGCTGTTGGGCGTCAGCTGAAGCCGCTTGTTAGACGGCGAGCCCCCGCGTGGACTCCTAGCGCTCGATGAGCTGATCGATGCCACCCGCGACGTCGTGTCGAAACGTGGAATCGGTCGTGTACAGATACCCGATGCCACCACGTCCCGCCCAAACCTCGAGGTTGGATTTCTTGTTGTCGATTAGCAACGCGTGTGAAGGATCACAGTCGATCTTCATCCGCTCGAGAGCTCGGCAACAGAGCTCTCCCTAATCAATCGTCCCCTCTTCTCCCGAAACGACGATAGCGTCCGTGACCTTGTCCAAGGCGCAGCCTGGCACGACTACCTCGGAGAAAAATGCGGGATTCACAGTCACGATGGCTTGAGGGAGGTGACGGTCGCGAAAGAACGCGTAGGTGAACGGAAAGAACTCGAAGAGTTCGGTTCGATTGAGGTGCGCAAGGATCTCCGCCTCGGTGAGCGACATGCGCTTGGCCAATTCAGCCACGAAGCCGCGAGTGTCGAGGTCGCCCAGGTTCCAATCGGCGCCAAGCCCATCGTCGAACGAGCGGTAGACCTCCATCCACTCGGGGGTCGCACGCCAGAGCGAAAGTTCATCGCAGAGCGTGTCGCCGAAGTCCCAGAGTAGACATCTGACCCGCACGGACGCTTCGTACACTCGCCGTCTAACGGACCTGGCGCTCAGCGGCGTGGCACAGGCCGCCGACGGTCGCTGAGGCACCCAAGGTTGATGCCAAGAGGCTACCAGAGCTCGATTGGGGCGCGCTGTGCCACGTCAGCTGCAGCGCCTTGTTGGGCGGCGAGATCGCGGAGTTGGAGGAGCACTACTGCCTGATCGATTGCCTGCGCGACACCCAGAGGATGACAAGGCAGGATACGAGCACGAGAAGAGACACGTTCAGCAGAATCCCCACAACCACCTCCATCCAAGCGGAGGCGCCAGCGGGCATTGCCGCACCGGTGACCACGAACATGGACTTCGCGCTCCAAAATCCGGCGAGCTGGGCGCCCAGCCAATTTGAGTAGAGGCCGACCAGCAGCGAGATTCTGATGAACGATCCCACCCTGGCAGATGTGCGGAGAAAAGGCCACGCGCCTGCCATGCCGAAGAGCAGAGCGCCTTGCACGACGCCGATCGTGTGCGCCGACAGCGCAGCCGTTGGGGCCTTCGCGACCATGGTGGTAAAGCCGGACAAGAGACCCAGCACCGTCATGAGTGCTCCGTTCCAGAGGAACGAACGGCAAGCTTGATCGACATCGAGTGCGCTACCTGCAGCCGAAGAGATCTCCTGGGCCATTGACTCGCCTCCACCTCTGAATTGCCCGCGTCGCCGTCGCCGCCCAACGGATCGGGCGCTCAGCTGCCGGCCCGCGGGAACGCCTCGCGAGGGCACCTCGATCGGTAGCCACAAAGGCTACCCGACCGAACGGCGGCTCGCTGAGGCCGGTCAGCTGCAGCGCCGTGTTAGACCGCGCGCTTGCGACCGCAAGGAGAGGGGACCGAGGCCCTTCGTCTATGGAAAGGTCCGGGGCGGGTGTGTGGTTGGGTGGACCGGGCCGAGCAACTCTGAGATGGCCTCCTCAATGTCGAGGCTCGTCTTGCGGTCCCATCCCACGACGAGGATCTCGCCTGGTCTCCAAGCACCACCAAGGGGACCGAGGGCGACGTCAGCGGCCCGGGAGAGATGCGTCTGCGCGCGCTGCGGCTCGCGGAGTGCGTCGTCGAGAAGCGCTATCAACTCTGGAAGCTCTCCTGCGATGAACTGCAGTGCCTTGACGGTTCCCGGGTAGGCCTTCCCTCGGGCCTGGAGCGCAGCTCGCAAGAACTGGCCGCACTCGGCTCCAATGGCGATCCTCGTTACGATCGGATCGTGACGGAGCTGCTGAACCTTGGCGATGCTATGGGCAACGAGGTAACGGAGCGCGCGCGCTTCGTCCGGGGAGTGCAACGGGCTCGTCTCTGCGACCCCAGCGAGAAGGCCATCTGGGTCCCAGGCAGGCTGCATCGCGGGCACGAATGCAGCACCACCGATGCCGTGCGGGGTGGCGTCGGCGCTTCGGAGGTTCAGATCGACCGGGATCCCGCTCACAAAGAAGCGGACGGACTCCGCGGGAGGATCACCGTCCAGGATTGCTACCAGATCCACGTCGGACGAGGGAAGCCACGACCTTGTTGCCGTTGATCCGTACAAGCCGACAGCTCTCACCCGAGGAAGGCGCTTCAGAGCAGACACGAGGAGCTCGAGTACCGAAGCGTGAGGACTGTTCGCTTGCAAGGGCGGCCTAACGGATCGGGCTTCAGCTGCGCCAGCCAGCGCAGACCGGCCTCGCCGAAGCCACAAAGTTGAATGCCAGAACGCTACCAGACCCCAGAACGCCCGGCTGGCTGGTGTCAGCTTCAAGCCCTTGTTAGACGGCGCTGATCAGCGACCGCTAGCACGTTACCAGGCTACTCTTCGTTGCAGAAATGCTAGTGCCGGCGCTCCTCCCGCTTTGCAGCAGATTCGTACCGTTCGAACTCAACACCGAGAAGCTTCAGCTTTGCCGCATTCGGCAGCACGACCAGGCCAACCGCGAGGAGCAATAGCGCGAGACTCTGGGCGGTCAGCGTGACGATCCCCAGCACGCTCAACAGAAAGAAGGCGAATACGAGTCCTGCGAGGCAATAACATGCCAGCCGGAAGCGATCGATCGTCTCCGCGCGCTCAACTCGTGCGCGAATCCTCCGAGCAGATTCGGCCATAGCCAGCAACGCGGAATGAGCGGGGAGCCCTGATTGGGGCAGCTCGACGAGCTTTCCTTCCTTAAGGCGCCAGAACCGCAACCCAGCTGAACTCGGTATGGCGAGGTACGGAATGACGCCGGAAGCGCGATCTTCCCACGCTTGGAGGGTCGAGCGAGCCGATTCATGGCTTTGCGGAGGTGAGCTGCCCTTGACCTCGAAGACGGCTGCAACCTCACCTACGTCAGGATCCAGGACACCAAGGTCTGCGCGAGCAAGCGCCGGCTGGCCCGGCTTCCCGAACCATGGTTCCTCCACGATCGAGTCGGGCGGATAGCCCCTGTCTTGGATTAAGAACGCTCTCAGCTCGTTTACGAGATCACGTTCTGACTGCACTCTCCGCCCTCGCTCGCGCCGTCTAACGGATCGGCGCTCAGCGGCCAGCAACAGCGCTGACCGGACCCGACCCTGCCGACCCAGTTTGCCGCCAGGCGGCAGTGCGGGTCAAATCAAACGAGCTGTTGATGGTCCGCTGCAACGCTTTGTTGGGCCGCAGGCGCGATCAATCGGAGGTCCAGCCCAGTTCGCGCGCATAGTTCTGGATCTTGGTGAGGATGTAGACGGCGATTGACGCTCGGTTCTTACCGACCAAGAAGTCGCCGGAGCGCCACGTGTATTCCATACAGTAGATGTGATCGCGCTGGTGAATCGAGTTGTCCGGTATGAGGCTACAGAAGTCCAGCTTCTGCTCCGAATGTATAGCGTCGAACTTCATGTTGTTTCGCCTGAAGAATTCTTCCCAAGCGTTTGCCATCGCGTTGTTCAGGTTCTTGTCCCGCCCAAAGGTGAAGCCGGATTTGGCTAGCGTGCGGAAGCCCTTGGTAGAGGTTGCGGGTGGCTTGCCCCGGCTTTCGTACGCTGACCGCGCCTCGCCGCGCAGGTAACGGCCAACGTCAGATCTCTCAAGCACAGTGGTGACGTTTGCTGCGCCCCGCGAGACAAGCCCGGCCTTCTTCAAACCAGCAATTGCTTGGTCGGGACCGAACTGGCGGATAACGGCAACGGACGGAGCTGGCGTTAGGGAGAACGCGTGAGCATTGAGCTGGAGAACAGCTTGCGTGAGCAAGCCCGTACGATTCCGCCACCATTTTCCCATAACGCTGTCGCGCGTAGCGTCGAGCAGGGCGCTTGGCTCAAGCAGCCCGAATCGGCCCGGGTTTGTAAGCTGAGTCAGGACGCCCATGTCTTCGCTCTCAGACGCAAAGAGGATGATGAGCGTAAGGGGTTTCTTGGTCTGATGGATCAGCTCGGAAAGGCGAGCTGAGAAGTCATTGGACAGCCGACGAAGGAAGCTGCCCAGCGACTCAAACTTCTCGCAGTCATACGTGCGAGGATCGATGCCAAGTTCGACAATGGACGGCACCTTGTTGGCGAGCTCAAGCGTCTGTATGGCGATCTGCGGCCACGCCTCAGTCGACGGCCCTGCAACAACGACAGGTAGCTCTATCGCGGGTTCTCCTGCGATCTCTATGTACGATGTTGCGATCGAATCGGCTTTATCGTGATTCGTCTCGGGCCACAGGAGCAGACAGCGTGCTCCCGGGGAGGGGCGCCGGAGAAATCGCTTCATAGCAGCGAGTTCGGCAGCCTTCGGCGGGTCGCTCTCTCGGTGATCGAGGTTTAGCGGAACGATGCGATCCTCGTTCGCTGGGTGAGTCTTCTTGGCCTTGCTGAGAGCTTTGACGAGCTCTTCGTAGGTGACCTTGCCCTCGTAGTTGACTGTATCGGTGTACGTGGCCGGGAAGAACGTGGTGAGATTCCGAGCAAGCGTGGTCTTCCCGATCCCGGAGCGCCCGTACAGAGGAACAAGCAGACCCTCGTTCCGCGCTCGGATCGAGATCGCCGCCGTTTCAAGGGCTCGAACTGTCTCCTTCTCTGGGTTGACCAGCAAACGCGCTACATCTGCGCCGACAAGGTCGAAAAGGTTCTCGAATCGGTCGGGAAGCGTTAGCTGGCGAAGGAGGTGAATGGTCTCCTCCTGCTTCGAGATCGCTTTCGCCAACGCCAACCTCCGATTCCTGCGGCCCAACGGACTGGGCGCTCAGCTGCGCCGCACCGCGCTGACCGGTAGCGCGGAG
>CAZTOE010000275.1:0-5975 GCA_964615045.1 uncultured Spirochaetales bacterium
TCTTCGCGCGTCAGCGAGACGCCTTCGATCTATTGGCTCCAGAAGTTCCTCGACCATTTCGATCGCTGCGTCTGGCTCAACCCCGACTCTCCGAAGATCTGGAACCACACGCTGACGACCCGCGCGATCCGTCGGCTCTTTCCGATGTTCCACCTGAGTGTCGACGGCATCGAAGAGGCGGTTGCGGCGCTGATCGGAGCGCGCCACGCCACGCTGCATTAGCGGTCGACTTCCCGCCAACTTCCGGCTTACCAGAGCTCTTCGAGGAGTTGCGTCAGCGCCTCGGGGGTGGCGAGGTCGGTGTCGGGCGTTCCCATCTGCGCGAGTTCGTCGGCGATCGCCCGGGCCACGGCGGGGATCTCCTCGCGCTTAGCGCCCGCCTCCGAGAGGCGGCGCGGGACGCCCAACGAATCGATAAACGCCTCGACCGCCTCGGCGGCGCGGTCGGCGAGCTCTCGATCGCCCAGGCCCTCCGACGCCACCCCCATGGCGCGGGCAATGCGCGCCTGGGCCGGAGCGGTGCGGTCCGCCAAGAAACGAAAACATGCCGGCAGGACGATGCACGAGGTGACCCCGTGCGGGATGTCCCAGCGAGCCCCGATCTGATGGCCGATCGGGTGACTCAGCCGCAGCCCGATCCCCTGCAGGTTGAGGAGGCCGAACAGCGACATCCACGCGGCGTGTTGGCAGGCGAGGCGCGCCTCGAGCGCGCTGGGGTCCAGCGACGCCGGCAGCCACGTGCGGAGCGCCTTCAGGGCTCCCAGCGCCAGGGCGCCCAGCACGGGATGCGACCGCGGCCACCAGAGCTGCTCGACGCAGTGATCCAGCGCCTTCACACCCGTAGACGCCCAGAGCCACCGGGGGGTCTCCACCGTCACGGCCGGATCCAAGATGACCACGCGCGGCTGGATCTCGGGTCGGACGAAGACGTGTTTCACCCGCGTCTGGTCGTCGGTTTCGCCGGCGGCGTGCGTGAACTCCCCAGCGGAGAGGGTGGTCGGGATCGCGATCTGGGGAAGCGCATTGCGGCCAACCTCGAGATCCCGAAAGACCACCATCTTGGCGGTGTCGACCGGGCTTCCGCCGCCGAACACGACGAGGGCGTCGGCGCGACAGGCTTCCGCCTGGGCTCGGGCCTCCCGCACACTGGTCCCCGGTACGTGTTGCGCGCATCCGGCGAAGGTGGCCGCGTGGCGCGAGCCCAGCAGCTCCTCGACCCGGGCGACGAGTGGGGTCTGCGTGGCGAGGGTACGCCCGGTGATGAGGAGCGCGCGGCGGGCGTCGAGGCGCTCGAGTTCGGCACCGAGCCGCTCCACCGCGCCGAGGCCGCTGATCACCCGGTCCGGCCCGTACGCGGTGTATTCGTGGATCATGGCTTCGCGTTCGCTCCCGGCATTCCGGGCATGTCGACCGCTTCGTAATAGGGCCGATCCCCGAGTTTTTTCACCGCCTCCCAGTACTCGGGTGTGGCCGCGAAGTCGCCGATCGCTTCTTCGCTACCGACCGCGATCTTCTGGCGGCGGAAGGTCCAACTCTCGGGTCGCAGGCGAACGGCTTCCTCGAAGAAGGTCTGCGCGGCCTCACGGGCCCCCTTGCGATAGAGATGAGCACCGATCTGGAAGTGCGCGGTGGCGAGGCAGGACTCCTCGCTCGGACCGTGTAGACGCCGCTGCACCTCCGCGTCCGAGAGCGTATAGACGCTCGCGTCGCCCTTGCGCACCCAATCGCGCACGGCATTCACGTACTGGCGTCGCACGGCCTCGCCCTTTGCGGCGACGTCGTCCGGGATCGTGAAGGTCTCGAAGTCGATGTGTTTCACCACGTCGAAGGCCCCAGCGCTCTCGGGGGGACGGACGATGCGCCCCTGCTCGTCGATCCAGACGGCGGTCGGCACGTTCACGATGTCATAAAGCCTCGCGACCTGGTGGGCCTCGTCGATCAGACACGGGAACTGAGGCCGCCCCGCCCGGGACCAGAGCGCTTCGTCCCACCCCATGATGCGCTGGATCGGGGGCGGTACATCGCTCAGGTTTTCGGCCTCGGCAAACGCTTGCGCGGCGCATGAGCCCGCCGTGTCGAGGGCGACGGCCAGAATCACGAAGCCCGCATCGGCCAACTCGTCGTAGACTGCCTGCCAGACCGGCAGGTCATAGCGGCAGCCTCACCACGAGGCCCACGTCATCAGGAGCACCTTCTTGCCGCGGTAATCTGAGAGGCGATGAAGGCGGCCTGCGAAGTCGGGAAGCGAGAAATCCGGGGCCTCGCCGGAAGCCAGGCGCGACTCCGGCGCAGGCCCGAAGGACCAGATGTCGCGCTCCGGATCGCGCGCCACGCCCTGCCGACGATAGCGGGCGAAGGCGCTCACGTTGAAGCGATCGCCTTCGATCCATCCGCCCTCACGCGGGATCGGGATACATACGGGCCCCTGACACATTCCTTCCGGAGTGACGCGCCAACCCGTCGCGTCGGCACATTGTCCCATCGCGATCCAGAGGTCATCTCCCCGCTGGAGCGCACCCTCGCACTCGGTGGTGTGATCGTCGAAGAGCAAGGTGGTCATCGGCTGCGTCCCCCCGTTTCCAAGTAACGCCGGAGCGTAGCATCGCGATCCCCGCGCCTGATCTCGCGCGACACCGGATCCCACGGGCCGGGACTCACGAAGGGAGGAACGGCTCCAGTCTCCCGCGGGGAAGCATGAAACGCATCTATCGGCTCGGACTGCTCGGCGGCCTCACCCTTCTCATCGGTCTCGTGGTCGTCTCCGGGCTCCCGGAGCTGTTTGAGCTCCTGCGCCGAGGCGGCGCGCGCCTCCTGCTTTTGAGCGCTTTCTCCTTGCCGGTCCTGCTGATCGGCACCGCCTCCTGGCGATGTCTGTGGCGGCCGCCAGCGCCGCGCTTTTCGACCCTGCTTCGCAGCCTTTGGCTCGGAACCGCGGTCAACACGCTGCTCCCGAGCGGGGGGATCGGCGGCGAGTTCGCGCGCGCCCGCGTTTTGTGTCTGGACGGAGTTGCGCTTTCCGAAGTGGCTGCTTCCCTGGTCGTCGACCGCCTGGTGCAAGCCGTGAGTCTCGTGCTGCTGATCGTGGCGGGCGTCGCGGCCTTGATCTCGCTCTCGGCCGGCGGGCACTATGGGTGGACCGCCGGGCTGCTGGGGCTCGGTCTCGTTGCCGCGATCGCCGCCGCTGTGTGGCTGGTGCGCAGCGGGGCGACCGCGCGGCTGGGGGAGGCTTGGCTCGCTCGCACGGCGCGCACACCCGGCTGGGCGCGCGGCATCCGCGAGGTGGAACAAGGAATCCACGCTCTGCTAGGCCGACCCGCGGCGCTCTGCAGCGCCAGCGGGGTGCGCTTCCTCGGCCGCTTGCTCCTCGCCGGGGAAGTGTGGCTCGCCGCCTACTGGATGGGTGTTCCGATCGGCATCGGCGAGGCCGTTGCCATCCAGTGCTTGAGCTTTGCGGTCCGCGGCGTGGCGTTCTTCGTGCCCGCTGGCATTGGTGTTCAGGAAGGGAGCGCGGCGGTCGTTGCGCTTTGGCTGGGGCTTCCTGCGGAGCTCGGCATCTCGCTCACTCTCGCCACGCGCCTCCGGGAATGGGTCGTCGGTCTTCCGGCCCTCATCGAGTGGCAGCGGGTCGAGACGCTGCGCGCCTTTGGCGCGCCTGAGGCATCCACGCGGGGGATCTTGTCATGACACAGCGGCTACTCCTGATCGGCGTCGATTCGATGGACGTGAACTACCTTCAGGCCGCTGCGGACGCGTTGCCGACGATGCGCCGGTTCCTCAAGGAGGGTCACTTCGCCCCCCTCACGGGTCCCGGCGGATTGCTCGCAGCCTCGGTGTGGCCCAGCTTCTACACGGCGTCGTCGCCGGGCGACCACGGCCACTACTTCCCGCTGCAATGGGACGCGGCTTCGATGTGCTTCCGCCGCGTCGAGGAGGAGTGGTTCCGCATTGACCCCTTCTTCTACGGCCTTGCCCACGACGGGGTTCGGGTCGTCACCCTGGACGTCCAACAGAGCTTCGCCAGCCGCATGCCAGGCGGCGTCGAGATCGTGAACTGGTCCGCCCAATCCTACGGGACCATGAGCTGCAATGACCCGGACGTCGCCCGCGTCATCCAGGACCGCTTCGGCGAGCGTCCGATCGGTTCGGACGTGCCGCTGCCGAAAAGCGCTAAGGGTCGCGCGGAGATTGAGCGCGCCTGCCATCGCAGCATCGCCCAACGCAGCGAGTTGATTCGCTGGCTCTTGGCGAGCCAGCAGTGGGACTTCGCCATCACGGTCTTCACGGAGGCACACCGCGCGGGCCACTACCTGTGGCCGAATGCGGCCCTCCAAGAGGACGGCGAGGCGTTGCTTCAGGTGCACCGCCACATCGACCGGGAGCTCGCGCGGCTCCTTGCGACAGTGGACCTCGACCAGACGACCGTGGTGCTGTTCTCGCTCCACGGGATGGGTCGCGACAACTCCCAGAACCCCGTGCTTCCCGCAGTCCTGGACGCCATCAACCACCGCTTCGCCATCGAGCGGGAGGGCGGCATCCCGCCGCGGCAGCGGCGCAGGTGGATGCGGGCACTGCGCGAGTGGGCCCCCACCGGGTGGCAAGAGCGGATTGCGGAACGCGCGCCCGACCGGTTGCGCGACTGGGTGATCAACCGACAGTTCACCGGCCACGACTGGGCGCACACCCCGGGTTTTGTCCATCACTCCGGTACCGAAGGTCTGCTTCGCCTCAACCTGCAGGGACGCGAGCAGCGCGGTTGCTTGGAGCCGGACAGCGCCGCGCATCGCGAGTACCTCGAACTCGTCGAACGCGGCCTGCACTCGCTTCGCGCGGTCGACTCCGACCGCGGCCTGGTCGCAGCCGTTGAGCCCCTGGCGCCGCGCTTTCCCGGAAAGCGCGCGAACTGGCTGCCGGATCTCGCGGTGTGCTGGTCCGAGGAGCCGCGTGCCAGCGCCATACACTCCGATTCGCTCGGCACGCTTCGAACGCGCCTCGACTCCGGGCGCACCGGAAATCACCGACCCGCGGCGTTCGCGGCGATCCTCGGTCCCGGTCAACACTTCGCCGAAGCGCAAGCGCTCTCCGACATCACCGAGTTGGCTGGCCTTTCGCGGACTCTGCTGGAACGCCCGGCGTAGCCTGACACGCCGAAGGCGCCGAAAGGCACTTACGAGAAGCGTTTGTCGAAGGGGAAGATGTTGGCCAAATCCACTGTTGTCATTGGAGCCGGCCCGGCCGGGTTGACCGCCGCGCTCGAACTGACCCGCCTCGGAATCGACGTGGCGGTCGTGGAGTCGGACACCCAGGTCGGCGGCATCTCGCGGACCGTGAAGTATCGCGGCTATCGCTTCGATATCGGCGGACACCGCTTCTTCTCCAAGAGTCCCCTGGTACGTCAGACCTGGCAGGAGATTCTCGGCGATGCCTTCCTCGTGCGGCCGCGGCTCTCACGCATTTTCTACCGCGGTCATCTGTTCGATTACCCGCTGCGCGCGAGCAACGTGTTGCAGGGCCTGGGGCCCATCGAGGCCCTGCGATGCATGGCGAGCTACGGATGCGCCCGTTTGGGGCAGCGCGGCGAGGAGCGAAACTTCGAGGAGTGGGTGTCGCGTCGCTTTGGGAGCCGGCTCTACGAGATCTTCTTCAAAACCTACACGGAAAAGGTCTGGGGCCTGCGCTGCGACGAGATCGCGGCCGACTGGGCGGCGCAGCGAATCAAGAACCTCTCTCTGGGCGCCGCTGTGCGCGACGCCCTCACCCGGCCCTTCCGCCGCGCACCCAACGATGGGACGGTCGTCTCGCTGATCGAGCAGTTTCACTACCCACGCTTCGGACCGGGCATGATGTGGGAGCGCTGCGAGGCGCTGGTGAAGGAAGCCGGCGCGCTCGTGGAGCGCGGTCTTCGCGTCGAGCGCGTTCGCCATCGCCGCGGCCGCGTCGAGGCCGTCGAGGCCCTGGACGCCGAGGGCCGCTCGGTC
>CAZTOE010000276.1:0-5964 GCA_964615045.1 uncultured Spirochaetales bacterium
TGGCACACGCGCTGGTCAACGCCGTGGCGGTGCTCATCATCGCGTGTCCATGTGCCCTGGGTCTCGCGACGCCGATGTCGATCATGGTCGCGACCGGAAAGGGAGCGACGGTGGGCGTGCTGTTCCGAAACGCCGAAGCGATCGAACTGCTGCGCGAAGTGGACACCCTCGTCATCGACAAGACCGGCACGCTCACCGAGGGCAAGCCGCGACTTGTGCGAGTCGTCCCGTCAGCGGGCTTTGAAGCGGACGAAGTGCTGCGGCTCGCAGCGTCCCTCGAGCGCGCCAGCGAGCACCCCCTGGCGCAGGCCATCGTCACCGGGGCGGCGGACCGCGGGGTTGCGCTGCTCGGAGTGTCGGGGTTCGAGTCGCGGACGGGTCGAGGAGTGGTGGGCCGCAGCCAGGGCCACGAACTCGGTATCGGCAACCGCAAGCTCATGGAGGACCTCGGCGCCGACATGGGCGCGCTGGCCGAGACGGCCGACGCGATGCGGTCAGAGGCCCAGACCGTGATGTTCCTCGCGGTCGACGGCAGGTTGGCGGGGCTCCTCGGGGTGGCCGATCCGATCAAGGCGTCGACGCCCGCCGCGGTCAAGGCGCTTCAGCGGGAAGGCCTGCGCCTCGTGATGCTGACGGGAGACAATCGGACGACGGCCGAAGCCGTGGCGAAGCGCCTCGGTCTGGATGAGGTTCGGGCCGATGTCCTGCCGGACCAGAAGGCCGCGGTGGTTCGGGAGCTTCAGGCGGAAGGCCGCGTCGTCGCCATGGCCGGGGATGGCGTGAACGACGCGCCGGCGCTCGCGCAGGCCCACGTCGGCGTAGCGATGGGGACCGGAACCGACGTGGCGATGGAGAGCGCTGGGGTGACCCTGGTGCGGGGTGATCTCCGGGGCCTTCTGCGCGCGCTGCGGCTCAGCCGTCACACGATGCGGAACATCCGCCAGAACCTCTTCTTCGCCTTTTTCTACAACGCGATCGGCATCCCCATCGCCGCCGGTATCCTCTATCCGATGTTGGGGCTGCTGCTGAGCCCGATGATCGCCGCTGCCGCCATGAGCTTGAGCTCGATCTCGGTCATTGGGAACTCGCTCCGGCTGCGGGGGCTCGAGATCTAGCCGAACGTCCCGCCCTCAGGCTTCCGACACCACCTCAAGGGATCTCCGGTACGGGGTTGGAAGCGCGGGCCGTTTCGATCTCGATCGGGTCAGCGGCGACCAGTAGGGCGTAGATCCCCCCACAAATCACAGCGAGGAACGCCGCGAGATAGAAGGGGAGTGCCCAATTCCCCGATCCCGCTACGAGGTACCCCGCGGTGATCGGGCCAAAGAGGCCCGCCATATTCCCACTGGTGTTCATCACGCCGACGATCGAACCGACGAAACTCGGGCTCAGCTCGAGCGGAAGGGCCCAATATCCCGCGAGCGCCGACGAGAATGCAAAGTAGAAGAGGCCGAAGCTGGCAATGCAGAGGGGGACGGACTCAACGGTGACCCCCGCCACCAGGAAGGGGGAGGAAAGCACGACGAGCAGTCCCGGGAGACGAACCCGTGCGGCCCGCGGGCTGACCCCGCGCTTCACCAACAGGTCGGAGTACCAACCGCCGACCATCACACCGACAAAGCCGGCGCCGATCGGCAACATCCCCACCACCCCCATCTGCATGGTCGACAAGCCGCGCGCTTTCACAAGGTAGGTGGGAAACCAGAAGATGAAGAGCCACGCGACGAAGCCGTAGAGCATGTAGCTCAGGCAGAGGTAGAGAATGGGTGGGGAGCGAAGAATCGCCCCCAGGGATGCGGATCTAGCGCTCGAGCGCGGAGCGGTTTCGGCATCGATCTTGGCGACTTCGGCCGGGGTGATGGAGGGATGGTCGCGCGGTCGATCGCGCGCGTACCAAAGCCACCCGGACACCCAGAGGAGACCGATCGCCGCATTGACGTAGAAGACCGCTGGCCAGGAGTAGTGCTCGACGATCCACGCGGTGGAGGGATACGCGGCGATCTGCCCGAGATAGATGCCCGCGAGCAGCATCGCCTGGGCCCGTGCAAACTCGCTGCGCGGAATCCAGCGCGAATTCAACGAAGCGAACGAGGGAAAGCTCATCGATTCGCAGGCGCCGACGAGGAATCGAAGCGCGAGGAGCAGAAAGAGGGCGCCTTGTCCGAGCGGCGTCAGCGCAGTGAAGAGCGAGAAGCCGACGCAGGAGAGGCCGACGACCTTGCGGGCGCTCCAGCGGTCGGCGAGGGCGCCGCCGGGATACTGAAAGAGCGCGTAGCCGATCAGGAAGACAGAGAAGACCCATCCGAAGCGCCCCTCGTCCCAGCCGGTATCGTTCATGATGTCGGCCGCGGCGACCGAGATGTTGATCCGGTCGACGTAGTTGATCATGGTGCCGAGGGTGATCAGCCCGATGATGCGGTAGCGGATCGGTAGCAAGATCGGTGTCAACGATGGCTCCGGCAGCTCGCCCGGGGTCTCGCGCGGGCCGACGAAGCCTCTGCGTCCCGTGGGTTCCCGGCTTTGTACCAGATCGGCGAGAAGCAGTGGTGCCCTTGGGTGGCGCTTCACCCACGAGGCGGGCGCGGCCTGATGCTAGGCCCTCCGTAGAACTCAGCGCTTCGGCGCGAACCGCTCCCAGGCCCGGGGAGCTCCGGCAGCGGGTCGCCATTGTGCGGCGGCGTGCCGCCGGTCTCGAAGGTTCCAGGGATATTGATCCCCTGCACGAAGTAATGCCCCGGAATGACGATATTCGCTCGAGTTTTCTTCATCACAACATCCGCCCAATCCTGGCTCAGAATGTGGCCGTCGTCGCCTTCACGGCCGCCTCCTGGCGGTGCTCGCGTGCGGCGCCGGACGAACACCCGGTCCCGACGGGTTGACACCACAACTCGGCGAGCGGGCCTCCGCTGCGCTCGTGGTAGCGTGGGGCACCGATATCGCTCCCGACGGAAGCGGCCTGCCTCTCGGTGCGGGGAGTGTCGACGAGGGGCGCCTCCTCTTCGAGCGCGGCTGCGCGGCCTGCCACGGCTTGGCGCCGCCGGCGGAGCGGGTGGCGACCTCGTCGGGGGCATCGGCAGCCTGGGGGGATTGGGACCGACGGCGACCGTCGGCAGCTAGTGGCCCCACGCGACCACGCTTTTCGACTACATCCGGCGCGCCATGCCGTACGACCGGTCCGGTTCGTTGACTGACGCCGAGGTCTACGCCCTGGTCGCGTACTTGCTTGCGGTGAACCGCATTGTGGCGGACGATGCGGACCTCGACGCGCACGCTGGCCCAGGTTTCGATGCCCGGCCGCAAGGGTTTTCGTTCGGCGTGACCATCGGTCGCCCGGTAGCTCCGAGCGGACGGAGTGACGGGACAAACTCATCCAGTGCCCATCTCACGACCCGAACACGACGCCGACGCACGTCTCCTGTCGGCCCGCTTCAGTCTCCTGCTGCTCGCGCAAGCTCTTTTTGGACTTTCCTTCTCCACCTACTTCTTGATTCCGAAGTACCTCCAAGTCGAGCTGGGCGCCAATCCCACCACAATCGGCTGGGTGTCGGGGACCGCCTGGACCACGAGCGTCTTGAGCGTGCCCCTCACCGGAACGCTCGTGGATCGCGTCGGGCGGCGACGCGTTGCCGGGCTTGGGGCGCTTTCGATGGTGATCGGCTGCTGTTTGTTCGCCACCAGTGAGGACGTCGGCCCGCTCCTCTTCGCCGCTCGGGTGCTGCAGGGGGCCGGGTTCAGCTTCTTCTTTGTCGCGGCCTCCACCCTGGCCGTCGACCTCGCGCCGCCCGCGCGCCTCTCGCAGGCGATCGGGTGGTTTGGCGGGATGATGGTGATGACCAACGCGCTCTCACCCGCCGTCGCCGAGCCCCTCGCTGAACTGGTGGGCTGGCGTTGGGTCTTTTGGGCGACTGCGGGTTTCGCGGCCCTTGCGGGGCTCGCCGCGAGCCAACTCGGACCGGGTGCCTCCCGGCCGAAGCCGTCCGCCTCGCCGTTTCGCGCGGTGCTTTCGATTCAGAAACTCCGGCCGATCTGGTTCGTTTCGGCGCTCGCCGGCTTTCTCTTCGGCGCGACGATTACCTTCTCGGGGCCATGGGCGCTCGATGCGGGCTTCGAGCAGGTGAGCACCTTCTTCATCGCCTACGCATGCGCTTCGGCGTCGGTACGTTTCCTCCTTGGCGGCTTGGCGGACCATTGGGGTCGCCTTCCCGTCGCGATGGCCGCGATGGCGGTCTATGGGCTCGCGCCGCTGCTGCTAGTCGATGTCGCCCAGGTCGGGCTGATCCTTCCGGGCGTGGCGCTCGGCGTCGCCCAGGGCCTCTACTACCCGGCGCTCAACGCCGTCGCGATCGAGTGGAGTGCCGCAACGGTACGCGCGACCGTGATGGCACTCTACAACGGAGCTTTCAACGTCGGGTTCACGGTCGGCAGCATCGGGATGGGGCCGGTCGTCGAGGCGTGGGGCTACCCGTTGATGTTCGGAACCGCGGCGGGATGCGCCGTCGCCGCCATCCTCACAATGACCCGGATAGCTGCCGCCAGCTCGCAGGATTAGGATCCGCGCATGGACCTCGGCATTGTCGCGCCCGCCGGCCTGGGGCTTGTCGTCGGCCTGTTGCTCGGGGGGACCGCGGTCTGGGTGGGCGCGCAGGCGCGCCGCCAGCGGAGCGAGCAGGAACTCCGGGAGCAGCTCGTGCGGGTAGACGAGCAGCTCCGCGCGGAGCGAGCGGCCGCGGAGCAGAGAGGCGCCCTCCTCGCGACGGCCGAGCGGCAGCTGGGCCACGCGTTTGAGGCGCTCGCCTCCGACGCGCTGCGCAAAAACACCCAATCGTTTCTCGAACTTGCGAAGGCGTCTCTCTCGGAGCATGTGCACACGGCGTCCTCGGACCTGGAGCGGCGGCAGCAGGCCATTGACGGACTCGTTCGCCCCCTGCGCGACTCCATCACCCGCGTGGACACGCGGCTCGAGGCCGTAGAGAAACAGCGTATCGAGCACTTTACGGCGATCGATGAGCATCTGAAGGCGATGGCGCGCTCTCAGCAGGAGCTCGAATCCGAGACGCGGAATCTCGTCCGCGCTTTGCGCAGCCCGACCGTTCAAGGAAGGTGGGGCGAGCTTCAGCTTCGGCGCGTCGTCGAGCTCGCCGGCATGCTCCCACACTGCGACTTCACGGAGCAGACCTCGCAGGAGACCGAAACGGGCCGGATGCGGCCGGACATGATCGTCCACCTCCCGGGGAACAAGAAGGTCGTGGTCGACGCCAAGGCGCCGCTTCAGGCGTATCTCAATGCAACCGAGGCATCAGACGAGGAGCGGCGAAAGCTCGACCTGCAAAGTCACGCCCGCCAGGTCCGCCAGCACATGTCCTCGCTCGCGAGTCGGGCATATTGGGAGCAGTTCGACGCGGCGCCCGACTTCGTCGTGATGTTTCTGCCCGGCGAGACTTTTTTCAGCGCGGCTCTCGAGCACGACCCGACGCTGATCGAGTACGGCGTCGAACGGAAGGTGATCCCGGCCAGTCCCACCACGCTGATCGCGTTGCTGCGCGCGGTCGCGTACGGCTGGAATCAGGAGAGCCTGGCGGAAAACGCCCGCGAGATCAGCCATCTAGGGCGCCAGCTCTACGACCGCGTGCAACGGTTTGCGGGCCACTTCGAGGAGCTCCGCAAGGGACTCGACCGCGCGGTGGGCTCGTACAACCGAGCGGTCGGGTCGCTAGAGTCACGCGTGCTCGTGAGCGCGCGCCGCTTGCGGGAGCTCGGTGTGGGCAGCGGCGCGATCGAGCCCGCGACGCCGATCGTGTCCTCGCCGCGCGCCTTCCAGCCTCCCGGTGGAGCGCCGGCGGCGGAGGAAGAACCGGACCCGTAGCGCTCCTGCAAGATCAGCGCGCCGTGGACGTTGCGATCGCGCTTCTCTTCGTCGCGTACTTTGTTCCCACCCTCCGAGCGGAGTACCGCGAGCACCGTCGC
>CAZTOE010000277.1:0-5957 GCA_964615045.1 uncultured Spirochaetales bacterium
TCTTCGCCATGGCCAACCCCGACCCGGAGGTCCTGCCCGAGCAGGTGGCCGAGGTGCGCAGCGACGCGATCATGGCCACCGGCCGCTCGGACTACCCGAACCAGGTCAACAACGTGCTCGGCTTCCCGTTCATCTTCCGCGGTGCGCTCGATGTCCGCGCGCGGGCCATCAACGAGGACATGAAGCAGGCCGCCGTCCAGGCCCTCGCGGAACTCGCGCGTGTTGGCGAGTCCGACGGGATCCCCGAAGTCGTGCGTCAAGCCTATGCCGGCGAGAGCTTCCACTTTGGGCCCACCTACATCATTCCCAAGCCCTTCGATCCGCGCGCGCTGCTTCACGTCGCGCCAGCGGTCGCCGCTGCGGCGATGGAAACCGGCGTCGCTCGCATACAACTGGACCTCGATTCCTATCGGGCTTCGCTCGAACGAAGACTGGAAGAGATCCGCCAACTCTGAGGCCCCCGGGGTCCCACACGAGAGCAGCCGATGTCCCTCGAGGAGAAACTCAAGCGACTCGAACAGTTGAACGCCCGCGCCCTGATGGGCGGCGGCGAAGCGCGCATCGAGCGCCAGCACCAAGCCGGCAAGCTGACCGCCCGCGAGCGCATCGAGTTGCTGGTCGACCCCGGCAGCTTCGCTGAACTCGACCGCTTCGTCGTTCATCGCTGCGCGGATTTCGGCATGGAGGCCCAGAAGATCCCAGGTGATGGGGTCGTGACCGGCTACGGAAAGGTCGGCGGCCGCCTCGTCTTTCTCTTCGCCCAGGACTTTACCGTGTTCGGCGGGAGTCTTTCGGGCGCTTTCGCCGCAAAGATCTGCAAGGTGATGGATCTGGCGATGAAAAACGGCGCGCCCTTCGTCGGCCTGAACGACGGAGCCGGGGCGCGCATCCAGGAAGGAGTGGTCTCACTGGGGGGTTACGGCGAGGTGTTCACGCGCAACGTGCTGGCGAGCGGCGTGATCCCCCAGATCTCCGCGATCATGGGACCGTGCGCCGGGGGTGCGGTCTATTCCCCAGCGATGACCGACTTCATCGTCATGGTGAAGAACACCTCCAATATGTTCATCACCGGTCCCGACGTGATCAAAACGGTCACCCACGAAGAGGTGACGCCCGAGGAACTCGGTGGCGCTATCGCTCACGCCAGCAAGAGCGGCGTCGCCGACTTCGCAGCGGCCAGCGAGGAAGAGGCGATTGCGCTGATCCGCAATCTCCTTTCCTTCCTGCCCCAAAATAACCTCGAGGATCCGCCCGTTGTCGCCACCGAGGATCCGCCCGATCGGCAAGATCCGGCGCTGCGAAACCTGGTGCCCGACAATCCCAATCGGCCCTACGATATCAAGGAGCTGATCAAACTCGTCGTCGACGACGAGAACTTTCTCGAAGTCCACCCGCTCTTCGGCAAGAACATGGTCGTCGGTTTCGGGCGCTTCGGGGGGCGCTCCGTGGGGATCGTGGCCAACCAGCCTTCTCACCGCGCTGGAGTTCTCGACATCGATGCGTCGCGCAAGGGCGCGCGTTTCGTGCGATTCTGCGACGCCTTCAATCTCCCGATCATCACCTTTGTCGACGTCCCGGGCTTTTTGCCCGGCGTCGACCAGGAGCATGGGGGGATTATTACCCACGGCTCCAAGTTGCTGTACGCGTACTGCGAAGCCACTGTGCCGCGCGTCACGATCATCACCCGGAAAGCCTACGGCGGGGCCTATGTGGTGATGAGCAGCAAGCACACGCGGGCCGACGTGAACTTCGCCTTCCCCACCGCCGAGATCGCGGTGATGGGACCCGACGGCGCCGTCAACATCGTGTTCCGCAAGGAGCTCGCTGAAGCGGCCGACGCCGCCGCGCGGCGGGGAGAGCTCGAGGCGGACTACCGGGAGAAGTTTGCCAACCCGTTCAAGGCCGCCGAACTCGGCTATATCGACGAGGTCATCCGTCCCGAGGAGACCCGCCAGAAAATCATCCACTCCCTCGAGATGCTGGCCCAGAAGCGTGACCAGAATCCGCCGAAGAAGCACGGCAACATCCCGATGTGAGGCGCGGAGCCCAACGATGTTCGACAAGATTTTGATCGCCAACCGGGGTGAGATCGCCGTCCGCGTGATTCGAGCTTGTCGCGAGCTCGGCGTAAAGACCGTGGCCGTCTACTCCGATGTCGACCGCGACGCCCTCCATGTCCGCTATGCCGACGAGGCCTACCCTTGCGGACCCCCGCCGGCCGCCGAGTCGTATCTGCGTGGCGAGGTGATCGCCGAGATCGCCAAGCGCTCGGGTGCTCAGGCGATTCACCCCGGCTACGGTTTCCTGGCCGAGAACGGCGCCTTCTCCGATCTGTGTGAGAGGGAAGGCATCGTCTTCATCGGTCCGCGCGGGGATGTGATGCGGGCCATGGGCGACAAGGTGACCGCGCGGCAGACGATGGACGCGGCCAAGGTTCCCATCGTGCCGGGGACCACCGAGCGTCTGAGCGACGAGGAGGCAGTCGCCTGGGCCAAGCGGATCGGCCTGCCCGTGATGGTGAAAGCCAGCGCCGGCGGCGGCGGCAAGGGTATGCGCTTCGTCCGCGAGGAGTCCGAGCTCACCGGTGCCCTGGCCCGGGCGCGCAGTGAAGCCCGCGCATCGTTCGGCGACGACTCGCTCTACATCGAGAAGTTCGTCGAACAGCCGCGCCACATCGAAATTCAGATCCTGGCCGATGCACAGGGCAACGCCGTTCATTTGTTCGAGCGCGAATGCTCCATCCAACGCCGGCACCAGAAGGTGATCGAGGAGGCCCCCGGCAACGGGATCAGTCCCGAGCTTCGCCAGCGCATGGGCGAGGCTGCTGTCGCCGCGGCCCGAGCCGTCGACTACGTGGGCGCGGGGACTTGTGAGTTCCTGGTCGACAAGGACGACGATTTCTACTTCCTGGAAATGAATACGCGCGTCCAGGTCGAACACGCCATTACCGAGGCGATCACCGGCGTCGACATCGTCAAGACCATGATTCGAGTCGCGGCGGGGGAGCCGTTGCCCTTCACCCAAGAGGAGCTGCGCATCAGTGGCCACGCCATCGAGGCGCGTATCTACGCCGAAGACCCCGACCACAACTTCGTGCCGTCGCCAGGCGACATCCTGGTGTACCGCCCTTCGGGTGGGATCGGCGTACGCGTCGACAGTGGAGTGTATCAGGGAGCCCGCGTCACCGTTTTCTACGATCCGATGGTTGCGAAGTTGATCGCCTGGGGCCGCGACCGAAACGAGGCGATCGAGCGCATGCGGCGCGCGCTCTTCGAGTTCGTCGTGAAAGGCATCAAGACCTCGATCCCCTTCCACCAGCGCGTACTCGAGCATCCGGTCTTTTTGAAGGGTCGCTACGACACGGGCTTCATCGCCGAACACATGGACGGCGGTCGCGGGGGATCGCAAGCAGTCGGCGCGGCCGCCGGCGAGGCCAGGCGCGCCGGGATTCTGCTGGCCGCGATCGCTGCCTATCGCCGCGACAAAGCCAAGGCGGCGACCCTGGACAGTGGCAGCGGTTCGCCCGCGGGCGGCGCCGCACCCTGGAAGCAGTTCGGGCGCCGCTCGCAGATGCGGGGGATGTTGCGTTGAACTACGAGGTGACCGAGAAGGGCGGCGAAACGCGGGTCGTGGGCCTCAAAGAGCTCTCCGAGGGAAAGTACGAGCTCACGCTCGACGGCGCGACGCTTCACGTCGACGCTGTCAAGAGCGGCCGCACCATCTACTCCATCATCGAAGACGGTCGCCAGTTCGAGGCGATAGTGGACGAGCAGGGCGCGCACGGCTTTGATGTGCTGATCGCTGGCCAACTGCTCCACCTCGAGGCAGTCGATGAACGCACCAAACTCCTCGCCGGCTCGGCGGCTCCGATCGCCGCGGGGAAACAGAGCATCGAGGCCGAGATGCCCGGCAAGGTGGTGAAGGTCGCCGCGCCCGTGGGCACAGAGGTGACCGAGGGCCAGGGCGTCGTGGTGATTGAAGCGATGAAGATGGAGAACGAGATCAGCTCCCCCATTGAGGGCATCGTGACCGAGCTGGCCGTATCCGAAGGCCAAACGGTGGAGAGCGGCCAGTTGCTCTTCGTGGTGGAACCGCCAGAGGCGCCGGGCGGCGCATCGGACTAGGCCCGCGGCAGGCCTACGCAGGGCAAGCGCCGGTTTGGCCGGCTCCGGTTTGACCGGCGCTTGCCTTAGGGGACTTCGTTCGCCTTTGGCTCACTTCGCGCGCCGGTTTGGCCGGCTCCGGTTTGATGGACTTCGTTCGCCTTTGGCTCACTGCGCGCGCCAGCTTCGCCGGCGCTTGCGGTTCTCGATCGCGGGCTGCCGAAGAACCACGCGACACCCACACCGAGCAGGTAGAGCACTGACATGGGCAGCGCGAGCAACACCTGGCTCACCCAGTCGGGCGGCGTCAGGATTGCGCTGACCACGAAGCAGGCCACGATCGCGTAGGGAAAGCCGTGCAGTAGTTGCCGGGCGGTCAGGATGCCCGCCGCGGACAGGAAGAACACGAGCACGGGCAGCTCGAATGCGATTCCGAAGGCGAGGAACAGACGTGTGGTAAGGGCAAACACTTCGCGCATCGTCCACGCCGCGATCACGAAATCGCTCTCGAAGGCGCGCAGGAAATCGAACATGATTGGGAAGACCATGAAGTAGCCAAAAGCCGCACCGCTGAGGAAGAGCGCCGTGGAAATCAGGGAGAAGGGTGCCGCATAGCGGCGCTCTTCGGGGTAGAGGCCGGGCGCGACAAAGGCCCAGATCTGCCAGAACACCACCGGCAGCGCGAGCACGAGGCCACCGAGAGCGGCACCCTTCAGGTACGTGAAAAAGATCTCGGTGGGTGCGATCGCCTGCAGCTTCGTCCCACTCTCGGCGAGGGCGGCCGTGGCCGGCCGCAGCAGGGCGTCGAAGATCTGAAGCCGAAACCCCCAAGCGAGCGCAAAGCCAACCCCGCAGGCGAGCAGCGAGCGAATGAGCCGCGAGCGGAGTTCGGCCAGGTGCTCGGTCAACGGAAGACGGCGCTCGTCCATGAGGTTCGCAGCGCTCAGTCTTGGGGTTCCGCTGGCTTTGGCTTGGCGGGCCCTGCGGCCTCGTCACGCGCGGGCGCCACCGCGGGGGGTGGTGTCGGCGGCTGGATGCGCGCGTCGTCGGCCGCTTCGTGCATGGTGCGACGCAGATCGTTTGAGGCCTGACGGAACTCGCCCAGCGCCCGGCCGAGCGACCGCGCGAGCTCGGGAAGTCGCGCTGGTCCGAAGACGATCAGGGCGACCGCCAGGATCACCAAGAGCTCGGTCATGCCGATGCCGAACATGAAGCACCAATCTAGGCAACGGTCGGTGCCCCCGCCCGAGAGGCGGGGACACCGGCCTTTTCTCGCCAGGAGGGGAACCTGGAAAGTCGCGTGGCTCCGGGTGCGACGAGCCGGACCGGCCGTCAGCGCACGGGTGAGTAGCCAGCCGGACCATCCCTCCGCTCCCCCGTTTTGGCGGAGGGATCGATCAACGAGTTGCTAGCGCCTCTCCCGGATTGCCCCCGCGTATTACGCCGACGGCCCGGTCGCGACTCTGCCCCTACCAAGTCAGTGGCCCAAGAACCCCAACCGGTGGGACCACCACACCCTGTGGTGCTGTGTCGGACTCCGCGCGGCGCCTCTCACAACCGCCGCAACGGCGTCCCACGTTCAGGACAGATCGCAAGCGGTGTGCCAGTTTGAGGATCGCGTCCGCCACGCGCGCCGCGATTGGGGCAACTCCTCGGAATCAAAGCTAAAACACACCTTGACACCGCCAAGAGAGCGCCGCCGACCTCCGAAAAGTCGCTCCGAACCTGTTCCGAATGGAACGCTCTCTTGATGTTTCCACTCCAACCAGCCGAATAAACTATCAAATTATTGATGTTCCAAATCGAACATTCAAAGTGCGTAGCGGTCCATCTTGAGCTTCAGCAGGCGACGGG
>CAZTOE010000278.1:0-5942 GCA_964615045.1 uncultured Spirochaetales bacterium
CGGGAATCGGAACCGGTGCCGCGCCACACATCATCCAGCGCACGCTCGAGGAGTCGCATTCTTCGCGCTTGGGCGAGACCCACATAAACTGCAGCATCGCCGGCACCGCGAGCCCGATCGTCACCTTCTCGCGCTCGATCACCTCAAAGGCCCGGCTCGGGTCGAAGGCGCGCATCAGTACAATCGTCCCGCCGCGGTGGAAGATTGCGGTCGCGGGGGTGAGCGCGCCGACGTGGAAGAGCGGCAACATCTGCAGGTAGCGGTCGCCGGGGCGGTAATCCGCGGTCATGTTGAGGGTGAACGAGGCCCACGCCGTGGTGTTGTGAGAATGGACCACGCCCTTCGGAAGCCCGGTCGTCCCCGACGTATACATGATGAAAAGGAGATCGTCGCCGCTCGCAGTGATCTCGGGCTCGTCGGTGGACGCGGTCTTCGCAAGCGTCTCGTAGTCCTCGGCCCAGCTGGGGCAGGAGCTGGCGTCTCCGTTGCGAATCCAGGTCTTGATGTCGAGGTCGCGACCCTGAAGCGCCTTTGCCTGCTCGTCGAACTCGGTGTCGAAGAACATCATCACGGAACCCGAGTCCTTGAGGATGAACTCGAGCTCATCGGGGACGAGGCGCCAGTTGAGCGGCACCATGATCGCGCCGACCTTGGCGCAGGCCAGGTAGCTCTCGAGGTACTCGACCCCGTTCATCATGAGAAACGCGATCCGGTCCCCTTTTCGGATGCCCTTGTCGCGCATCACGTTGGCAATCCGGTTGCAGCGGGCATTGAGCTCGGCATAGGTGAAGCGCCGGTCGCGTTCGACCTCGACGATGGCTTCGACCTTGGGGTTGAGGTGGGCGCGCTTGGCGAGAAAGAGTCCGAGGTTGGTTTTCATGACCACTCCGATTCGCTGGAGATCCCGCTCCCCACGGCGGAAAGCCAAGTCTGCCACAAGCAGGGCGCCGGTGCCGAGCCAGCGGTCGCCCGGTTGTGCTACCGCGTGGCCATCCATGACGCGCTTCGATCGCGACACCTCGGTCACGCGCGTGCGCGAAGGCCACTTCGGCGTGCACCTATGTGAGGATTGGTGGGTGGGTCGCGGCGCCAACGGCGGCTATCTCGCCGCGCTCCTGTTGCGCAGCCTGCTCGCACAAGTCGCGCCCGAGCATCCGCCGCGGAGCCTCACGGTTCACTTTGTCGGCGCCCCCAGCCCCGGCGCTGCGGAGATTGAGACCTGCCCCGAGCGCGAAGGGCGCTCGCTCTCCTTCTGGAGCGCCCGCTTGCGGCAAGAGGGGCGCCCGGTCGCGGTCGCCCTCGCCGTCTTTGGAAGCCAGCGGGAGGGGCTGCGCTTCGCCCGGCGCCCGGTGCCGGACGCGCCGCCTCCCGAAGCGTGCCGTCGCCTCGAAGGTTTTCACCCCATGCACGGTCGCTGGGAGTTCCGCTGGGCGTTCGGCGAGCCCCCCGGCTCGGGTGCCCCCCTGGCACTCGCCGGCGGCTGGATCCGGCCGGAAGAGCCGCGCCGCGCCGACGCGTTGTCGGTGGCCGCAATGTGCGACGCCTTTCCGCCGACCTGCTTTTCGATGGCCCCGGAGCCCGACGCACTGGGACCCGTCCCGACCGCAGAGCTCACGATTCACTTTCGCCGCACCCTCCCGCTCGCCACGGCTCGGCCCGAAGATTTCCTGCTCGCTCGCTTCGAATCCCGCACGGCCGCCGAGGGTTTCGTGGAGGAGGACGGCGAACTCTGGAGTGCGGACGGCGTCCTGATCGCCGAGTGCCGACAGCTAGCGCTCTTTATCTAGCGCCGCAGAGCAGCCGGATCGCGTTGGCGAGCAGCCGCACGCCGGTCTCCCGGCCGGTGAGAATGGATTCCGGATGGAACTGCACCGCAGCGGCGGGTCGTTCGGTGTGCTGCACCGCCATCACGACCCCGTCCTCGCTTTCGGCGACGACCCGAAGCTCGGGGGGCAGCGTCTCGCGGAGCGCGTAGAGCGAGTGGTAGCGGGCGGCCCGGAAGCGGTCGGGGAGGCCGTCGAACAGCGGACTCGCTTTCGTGCGCACCTCCGTCGGCTTTCCGTGCATCGGGTAGTCGAGGACCCCCAAACGCCCCCCGCAATGCTCCACCAGCCCCTGCAGCCCAAGGCAGACCCCGAAGATCGGAATCTCGCGCGCCAGCAGTGCCCCGATCGTCCCGCTGAGATCGAAGTCGGCCGGGGAGCCGGGACCCGGCGACAGCACGGCGAGGTCGGGCCGGAGCGCGTCCAATGCCTCGACCGGAAACCCGAAGCGCCAGGTTTCCACCCGGGCGCCGGTCTGCCGCAGATAGTTGGCCAGCGTGTGGACGAACGAGTCCTGGTGATCGATGAGCAGGATCCGCCTGCCCTGCCCCGCGGTTTCGAGCGGTACCTCGGCCGGGGTCGCGGCGTCCGCCGGGCGCACGATGGCGTCGAGCAGCGCCGAGGCCTTGACGCGGGTTTCCTCCTCCTCGGCCAGCGGGTCCGAATCGAACAGCAACGTGGCCCCGGCGCGGACGCGCGCCACACCGTCGAGCACGTGTACGGTTCGCAGCGTGAGGCCGGTGTTCATGTTGCCGTCGAAGCCGAGCAGCCCCACGGCGCCGCCGTACCATGCCCGTGCGGAACGCTCGTGATCTTCGATGAACTGCATGGCCCAGGGTTTGGGTGCGCCGGTCACGGTGACCGCCCACGTATGACATAAAAAAGCGTCGAGCGCGTCGAAGCCGTCGCGCAACGTGCCCTCCACGTGGTCGACGGTGTGGATCAGGCGCGAGTACATCTCGATCTGGCGGCGCCCGATGACGTGCACCGAGCCGGGTTGGCAAATGCGAGACTTGTCGTTGCGGTCGACATCGGTGCACATCGTGAGCTCGGACTCGTCCTTGCTCGAGTTGAGCAGCGTGCGGATTTGCTCGGCGTCCTCGATGGGATCGGCACCGCGCGGAATCGTCCCGGAGATCGGACAGGTCTCGACGCGCCGCCCCTCGACGCGCACGTACATCTCGGGTGATGCGCCCACCAGATACTCGCGTTCCCCCAGGTGGATCAAGAAGCCGTAGGGCGAGGGATTGCGCTGCCGCAGGCGCCGAAAGATCTCGGCGGGTGACGCCTGAGCGGGTTCCGCGAAGGTCTGGGTCAGCACCACCTCGAAGAGATCGCCGCGCCGGAACGACTCGCGCGCCTGGATCACGGCCTCGGCGTACTCCTCGGCCGTGTGGTCGCGGCGCTCGGCGTCCGGGGCGGCCCGGTATTCCACCTCCGCGCCGCAGCGCTCCAGGCCCCGGGTGGTCGCATCACCGAAGCGGAACTCGTAGCGGCGCCGGGCGGCGCGCTCGCGGCGGTGGTCGACGATCAGCAGCTCGTCGGGCAGGTAGAGCACGAAGTCCCGCTGGTGCTCGGGTCGCTTGAGGCGCATGCGGACCGGCTCGAACTGGAGCGCCAGGTCGTAGCCGAAGGCACCGTAGAGACCGAGGTGGCCGTCCTCGGGCGATGCGAAGCACGCGAGAACCGCCCGCAACACCGAGAACACCGAGGGCTGCTTGCTGCGCTCCTCTTCGGGAAAGCGCCCCACGGGTAGTGCAACACGACACGAGATCCGCTCGGGCTCGACCGAGAGCTCCGTCACCGCTTCGAGCGGCTCGAGCGCTGTGGCGAGCGGCGGCAGGAGCAGCGCGCCGCGTGCATTGAGGGCCTCGAGCGTCACGTCGCGGCCGCGGCTCGAGATCGCGAGCGGTGGGTCGACAAAGCCAAAATCCCAGCGCGTGTAGCGCCCGGGATACTCGTAGCTCGACGAGAAAAGCGCGCCGCGGCGGCGGTCGAGCGCATCGGTCAACGCGAGGATTTCCGGATCCGCCTCGACCGGCGCCGCGGTGACCTCGATCTCGAAGCCGCCGGCGGTGCAATAGCGAAGCGGCCCCTCCGTGTCAGCCATCGGAACCCCCTGCGGCGGGGAGTTTGATGAGCCGCTCTTCGGGAACGGGGTGGGGTCGATACAGGATCGCGGTATGGCCGATTAGACCGCACAACGCGGCGCCAGCCGAAGCGGCGAGTTCCTCCGCAGTGCGCCTTTTGTCGGCGGGCGCCCGCATCCGCACCTTGACCAGCTCGCGCGCCGAAAGCGCCTCGTCGAGGCTGCGCAGCACGCCCGGCGAGGTGCCGGCTTCCCCCAGCCACACCACCGGCTTCTCGCGCTGCGCGAGGCCCCGCAAGTAGCGGCGTTGCGCCCCGCTCAGGGTCGGCGGTGGAGTCTGCAGTTCGGTAGGAGCATCCATGTCCGGTGGAGCATAGGCAAGGATCGGGTAAGGTTCGGCCCTACCGAGGGAATCCCCCACCGATCGAGCCCGCCAGCGGGCGTGCAAGCTCGTGAGCGGCAGTGAGCCTGGTGTGACCGTTGATGTGACCAAGACTGGACACGGGAGTGAGGCCGGTCGCGCGAGCCGCTATCCGAGCGTCGACCCCCAGCCCGATTTCCCCGCGATCGAGGCCGAGATTCTGGCCCTATGGGCCGAGCGCGATGTGTTCCGGCGCTCGGTGGAACAGCGCCCCTCGGGCCCCGGGAGCCGCAATGAGTACGTCTTCTACGACGGCCCCCCCTTCGCCAACGGGCTTCCGCACTACGGCCACCTGGTCACCGGCTACGTGAAGGACATCGTGCCGCGCTATCAGACCATGCGCGGGCGCCGGGTGGAGCGGCGGTTCGGCTGGGATTGCCACGGGCTGCCGGCGGAGATGGAGGTGGAGAAGGAGCTCGAGCTCTCGGGCCGAGCGCAGATCCAGACCTACGGAATCGACCGCTTCAACGCCCAGTGCCGGGCGTCGGTGATGCGGTACACCGGCGAGTGGGAGCGCTACGTCACGCGCCAGGCGCGCTGGGTCGACTTCACGAACGACTACAAGACCATGGACCTCTCCTACATGGAGAGCGTGATGTGGGCCTTCAAGCGGCTGTGGGACAAGGGGCTGATCTACGAAGGCGAGCGGGTGCTCCCGTACTCCTGGGCGGCCGAAACGCCGCTCTCCAACTTCGAGACCCGCCTGGACGACTCCTACCGGGAGCGCCAGGACCCGGCCGTCACGGTGCGCCTCGAAGTGCTCGAGCCGCGGGGCGACGGTCCCACCGAGCTCTGGATCTGGACGACCATTCCCTGGACGCTTTCCAGCAACCTCGCGATCGCGGCGGGGCCGGCGATCGAGTATGCGCTGCTCCGCAGTGGCGAACGCCGCGTTCTGGTCGCGGCCGCCGCCGTGGAGCGCTACCGGGAGGAGCTGGGCGGTGCGGAGCGCATTGGCACGTTCCAGGGTCGCGACCTCGCGGGGCTTCGCTATCGGCCGCTGTTTCCCTTCTTCCGGGCCACCGACAACGCCTTTGTCGTACTCGTCGACGACTATGTGAGCACCGACGAGGGCACCGGGCTGGTGCACATGGCGCCCGGCTTCGGCGAAGACGACCTGCGCGTCTCGACGGCGGCGGGAATCCCGGTGCTCTGCCCGGTCGACGATCGAGGTCGCTTCACCGACGACGTTCCAGATTGGGCAGGCGAGCTCGTCTTCGATGCCAACCCTTCGATCATCCGGCGGCTGCGCGAAACCGGCGCCCTGGTGCGGCACGACACCCTCGTCCACAACTACCCGCACTGCTGGCGCACCGATCAGCCGCTGATCTACCGGGCGATGAGCTCGTGGTACGTGCGGGTCTCTTCCTTCGCCGAGCGCATGGTGGAGCTGAACCGCGAGATCCACTGGATCCCCGAGCACATCCGCGACGGGCGCTTCGGAAAGTGGCTCGAGGGCGCCCAGGACTGGTCGATCAGCCGCAACCGCTTCTGGGGCTCGCCGATTCCGGTGTGGAGGAGCGACAACCCCGAGGTCCCCCGCGTCGACGTCTACGGAAGCCTCGACGAGCTGGAGCGCGACTTCGGGATTCGTCCCGACGATCTCCAT